>NZ_JBVJYM010000033.1:0-87868 GCF_055600495.1 Streptomyces sp. NPDC038213
GCCGATTGACGCCCGTCGAGTACGAAACCATCATGGCCCCTCACACAGCACTCGCTGCGTAAACCCCAACTGTCACCCGATCACGCAGCAGTCCCCTGGAGGCGCTGGCGCTGGCGCTCGGGGTTGATGCGTCCCAGCTCGATCCATCAGGTAGAGGCCCGGTCGGCAGGGTGCACGTGGCGCTGCCGAAGATCTCTGCTGCCGTGGCAGGGTACGACGTTCCCCTCGACCCGCCTGGGATGACGCTCGGAGAGCTCTCCGAAGCTGCGAGGCAAGCGACCGCCTGGCGGTTGGCTGCTCAATACGGTCGTATCGCAGCAGAGGCTCCGCTACTGCTGAGTGAATGCCTTGCACACCTGCACGCCGCCGTCGGTCCGGCCCGCCAAGAGGCGGCCCGCTTGGTAGTAGCCACGGCTCGCGCCGCCGATGCCGTCGCTTTCAAGCTGCGGGCTCACGACCTGTCTGCACGGCTCATCGAGGTGATGCGGTGGGCCGCCAGCCACACCGGGGATTCCGACGTGGCTGCGGTGGCCGCATACGTGCACGCCGAGACCTTCCTCGCCTCAGAGTCGTATCGGAAGGGCCAGGTTGTCCTCGAAGGTGCACTGGATACTGCGCGCAACGCAGGCGGTGCCTGCTCCCCTGCGGCTCTCGGAGCTCTCCACATGCGCACTGCCGTGGTGGCCGCGAGGGGCGGGGACGCAGTCGGCTCGCGCGCCCATCTGAACGAGGCGGCGCGCATGGCGGGCGACCTTGCGGAAGGCGTCCATCTCGGTACGGCGTTCGGTCCCTCCAGTGTTCGCATCCACGAGGTGGCCGTGGCCGTCAGCCTGGGGCAGGAGCACGTCGGTCATGCCCTGGATATCGCTCGGGTGTGGAAGCCTGGAGCAGAGATTCCCGCTGAGCGACGATCAGGCTTCTTCGTGGAGCTCGGCCGTGCGCAACTCTGGGCGGCCCGTCCGGATGAGGCCTTCGAGTCCCTGAAGCTCGCACGATCCCTTGCGCCGCAACACGTACGGGACCATCCGTGGGTACGTGAGGACATCGCAACCCTCCGACGCATCAAGCGTGGGGCCAACCAGCCGTTGTCGGCGTTCGCCGAGTGGGTCGGTGCGGCGTGACCAGCCTGGGATACAGGGGCAGCCCCCGATGCCTGCACTCTGACCGTCACGGTCGTGGAAATCCCGCTCAGCGGATCGCAGAGCACGGGGCGGGTCGGCTGCCGCCGAGACGGCCGGAGCGCGTAGTGGTCGTTGGCGGCCTATGCCCAGCCTCAGGCGGCCCGGAGGCCGCTGGGCCTGCCCAGCTGTGTAGCGATCCGCTGCGGCTTGTTGCTTGTGGTCTTTCCGCCCGGAGGGCGGGGGCCCGGGGGAACGGGATGCGCCTGGCCGACCCTGACGAACCAGGGCCCTGGTCCCCCTGCTGCTTTCTCTCCTGTGGCTGCTGGCAAGTCTGGGACTTGACGTCCCGTGGTGCCCTGTCAAGGGCGGAGCGCCAGCGGAGTCGCGCAGCGACGCGACCGAAGGGAGCGCCCTTGACAGGGCACCACGGGACGGCCGGACAGTCAGACATGCGAGCAGACACCGGAGAGCTTCTCCGACCCCGGTCGGGGATGGGGAGCCGGGGGCCTGACCCCGGTCGCGGTGGGGGTGGGTGGGCAAAGGGCGGTGCTGGGGGTGCCGGGGCGGGGGAGGAGACGGGGTGCGGGGGAGCGCTCGTACCGCTGCGGGCTCTGATCCCGGCCCCGGCGTTCGTACCGTTGCGGATCCTGACCCCGGCCCCGGAGCGTACGTACCGCCCGCCTACGCCGCCATGCCCAGGGCCCTGGGCATCAGGTGGCGTCTGGCGAGGTAGGCCAGGAGGCCGTAGCCGGTGAGGAGGAGGGCCATGGTGAAGATCCATTCGTGGGAGCCCCCGGGGCGGTAGACCCGCCCCGGGTTGCCCACGTCCACCGCCGGGGCCACCCGGCCTTCGGCCAGGGAGTCCTTGGCGGTCCCGTAGAGGGTGATGCCCTCGCGGGTGACGGTGCCGTCCTTGGAGGTGAAGCTGCCCGCCCACTCGCAGCTCTCGTGGCCGCCGTGGGAGACGCAGCGCAGTTTGCCCGCGGTGAAGGAGCCCGCGACCCCGTCGGCGGTGGCCGCGCGGGCCACGTTGCCGAGGTTGGGCAGCGCCACGTACAGCAGCAGGGCCGCGAAGGCCAGCAGCAGGGAGCCGACGAAACCGGAGGGGCGGCGGGCGGCGGTCATGCGGTGAGGGCGCAGTCGCAGCGGGCGTTGCGGTTGTCCGGGGTGTTGCGGACGTGGTAGACCATCGCGATGATCATGGGGATGGTCACCAGCGCGTTGTAGAAGAGGTGCAGTTCGACGCGCGGGAAGACGAGCTGCAGCACGCTGGTGGGGACGGCCTTGCCCGCGATGTACGCGCCGGCGAGGGCCTGGATCAGCAGGAGCAGGTGCTCGATGTGGTGCCAGAACTGCACGCCCAGGGTGATGTTCCACCAGGTCCGGGAGCGGCCCTCGAAGCCGCGGCGGAAGATGATGAACCCGACGAGCATCAGGATGGCGTAGCTGTAGTGCATCCACTCGGACTTCACCAGCCACGGGAAGGGCACGCCGAGGACTCCGCGCGCCTCTGGGACCGGCCAGCCGAGCACGTAGATCTGGATGGCCTGGGTGAGGTGCTCGGCCCAGTGCGCGAGGACGATCACCAGGAACACCCTCAGGCCGATCTTGTGGAACCTGCCGTTGAGGGAGTTGAGTAATCCGCTCTCAACAGGCTTTACCTGCGCGGTCGTTGCCATGATGATCTCCTCCGTCGGTCCGGATCCGGAGGCTATCTGACCAGCGCAGATGAGGGGTGGTCTTCTTCGAGATTGCGGATCTGCGGTCAAACGGGAACGGAGTGGGTCCTTTCATACAACTCAGCAGCTACCTTGGCCGCATGCTGAAAAGAACCTACGAGGGCCAGGACTGCAATCTGGCCCGTTCGCTCGAGGTGATCGGTGAGCGCTGGAGCCTGCTGATCGTCCGGTCGGCGCTGCTGGGCGTGAAGCGGTTCGACGGCTTCATGGGCCACTTGCAGATCGCCCGCAACATCCTGACCAGCAGACTCGCGCGTCTCGTCGAGCTGGGCATCATGGAGAAGGTCCCCTACCAGGACAAGCCGGTGCGGTACGAGTACCCGCTGACGCCCATGGGACGGGATCTCGCCACCGCCGTCATCGCGCTCATGCAGTGGGGCGACCGGAACATCCCGCTGGAGATGGGCCCGCCGCGGCGGGCCGAGCACATCGGGTGCGACGGGCACGTGCACGTGCGGATGGACTGCGACCGGTGCGACCGGGACGTCCGGGGCGAGGAGGTCGCCGTACGGAAGATCCGCTGAACCGGGCCGCCTCTGAACGCTCCCCCACCACCCCACGCCCACCCCCGCACCCCACCCCCGCCCCGCCCTGAACGCCCCCCGGACACCTGAACACCTCTCGAACAAGCCCCCCGCCACCTCGGTGAACATCCCTAACCAGGCTTCAAGGGGGCCCCGTTGCGCACTACCGAAGATGCCGCGTGCTATAGCGCCCCTTGACCATGAGGCCTCCTGCCACCACCCCCGGTGGCCCCGTGGAGGAGGCACAGCGTGGGAACCGCAACGGGCGCTCTGCGCAAGCTGCTCATGGCCCCGGCCCTGAGCGAGGTCAGTTTCGCCGGACGGGGCTTCCCCGTCGTCCCGACGCCCGCGACGGCCCAGCTGGAGAGCATCCCGCAGGCGGTCGTCACCGGCTTCGAATGGGGCATCGAGGCCCGCGACCTCTGGGAGACCGAGCGCCGGCTGGAGCTGGTCGACCCCGAGCTGCAGGGCTTCGCGTACGAGGGGGCCACCATGGCCTCCGTCATCCGCGACGTGATGGGCCCCGGCCGCGGCCGCCGCACCCAGGACCTGATGGAGGGCGCCAACGGGCGCCGCCACATCTTCCTCAACTACATCGGCATCGGCTTCGCCATGGCCAAGCTGCCCCGCCCGCTGTGGAAGAAGGTCATGCCCGAGCTGCACGGCGACGAGTTCTACCCGCCGATGCTCTGGCTCGCCGTCGACGGCTACGGCTTCGACCGCGCGTACTTCGACACCCGCCGCTGGATAGACGAGCAGCGGCTCGACAGTCCCCACCCGTGGGACGGCCACCCCGACTACTTCCAGCGCGCGTTCGACCAAGGTGTCGGGCGCGCGTTGTGGTTCATCCACGGGGCGCACGTCGACAACGTCACCGCGGCCCTGCGCCGCTTCGCCTCCTCCCGCCACGCCGACCTGTGGGCGGGCGTCGGGCTGGCCGCCACCTTCGCCGGCGCCTCCCACTCGGAGGACCTCTCCGCCCTCTACGCGGCGGCCGGCGAGCACCGCGGGCACCTCGGCCAGGGCTCCGTCTTCGCGGCGAAGGCCCGCCACTTCTCCCGGACGGTCCCGGAGCACACCCGCATCGCCGTCCACGCCCTCGCCGGACTCACCGTCGAGCAGGCCGCCGCGCTCGCCGACGACAGCACCCCCGACCTGAAATCGACGGGACCTGTGCCCACGTACGAACTCTGGCGTACGGCGGTGCGTGAACAACTCCTCGTAAATGCCGTTTGAGCATTTCTGGAGTAGACGCTCCGGCGGGCCCGATCGTTAGATTCGAATTCAGCTAATTGGCTAGGTCGCAGTACCGAAGTGCCGAAGTGTCGACGTACCGCAGTACGGCAGGACCGAAAGACCGAAAGACCGTAAGGAAAATCCAGGACTGTAAATACGAGGGGCGGTTTGCTACGTGTCCATGTTGCGTGCGCTGAGGCGCAGGGTCCTCACACCCAATGTCCGGGAGACGCACCTGGATCGACGCGGATTCCACGTGAAGAACCCGGAAGCCAAGCATCAGCTGGAAACCGTCGGGTGCACCTTCCTCCAGGGGTACGCCTACGCGGTCGAGGCCCGTACGGCGGCCGAGGCCGAGGAGTGGCTGGAGACCGTCCCCCGTGCCTACCGCGGGTTCGCGTACGAGGGCGCCGGGATGGGCGCCGTGATGCTCGACGTGATGTCCGGCGGGGGCAGCCGGCTGACCGGCCTCCTCGAGGGCGAGGGCGCCAAACACGACTACATGATCTACGTCGGCGTGGGCTGGGCCATGGCCCGGCTGCCGAAGTTCCTGTGGCCGGACGTCACCAAGATCGACCCGGTGCTGCGCTGGCTGATCCTGGACGGCTACGGTTTCCACCAGGCCTACTTCAAGACGGACGCGTACGTGCGCAAGCCGCACGACGTGCACCCCTTCAGCTGGGCCGGCGGCTCCGACGAGTACAGCCAGCGCTGCCTCGACCAGGGCATCGGCCGGGCGCTGTGGTTCGTCGGCGGCACCGACCCCGACGTGGTCGCCGGGCTGATCTCCTCCTACCCCGAGCACCGGCACGCGGACCTGTACGCCGGCTCCGGGCTGGCCTGCACGTACGCGGGCAGCGCCGACGAGGCGGAGCTCAAGCGCTTCGCCGAGTACGCCGGCCCGTACGCGCCGAACCTCGCCCAGGGCTCCGCCTTCGCCTCGGAGGCCCGGGTCAAGGCCGGCACCACCATCGACCACACCCGGATGGCCGCCCGCGTCCTGTGCGCCGGGCGCACCCCGGAGGAGGCCGCCCAGGTCTGCCTCGACACGCGGCCCGAGCGCTGCGACGGCGGTCCGATCCCGGCCTTCGAGACCTGGCGGCAGGCCATTGCCGCCGGAGTATCCGTCCCCTCGTACTCGCAGGAAGGTGCCACCGCATGACGCACCCAGTTGCCTGGCTGCGAAAGCAGGCACCCGGAGTAATTGCCCTCGCCGTTATGGTGAGCATGTTCTACGCGGTGAAGCCGGAGGAATCCTCCGCTTCCGAGAAGCGTGAACTCGCGCAGGCATTCAAATTCGAGCCCATGTCCATTGCGCTGCCCTCCGGATACCGTCAGCAGACGGTCCGCAAGGTGAACAAGGCGTACAAGCACATCGAGGCGTGGATTTCCTCGGTCGGTGCCGGTGTCGCGATGAACGACATCGACGGCGACGGGCTTTCGAACGACCTGTGCATCACCGACCCGCGCACCGACCAGGCGGTCATCACCCCGGCCCCGGCCCCCGGCCGCAAGAGTGCCACGTACGCGCCCTTCGCCCTGGACCCGGCCCCGCTGCCGAAGACCCCGTACAGCGCCCCCATCGGCTGCGTCCCCGGCGACTTCAACGAGGACGGCGCCACCGACGTCCTCGTCTACTACTGGGGCCGCACCCCGGTGATCTTCCAGCAGAAGAAGGAGGCCTGGGACAAGAAGATGCCGCCCAAGGCCGAGTGCTTCGAGCCGGTCGAGCTGGTCCCGGGCAACGGCGGCAGCGTCTACACCGGCCCGCTGTGGAACTCCAACGCGGCCTCCGTCGCCGACTTCGACGGCGACGGCCACAAGGACATCTACATCGGCAACTACTTCCCCGAGAGCCCCGTCCTCGACTGGACGAAGGACGGCGGGGTCACGATGAACGACTCCATGTCGCACGCCCAGAACGGCGGCGGCGGGCACTTCTTCCTCTGGACCCCCGACGGCTACAAGAAGGTCGAGGAGGAGGTCATCCCCAAGGGCCGCGCCAAGGGCTGGACCCTGGCCGCCTCCGCCACCGACCTCGACGGCGACCTCAAGCCCGAGCTGTACCTCGGCCTCGACTTCGGCTCCAGCACCCTGCTGCACAACCGGTCCACCCCCGGCAAGCTGGAGTTCGTCGAGGTGAAGGCCAAGTACAGCGGGATCATGCCGCGGTCGAAGCAGATCGGCCGCAGCTCCTTCAAGGGCATGGGCATCGACTGGGCCGACCTCAACGGCGACGGCCTGCTCGACTCCTTCGTCTCCAACATCACCACCTCGTTCGGCATCCAGGAGTCGAACTACACCTTCATCAGCAAGGCCAAGAGCCAGGCGGACCTCTCCCGCCAGCTGAACAAGGGCGTGGCCCCCTGGAAGGACGAGAGCGCCTCCCTCAACACGGCCTGGTCCGGCTGGGGCTGGGACGCCAAGATGGCCGACTTCGACAACGACACCCGCGCCGAGATCACCCAGGCCACCGGGTTCGTCAAGGGCAAGCGCAGCCGCTGGGTGCAGCTCCAGGAGCTCGCCACCGCCAACGACCAGCTGGTCCGCCACCCCGGCGCCTGGCCCAAGGTCGAGGAGGGCGACGACCTCGCCGGCGACCAGTTCCTGCGCCTGTGGACCCGCAACGGGGACAAGTACGACAACATCTCCAAGGAGCTCGGCCTCGGCGTGCCCGTACCGACCCGCGGCATCGCCACCGGTGACGCCGACGGCGACGGCCGCCTCGACCTGGTCGTGGCCCGGCAGTGGGACGCCCCCGTCTTCTACTGCAACCTCAGCCCGTCCCAGAACGACTACCTCGGCCTGAGGCTCGTCGACGACAAGGGATCGGCCGTGGTCGGCGCCCAGGTCACCGTCGCCCTGCCCGACGGGCGCAAGCTCCTCGGCCGCGTCGACGGCGGCAGCGGCCACTCCGGCAAGCGCAGCACCGACGTGCACATCGGCCTCGGCAAGGTCAGCGGACCCGTCCAGGCCAACATCTCCTGGCGCGACTCGACCGGCCAGGTCCGCAAGCAGGCCCTTTCGCTGACCCCCGGCTGGCACACGGTCCAGCTCGGCACCGAGGCCAAGGAGAAGTGACCGTGTCTTCCCAGAACACCGCAGCTGCAGCCCCGGCGAAGCCAGCCGGAGGCCCCCGCCACGACCCCAAGGTCATCACCGCCCTGAAGCGGTTCGCGATCTCCATCACGGTGCTCAACATCCTCGGCTACACCGTGCTCGGCTTCGAGCAGGTGTGGATGTGGCCCTTCATCGCGGTCTTCACCGCGTACGCCACCGAGCTCTCCCTCGAATGGGTCAGCGCCCGCAGTGAGAACCGGGCCCCGCGCTACGCCGGCGGCGGCTTCAAGGGCGTCGTCGAGTTCCTCTTCCCCGCCCACATCACCGGTCTCGCGGTGAACATGCTGACGTACGTCAACGACCGCTGGTGGGTCATGATGTTCGGCGTCGTCGTCGCCGTCGGCACCAAGCACGTGCTGCGCGCCCCCCTCAAGGGCCGCATGCGGCACTACATGAACCCGTCGAACTTCGGCATCGCGGTCATCCTGGTCCTCTTCCCCTGGGCCAGCATCGCCCCGCCGTACCACTTCACCGAGTACCTGACGGGCAAGACCGCCGTCGGCGACTGGATCCTGCCCGCGGTCATCATCACCCTCGGCACCCTGCTCAACGCCAAGCTGACCAACCGCATGTGGCTGATCGCCGGCTGGGTCGGCGGCTTCGCGATCCAGTCCGTCGTCCGCGGCTGGATCTTCGACACCTCGATCCCCGCGGCCCTCGGCATGATGACGGGCACGGCCTTCGTGCTCTTCACCAACTACATGATCACGGACCCGGGCACCTCGCCTTCGAAGAGGTCCTCGCAGATCGCCTTCGGCGCCGGTGTCGCCGGTGTCTACGGGGTCCTGACGGCCCTGCAGATCGCGTACGGCATCTTCTTCGCCACCGCGATCGTCTGCCTGATCCGCGGCCTGTACCTGTGGGGCCTGCACTTCCAGGAGAAGCAGCGCTCCGCCGCCGCCAAGACCGCGGCGATCCGCCCGATCGAGCCCCTCGCCGCCGTACCGTCGCCCGTCCCCGCCCCCGTCGAGGCACCCGTCAAGGTGCCCGCCGCGGCGGCCGCGGCCGCACCGGTCTCGGCGGTACCCGCCCCCGCCGAGGACCCGTGCATCGCCGGGACCTGCATGCACGGCAAGTGCGCGGCCATGCGCGCCACCGCGGCGAAGGACGAGAAGGTGACGGTGACCCTGTGAGCAGAATCGCCATCGTCGGCATAGCGGGCCGCTATCCCGACGCCGCCAACCACCGCGAGCTGTGGGAGAACGCAGTCGCCGGCCGCCGGGCCTTCCGCCGGCTGCCCGACGTGCGGATGCGCCTCGCGGACTACTGGGACCCCGACCCAGCCACCCCCGACCGGTTCTACGCCCGCAGCGCGGCCGTCCTGGAGGGCTACTCCTTCGACCGGATCGCCCACCGCATCGCCGGCAGCACCTACCGGTCGACCGACCTCACCCACTGGCTCGCCCTCGACACCGCCGGGTCCGCCCTGGCCGACGCCGGTTTCGCCGGCGGCGAGGGACTGCCGAAGGAGCGTACGGGCGTCATCGTCGGCAACACCCTCACCGGCGAGTTCTCCCGCGCCAACGTGATGCGGCTGCGCTGGCCGTACGTACGCCGCGTCCTGGCCGCCGCCCTCAAGGCGGAGGACTGGGAGGACGAGCGGACCGCCGACTTCCTCGCCGGCGTGGAGGAGGCGTACAAGCAGCCCTTCCCCGCCATCGACGAGGACACCCTCGCCGGCGGCCTGTCCAACACCATCGCCGGGCGGATCTGCAACTACTACGACCTCAACGGCGGCGGCTACACCGTCGACGGGGCCTGCAGCTCCTCCCTGCTGTCCGTCACCACCGCGGCGACCGGCCTGGTCAACGGAGACCTGGACGTGGCCGTCGCGGGCGGCGTGGACCTGTCCATCGACCCCTTCGAGATCATCGGGTTCGCCAAGACCGGCGCCCTGGCCAAGCGGGAGATGCGGCTCTACGACCGCGGCTCCAACGGCTTCTGGCCCGGCGAGGGCTGCGGCATGGTCGTCCTGATGCGCGAGGAGGACGCCCTCGCCGGCGGCCACCGCATCTACGCCTCCATCGCCGGCTGGGGCATCGCCTCCGACGGCCAGGGCGGCATCACCCGCCCCGAGGTCAGCGGCTACCAGCTCGCGATGCGCCGGGCGTACGAGCGGGCCGGGTTCGGCGCCGACACCGTCCCCCTCTTCGAGGGCCACGGCACCGGCACCGAGGTCGGCGACGCCACCGAGCTCAAGGCCATCATGGGCGCCCGCGCCCAGGACAACCCGCAGGCCCCGCTGGCCGCCATCTCCTCCATCAAGGGGATGATCGGCCACACCAAGGCCGCCGCGGGCGTCGCCGGGCTCATCAAGGCCACCCTGGCCGTCGACGCGGCGATGCTGCCGCCCGCCATCGGCTGCGTGGAACCGCACGACCTCCTCACCGAGGACGGCGCCAACCTGCGCGTCCTGCGCCAGGCCGAGGCCTGGCCCAAGGGCGCACCGCTGCGCGCCGCCGTCACCGCCATGGGCTTCGGCGGGATCAACACCCACGTGGTCGTCGACAAGGCCGTGCCCAAGCGGCGCCCGGCCCCCAGCCGCCGCGCCACCACCCTCGCCAACTCCCTCCAGGACTCCGAACTGCTCCTGTTCGACGCCGAGTCCCCCGCGGCGCTGGGCGAGCGCCTCACCGAGGTCGCCGGCTTCGCGGCGCAGCTGTCGTACGGACAGCTCGCCGACCTCGCCGCCACCCTCCAGCGCGAGCTGCGCGAGCTGCCCTACCGGGCCGCCGCCGTGGTGACCTCCCCCGAGGACGCCGAGCTGCGCCTGAACGCCCTGGCCGGCTCCGCGGCCGAGGGCACCGTCAGCCACTTCGCCCAGGACGGCCGGACCTTCCTTGGAAAGGCCGACGGCGAGGCCCGGATCGGGTTCCTCTTCCCCGGCCAGGGCTCCGGCAAGGGCACCGGCGGGGGCGCGCTGCGCCGCCGCTTCACCGAGGCCGCCGAGGTGTACGCCAAGGCGGGCCTGCCCACCAGCGGGGACATGGTCGCCACCGACGTGGCCCAGCCGCGGATCGTCACCGGCTCCACCGCCGGCCTGCGGGTCCTGGACTCCCTGGGCATCGAGGCCGAGGTGGCCGTCGGCCACAGCCTCGGCGAGCTGTCCGCCCTGCACTGGGCGGGCGCCCTGGAGGGCCCCGCACTGCTGGAGGCGGCCCGGGTGCGCGGCGCGGCGATGGCCGAGCACAGCGCCTCCGGCACCATGGCCTCCCTGGCCGCGGCCCCCGAGGCCGTCACCCCGCTGACCGACGGGCTGCCCGTGGTCGTCGCCGGGTACAACGGGCCCAAGCAGACCGTGGTCGCCGGGCCGGTGGACGCGGTCGAGGAGGTCGCCGCCCGCGCGGCGAAGGCCGGGGTCAACTGCACCCGCCTGGCCGTCTCGCACGCCTTCCACTCCCCGCTCGTGGCCCCGGCCGCCGAGTCCTTCGGCGAGTGGCTGGCCGCCGCCGAGTTCGGGACCGTGGACCGGCGGATCGTCTCCACCGTCACCGGTGCCGAGCTGGAGCAGGACAGCGACCTCGCGAAGCTGCTGCGCCAGCAGATCACCGACCCGGTGCTCTTCACCCAGGCCGTGCAGGCCGCCGCCGCGGACGTGGACCTGTTCGTCGAGGTCGGACCGGGCCGGGTGCTCAGCTCCCTGGCCGCGAACACCGTCGACGTACCGGTCCTCGCCCTCAACACGGACGACGAGTCGCTGCGGCCCCTGCTGGCCGTGGTCGGCGCGGCGTACGTGACCGGCGCCCCGCTGATCCACGAGCGGCTCTTCCGCGACCGGCTCACCCGGGCGCTGGAGATCGGCACCGAGTTCAGCTTCCTGACCAGCCCCTGCGAGCAGGCCCCCGAGATCAGCCTGCCCGCCGGCCGGGCCGCCCGCCCCGCCGAGGGCGAAGCGGGTACGCAGGCACCCGCCGCGGACGCTGCCGGTGCCGAGGGCCTGACCGCCCTCCAGGTCCTGCGGGAGCTGGTCGCCGAGCGCGCCGAGCTCCCCCCGGAGCTGGTCGCCGACGACAGCAGCCTCCTGGACGACCTGCACATGAGCTCCATCACGGTCGGCCAGATCGTCAACCAGGCCGCCACCAGGCTCGGCATCGGCGCGGCCCACGTGCCGACCAACTTCGCGACCGCCACGGTCGCGCAGCTCGCCGAGGCCCTGGAGGAGCTGGCCGGCTCCGGCGGCGGCGCCCCGGGCAGCGGCCCGCTCGTCACCGGATCGGCCGTCTGGGCCCGCCCGTTCGCGGTGGACCACGACGAGGTGCCGCTCGCCCCCGCCGGACCGGCCGGACAGAACGGCCCCTGGGAGCTGTACACCGCCGGCCAGGACCCCTTCGGGCAGCAGCTCAAGGAGGCCCTGGAGCACGGCGGAGTCGGCTCCGGCGTGGTGGTCTGGCTGCCGCCGTCCTGCCCCGCCGCCCACATCGAGCAGGCCCTCGACGGTGCCAAGGCCGCCCTCGCGGCCGGTGACCGCGAGCGCCGGTTCGTCCTGGTGCAGCACGGCCGCGGCGCGGCCGGCCTCGCCAAGACCCTCCACCAGGAGGGCCACCTGCGGACCACGATCGTCCACACCCCGGCCCCCGGGGCGGACACCGTGCGGACGGTCGTCGCGGAGGTCGCGGCCACCGGCCGCTTCACCGAGGTCCACTACGACGACCAGGGGGTGCGCCGGGTCCCGACCCTGCGGGCCCTGCCCGCGGCCCCCGCCCGTACCGAGCACGTCATCGGATCCGGGGACGTCCTGCTCGTCACCGGCGGCGGCAAGGGCATCACCGCCGAGTGCGCCCTGGCCGTGGCCAAGGAGACCGGAGCGAAGCTGGCCGTCCTCGGCCGCTCCGACCCGGCCGCCGACAAGGACCTCGCCGACAACCTGGCCCGGATGGCCGACAGCGGGGTCGAGGTCGCCTACGCCCGCGCCGACGTCACCGACCCGGCCCGGGTCGCCGCAGCCGTGGCCGAACTCTCCGGGCGGCTCGGCCCGGTGACGGCCCTGCTGCACGGTGCCGGACGCAACGAGCCCGGCGCCCTGACCTCCCTCGGCATCGAGGACTTCGAGCGGACCTTCGCCCCGAAGGTCGACGGCCTGCGGGCCGTGCTCGAAGCGGTCGGCGAGAGCAGCCTCAAGCTGCTCGTCACCTTCGGCAGCATCATCGGCCGGGCCGGCCTGCGCGGCGAGGCGCACTACGCCACCGCCAACGAGTGGCTCGCCGACATCACCGAGGAGGTCGCCCGCAACCACCCCGGCTGCCGCGCCCTGTGCATGGAGTGGTCGGTCTGGTCCGGGGTCGGCATGGGCGAGAAGCTGTCCGTGGTCGAGACGCTGTCCCGCGAGGGCATCGTCCCGGTCTCCCCGGACGCCGGCGTCGAGATCATGCTCCGGCTGATCGGCGACCCGGACGCCCCGGTGGTGACGGTCATCAGCGGCCGTACGGAAGGCATCGCGACCATCCGCAAGGACCTGCCGCAGCTGCCGCTGCTGCGCTTCACCGGCAGCCCGCTGGTCCGCTACCACGGGGTCGAGCTGGTCACCGAGGTCGAGCTCAACGCGGGCACCGACGCCTACCTCGCCGACCACCTCCTCGACGGCAACCTGCTGCTGCCGGCCGTCCTCGGCATGGAGGCCATGGTCCAGGTCGCCCACGCGGCCACCGGCTGGGACAAGGTGCCGGTCATCGACGGGGCGCAGTTCCTGCGGCCCATCGTCGTACCGCCCAACGGCTCCACCCGGATCCGGATCGCGGCCACCGTGACCGCCGAGGACACCGTGGACGTCGCCGTCCACGCGGAGGAGACCGGCTTCGTCGCCGAGCACTTCCGCGCCCGGCTGCTCTACGGCGACCTGCCGATCCCCGAGGGGCAGCCCGAGCAGGTGCCCGCGGGCGTGCCCGCGGCCCCGCTGGAGCCCGTCGCGGACCTGTACCGCAGCGGGGTCCTCTTCCAGGGCGACCGCTTCCAGCGGCTGCGCCGCTTCCACCGGGCGGCCGCCCGGCACGTCGACGCGGACGTGGCGCTGGGCGCGCAGGCCGGCTGGTTCGCCCCGTACCTGCCCGCGCAGCTGCTGCTGGCGGACCCGGGCATGCGGGACGCGCTCATGCACGGCAACCAGGTCTGCGTCCCCGACGCGACCCTGCTGCCCTCCGGCATCGAGCGGCTGTACCCGCTCGCCCAGGGGGCCGGTGTGCCGGAGCAGGTGCGCTACTGCGCCACCGAGCGGTACCGCGAGGGCGACAAGTACGTCTACGACGTCGCCGTGCGCGACGCCGACGGGCGGATCGTCGAGCGCTGGGACGGACTGACCCTGCACGCCGTACGCAAGAACGACGGCGCCGGGCCCTGGGTGGAGCCGCTCCTCGGCTCGTACCTGGAGCGGACCCTGGAGGAGGTGCTCGGCACCCACATCGCGGTCGCGGTGGAACCGGACGCGGCGGACGCCGACGGCTCCACCGAGTCCCGCCGGGCCGCGACCGCGGTCGCGGTGCAGCGGGCCCTCGGCGACACCGCCGAGATCCGCTACCGGCCCGACGGGCGGCCCGAGATCGACGGCGGGCGGCAGGTCTCGGCGGCCCACGGGGTCGGCGTGACGGTCGGCGTGGTCGCGGAGCGCACGGTGGCCACGGACGTCGAGGCCGTCAACGTCCGCTCCGAGGAGGAGTGGGCGGGGCTGCTCGGCGAGTACGCCTCCCTGGCCGCCCTGGTGGCCGCGGAGACCGGCGAGGCCCCGGACACGGCGGCGACGCGGGTGTGGAGCGCCGTCGAGTGCCTCAAGAAGGCCGGGGTACTGGCGGGGGCTCCGCTCACGCTGGCACCGAAGTCCCGTACGAACTGGGTGGTGTTCACCGCCGGCGGGCTGCGGATCGCGACCTTCGTGACCGCGCTGCGCGGGGCGCTCGACCCGGGCGTGTTCGCCTTCCTGACGGACGGGACGGACGCGGCGTGACGGGGCGGGCGAACCACTTCGAATACCGGCACGCGGTGGCCTTCGCGGAGACCGACGTGTCAGGTTGCGCCGACTACGTGCACTACCTGCAGTGGCAGGGACGGTGCTGGCAGCTCTTCTTGCGCAAGGCGGCGCTCGACGAGCTCGACGGGGTCAACGGCCCCGTCGGGCCCGACGTGACGGGTGGTTCGCCCGCCGACCTGCGGCTGTTCACACTGCAGGTCGACTGTGAGCTCT
The DNA here is from genome assembly GCF_055600495.1 of Streptomyces sp. NPDC038213. NCBI lineage: Bacteria > Bacillati > Actinomycetota > Actinomycetes > Kitasatosporales > Streptomycetaceae > Streptomyces > Streptomyces sp. NPDC038213. Next base: position 14,909 of record NZ_JBVJYM010000033.1, read on the forward strand.
TCGAGGCGGTCTGCGCGCAGGACCGCCTGTCCGTACGGATGCGGGTGGCCGACCTCGGCCACACGCAGTTCGACTTGACGTTCGAATACGTCAAGGAGACGGGGGACGGCGAAGTGCCGGTGGCCCGGGGCAGCCAGCGCGTGCTGTGTCTGCGCGGCCCCGAGTCCGCCCCCGTCCCCGCACTGATCCCCGACGCGCTGGCACAAGCGCTGGCGCCCTACGCGGCCGGGATTCGGCCGCCGGCAGGGAGGCAGACATGAGTCCCACGGCCGCTCCGTCCGCGGAGCTCGTCGACGTGGAAGACAGAAAGCAGTTGCGCGGGAGCTTCGGTGCCTTCCCCACCGGCGTCACCGTGGTGACCGTCGGTGGGGAGACCCCGCGCGGCATGACAGCCAATTCGTTCACATCCGTCTCCCTCGAACCCCCGCTGGTGCTGATCTGCGTCAACAAGGACGCCGTGATGCACCAGCACCTCGGGGTCTGCGAGACCTTCGCGGTGTCGATCCTCGGCAAGGAGCAGGAGGCGCTGGCCAAGCACTTCGCCGACCGCTCCCGGCCGGTGGGCGCGGGCCAGTTCGACGCCGTCGACTGGGTGCCCGGGCGGGTGGGCGACGCCCCCCTGATCTCCGGCGCCGTCGCGCAGTTCGAGTGCGAGAAGTGGGCCTCGTACGACGGCGGCGACCACACCATCTTCCTCGGCCGCGTGCTCAGCGCCGCCCGCCGGCCCGCCGAGGAGGCGCTGCTCTTCGCGAGCGGCCGCTTCCGGCGCCTGGTCCAGGACCAGGCGGAAGGCAGGGCGGCGTGAAAGTCCACCCACCGGGCCCGCCCCTGAAGGCCATGCCCGGACTGCTGCGCAAGCTCGCCTTCGACCGGCTCGCCCTCATGCAGGACGCGGCCGACCTGGGCGACGCCGTCCGCGTCAACATGGGCCCCAAGAAGCTGTACATCTTCAACCGGCCGGACTACGCCAAGCACGTCCTGGCCGACAACGCCGACAACTACCACAAGGGCATCGGCCTCGTGGAGGCCCGCCGCGTCCTGGGCGACGGACTCCTCACCAGCGACGGCGAGGTCTGGAAGACCCAGCGCCGCGCCGTCCAGCCCGCCTTCAAGCCGGGCCGCATCACCCGGCAGGCGGACGCCGTCGCCGAGGAGGCGGCGAAGCTCGTCGCCCTGCTGAGACGGCACGAGGGCCAGGGGCCCGTGGACGTGCTCCACGAGGTCACCGGACTCACCCTCGGGGTGCTCGGCCGCACCCTCCTCGACGCCGACCTCACCCGCTACGACTCGATCGCCCACGCCTTCGAGGAGGTCCAGGACCAGGCCATGCTGGAGATGGTCACCCAGGGGGCCACCCCCGGCTGGCTGCCCCTCCCGCGCCAGGCCCGCTTCCGCAGGGCCCGGCGCGAGCTGTACCGGGTCTCCGACCTCCTGGTCGCCGAGCGCATCGAGCGGATGTCCGGCGGCGAACAGCCCGACGACGCCCTTTCCCGCGTCATCCACGCCGCCTGGCAGCAGGAGCGGGACGCCGACCGGGTCCGCACCCGGCTGCGCGAGGAGCTCGTCACCCTCCTCCTCGCCGGCCACGAGACCACGGCCAGCACCCTGGGCTGGGTGCTGTACCTCCTCGAACAGCACCCCGAGGCCCGGGAGGCCGTACGGGCCGAGGCCCGGGAGGTCCTCGGAGAGCGCATCCCCGAGGCCGCCGACCTGCACAAGCTGACGTACACCACCAAGGTCATCCAGGAGGCCATGAGGCTGTACCCGCCGGTGTGGGTGCTGCCCCGGGTCTCCCAGGAGGACGACGAGGTGGGCGGGTACCACGTGTCCGGCAAGTCGGACGTCCTGGTCTGCCCGTACGTCATGCACCGCAACCCCGAGCTGTGGGAGGACCCGCTGCGCTTCGACCCGGAGCGCTTCGACCCCAAGCGGGTCGCCGGACGGGACCGGTACGCCTACATCCCCTTCGGGGCCGGCCCGCGGTTCTGCATCGGCAGCAACCTCGGGATGATGGAGGCCGTCTTCGTCGCGGCCCTCGTCACCCGGGACCTCGACCTGCGGATGCACCCGTGCCATCCGGCGGTCCCGGAGGCCATGCTCTCGCTCAGGATGCGCGGCGGGATGCCCATGACGGTGCACCCGGTGAGCTGAGGCCCGCGACCCCGTCGCACGAAGGAGGGGCCGGCAGCGGTGGAGACACCGCGGCCGGCCCCTTCTGTATGCGGCGGAACGAATCGCGCGAGCGTCGCAACGGCACCGGGAGCGTACGCCTCACTGCACGCCCAGGCGGGCCAGCAGCACCGGCGGGTCCAGCACGTCCAGCGGCCGCAGCACGATCTCGGCGGGCCGCGGCAGCGCCCCCGGCCGCACCGTCACCGGCCCGTGCTGCCCCACGGACAGCACGCCGGCGCCCTCCTCGGCCCCGTACGGGGTCGTGTGGACCAGGATGTGCCAGGTGCCGTTCGGCACGTCCCGCAGCTCGAAGGGGCCCGGCTCGTCCAGCACGGTCCAGCGCACCGGACGGCCCTGGCGGACCCGGGTCGGGAAGATGCCCACGAAGACCGTGCCCGGCTCCTCACCGGCCGGCAGGACCACCTTGCCGCGCAGCGACAGGCTCTGCGCCACGGCGCCGCCGCCCGCGGAGCGCACCACACCGCCCTGGGGGATCCTCGGAAGGACCCCGCCGAGCTCCCGGTAGGCGCTGGGGGAAAGCCCCACACAGGCCTTGAAGCGGGAACTGAAGGTGCCGACGCTGCTGTATCCCACCTGGCTGCTGATATCGGCCACGCTGAAATCGGTCAGCACCAGCAGGCGTTTCGCCTCCTGCATGCGTAATGCCGAAAGGAAACGTCCCGGAGAAGTGCCGGTGACGTCTCTGAAGATCCGCGTGAAGTGGAATTTGCTGAACATCGCCGTGCGTGCCATGTCGTCGATCGTCAGGTCCTGCCCGAGATTGACGTGCATATATCCGATGGCACGGCGGACGGCGTGCTCGATGGTCGTCGTGGTCACGGTATCTCCCTCTCGGTACGGGGCGTCAACGTCGAGTTGGCTGAGTCGCGTGGAGTTCGGGGAGCTCCGGACCGGCGTGCCTGCGCACCGCCAGTTCCTCGGCGAAGCGGCGCCAGGCGTCCGAGCAGTGCCGCGCCAGGTCGGCCACGGCATCGATGCTGTGGGGCGGGATGGAGTCCAGGCGCTTGCGCCAGGCCTCGTCCACCATGAAGTGCGTGTGGAGCCAGCGGATGAACTCCCGGCCCGTGTCCGTGTGCCGCAGCGAGGGGTCCCCGGCGAGCCGGCGCAGGGTGTCCATCGGCGGCCGGGAGCGCGGCGACAGCGCGGCCTGCGGGCCCTGCGCGGCCCGTACCGGGGGCTGCCCCCGGTAGCCCGCGCCCTGCCCCGGCAGCCCGCCCGCGGGGGGCGGCGGACCGGCCGCGCGCCGGGCCGCCTGGCCCGCCGCCTGCCGGCTCTGCGGCACCGGGTCCTCGCCGCGCAGCAGCCGCTGCCGCACGTCGTGCGCGGTGCCCAGCGACAGCCCCGTCTTCTCCACGATCGCGCGAAGCGGCAGGTCAGGGTCCTGCGCAAGCAGCTCGGCGGCGTGCATCCGCTCCGCGGTGCGGTCCAGGGGATGGGCCCGGCCGTCCGCGCCCGTACGCATGTTCAGCGGCGGAGAACCCGCGGCTGAACACACCCGGACCCCCGCGATGGTCTTGGCGTCGAGCCCCACGTGGGCGGCCACGGCGCGGTCCGACAGGCTCGGGTGGGAGCTCAGTATCCGGGCGGCCGCCGTCTTGCGCTCCGCCACCGACAGGGGCAGCCCGTGCGCCAGGTTCGCCGCCACCGACCGCAGGAACACCTGGTCCTCGGCGGCGTCGAAGAAGCGCACCTCGACGGTGTCCAGGCCCTTCAGGACCGCCGCGCGGATCCGGTGCATCCCGTCGACCACGCGCATCGTGGGCCGGTGCACCAGCACCGGCGGGAGCAGGGTGTAGACCGCCGCCAGACGTCGCACGTGGGCCTTGTCGATCCCGCCCAGTCGCGGAGAGTCGGCGGGCAGCAGATCGCCGATCGGTACCCGGTGCGTGTCGTGCGCCGGCGGGAGCGGGGCATCGTCAGCACTTTTCACGTTGCCCCCAAGCATCAGAACCAAGGCGCACTTCCGCGGGACGCCGGTGTCACAGCGGAAGGAATGTCACGTGCAGGTGCGGAATGCATCCGGGACCCGAGCCTAGGCGAGCCCCCGGCGCGTACCGGAAGTCGGGGATCCACGCCGCGCCGACTCTGGAGAGTCGTGTTCAGGTTCGCTGCGACTTTGGCTGGTTGCTTGAACTGCGGCCCGGGTTCTAGTTTTCTCTCACGCCGCAAGGCAACCACTCAGAACCGAAGAGAAAGGGGATCGAGTTGCGAGAAGAAAACGCACGAGTGGCGCCTGACGGCGAGAGCCGGACGATGACGTTGGAGGCCTACGCCGACACCATCGTCCCGGGGCAGAAGCGCTGGGCCGAAGACCGCGCGATCGCCGGTGTCTCCACCGGCGGCGGCGCGGTCGAGGCCGGGGCGCTGGAGCTCCTGCGCTGGGATGCCACCGGCATCCACGACGGACTCGACGACCTGGCCGACCTGGCCAACGGACACGCCGAGGCCTACGCCGCAGAGCAGGGCATCGCCCTCGACGAGAGCGTGCCGCCCTTCGTCTCCCTCGACTACTCCGAGCGCGTCGCCCTGATCCAGCGGCTGACGACGCCCGGGCACCCGGAGAAGGACTTCTGGGTGATGCTCTCCCTCTTCTGCAACATGGCCTTCGACTCGGCTGCGCACCTGCACACGGCCGAGGCGCTGGCGGACGGACACCCGGGCCTTGCTGCCATGGGCCTCTCCCACCCCGACGCGGACGGCCTCTGGCGCTTCAAGGACGCCGGTTACGGTCGCGAACTCGCCCGACTCCACCCGGACACCACGCCTCAGGGGAGCCCAGCATGAGCAGCAGCGTCGAGCGTACGGAAGTCCTGGTCATCGGCAGCGGGTTCGGCGGCGCGATCGCCGCCTACCACCTCGCCGCCGGCGGTGCCAAGGTCACCGTGCTGGAGCGCGGCCCCTGGTTGCAGAGCAACGACTTCGAACACGACTACAAGCTCGGTTCCTCCTACACCCGGGCCTTCGACTTCACGGTCGGCGACGGGATGAGCATTCTCGGTGGCAACTGCGTCGGAGGCGGCAGCGTCGTCTACTTCGCCGCGATGCCCCGCGCCCCCCGGTTCGTCTTCGACCGGCAGGGCTCCATCGGCCGCAGGATGTGGCCGGCGGCGGTCAGCCGCGCGACGCTCGACCCCTGGTACGACCGCGTCGAGGAGTCCCTCTCGGTCGCCAAACAGGATTGGAGTGACGTCAGCTACGCCGGCGGCCTGTGGGCCGCAGCCTGCAACCACGCCGGACGCACGGCCAATCCCCTGGCCGTGGCCATCGACAACACCAAGTGCGTCAACTGCAACTGGATGATGGCCGGCTGCCGGTTCGAGGCGAAGCAGTCCCTGCTGGTCAACTACCTGCCCGCCGCCATCGCCCACGGCGCCGAGATACGGCCGCTGCACGAGGTGCAGTACATAGCCCGTACCGACGAGGGCGACTACCGGGTCCACTACGACGTGGTCCACGACGAGGACTACCGGATCCACGAGGGAACCGGGGTCATCGAGGCCAAGATCATCGTGATCGCGGCCGGAGCCGGCGCCACGCCGGTCATCCTGCAGCGCAGCGAGGCCCACCTCGGCACCATGCCGCGGGCCGTCGGCCGGTACTTCTCCGGCAACGGCGAGCGCCTCAACACCGCCATCATCAACGAGGAGAAGGCGGCCGAACTGCTCGGCCTGGACCGGGGCGACGGCATCGCCTACGCGGCCAACCAGATCGGCAAGGGGCCCACCGTGGCCAGCTGGGACCGGCTCGACGGCTCCCTGCCCGAATACTCGCGCTACTCGCTGGAACAGCTCTACTTCCCGCCCGGCCTGGGGACGATCCTCGCCCAGGTACCCGACGCCACCGGCCCGACCTGGTTCGGTGCGGAGAAGAAGGAGATCCTCAAGCGCTGGACCTCATGGCTGACCATCTTCACGATGATCGAGGACGACAACGAAGGAGTCTTCGGCCCTCCTCCGGCCACCGGTAACGCCCACCGCATCTCGCAGCAGATGCTCGGCCGCGGAAACCTCCGCTACGAACCCACCCGCAACACCCTGGGCGCCTGGGACAAGTCCGACGCCGAGGTGAAGGAGATCCTGGAGAAGGACGGCCTCGCCAAGGTGATGCCGTGGACCAACGACCTGGTCGGCGCCTACACGGTGCACCCCCTGTCCTCCTGCCGGATGGGAGACGACCCGCACACCTCCGCACTCGACGACCGCAACGAACTGCGCGGCCACCCCGGCATCTTCGTCACGGACGGCTCGTCCGTCCCCGGAGCACTCACCGTCAACCCCGCCAACACGATCGCAGCGCTCGCCGAGCGCGCAGTTCCGGGCATCGTGCAAGCCGCCCAGAGCAAGGGGATCTCCGTCAGCTACGGGGCACCGGCCCCGGACGGCTCGAGGAGCGGGCGCAGGAACGTGCTGCCCCTGCTGCCCACCCTGACCCGCACCTGACCGACCGTTCCGCCGGATCCCCGGCACCCGACACCGCGCCGTCCGACAGCGAGCCCCTCGCTGCGGGCGGACGTGTCCGCCAGGTGGGTTGTTTCAAGCAACCCACCTGAACACCCCGCCAGACCACCTGACCCGAAACCCCGACCCGAAGGGCACCCGCCACCATGACCGTCTCCCTCGCCACCTCCGCCGCCACCGCCGTCGACTACTTCGAGTACCGCCACACCGTCGGCTTCGAGGAGACCAACCTCGTCGGCAACGTCTACTACGTGAACTACCTCCGCTGGCAGGGCCGCTGCCGCGAGCTGTTCCTCAAGCAGAAGGCGCCGGCGGTGCTCGCCGACGTCCAGGAGGACCTGAAGCTCTTCACGCTCAAGGTGGACTGCGAGTTCTTCGCCGAGATCACGGCTTTCGACGAGCTGTCGATCCGGATGCGGCTCAGCGAGCTCGGCCAGACCCAGCTGGAGTTCACCTTCGACTACGTCAAGCTCGGCGAGGACGGCACGGAGACCCTGATCGCCCGGGGCAAGCAGCGGATCGCCTGCATGCGGGGTCCCAACACGGCGACCGTCCCCTCCCTCATCCCGGACGCGCTGGCCCAGGCGCTGGAGCCGTACACCGCCGCCCAGGTGCGCTCGCTGGCCGGCCGGGCCGCCTAGGCCGTTCTTTCGGGCCCAGTGAGTTGCATCAAGCAACCCGGCCCGACGCAGACGCCAGACGCCAGACGCCAGACGCAGACGGAACAGCAGCACACGCAGCAGCACCAGCAGGAACAGAAGAAGACGCAGAGCAGGAGCGAGGCCCGTACGTCCGCAGCACGCCCAGTCAGTTGCATCACACAACCCGAACCCACCGCAGAAGGAGAAACACCATGAGCCTCAACGACGTCCTCAAGGCCCTGTCCGCCGACATCGACGAGGTCGCCGACCTGGTCGCCGACCTGGACGACGAAGCCTGGTACACGGAGACCCCGGCCACCGGCTGGAACATCGCCGACCAGATCGCCCACCTGACCTTCATCTTCACCCTCGCCAAGACCGCGGCCGCCGCCCCCGAGCAGTTCAAGGCGATCACCGCCGCCGCGGCCTCCGACTTCGACGGGGCCGTCAACGCCGCCCTGAAGCAGTTCAACGGCTTCCCGCCCAAGGAGCTCCTGGCCCGCTTCCGGGCCGAGGGCGAGGCCTCGGTCGAGGCGCTGGCCGCGGTGCCCGAGGGCCAGGTCGTGCCGTGGCTGGTCAATCCACTGCCGCCGGTCGTCCTCGCCTGCGCCGGGATCATGGAGCTCTTCGGCCACGGCCAGGACATCGCCGACGCCCTGAAGGTGCGCCGGCAGCCCACGGACCGGCTGCTCCACCTGGTCAACTTCGCCTTCCTGACCCAGTCCTTCGGCTACGAGTCCCACGGCCTGACCCCGCCCTCCGGCCCCTTCCGCTTCGAGCTCACCGGCCCCTCCGGGGAGCGCTGGGACGTCGGCCCGGCGGACGCCACGCAGATCATCACGGGCCCGGCCCACGACTTCTGCCTCCTGGTCACCCGTCGCCGCCACCGGGCCGACCTGGGCCTGAGCGCCACCGGCGAACTGGCGGACCAGTGGCTTGACATCGCCCAGGCCTACCGCGGGCCGGCCGGCGAGGGCCGCCGCCCGGGCCAGTTCGAGGACCACCAGTGCTGAACGGTGCCGGGAACCCCTCCGGCCACCACCCGCCCGCAGCCGCACCGCAGCACGGCACCGCCCGACCCCGCACCCGCTCCCGCAGCCCACCAAGGAGAACCCCTGTGACCAGCGCCGACAGCCACTTCAGCCCCGAAGACGCCGCAAGCGGCCACGAGACGGTCCTCCAGCACGTGACCGTGATCGGCTGTGGACTGATCGGCACCTCGATCGCACTCGCACTGACCCGGGCCGGGGTCCTGGTCACCCTGGAGGACCGCTCCTCCCGGGCCCTGGAGACGGCCCTGATGATGGGCGCCGGCCGGGAACTGACCCCCGACACCCCGCCCGCCGACCTGGTGGTCGTCGCCACCCCGCCGTCCACCGTCGTGGACGCCCTGTACGAGGCGCAGGCCCGCGGGCTCGGGCACGCCTACACGGACGTGGCCAGCGCCAAGGAGCACATCTGGACGGAGGGCCTGCTGCGGGGCAGCGACCTCCTGGGGTACGTACCGGGGCACCCGATGGCGGGGCGCGAGCTCTCCGGCCCCGGCGCCGCCCAGGCCGACCTCTTCGAGGGCAGGCCGTGGATCCTCTGCCCCTACCCGACGGTCGAGCCGCGGGCCCTGGAGGCGGTCGACGCCCTGGTGGCCCTCTGCGGGGGGATTCGCCGGGACATGACCCCCGAGGCCCACGACCGGGCCGTGGCGGCCCTCTCCCACGCCCCCCAGCTGGTGTCCTCGGCGCTCGCCGCCCAGCTGGCCGGACTGGACACGGAGGTGCTGGCGCTGGCCGGCACCGGAGTCCGGGACACCACGCGGATCGCGGGCAGCGACCCCGGGCTGTGGGGGGACATCCTCGGCCAGAACGCGGCCGCGGTGGCCGATGCGGTGGAGCGGATCGCCGACGAACTGGCCCTCACGGCCCAGGAGCTGCGCCGGCAGGGCGTGGCCGGGTCGGCCGTGGTGGACGGCCTGCTGGGCCGCGGGAACGAGGGCCGCACGGCCCTCGTACGGGCGGGCTCCCCGGCGGGCGCGGCTGAGGCTGCGGTCGCGGAGGCGGAGGCGGCAGTGGAGACGGTGGCGACGGTGGAGGCGGCCGGGGCTGCGGCGGGCACGGCGGGCACGGCGGGCACGGTGGTCCTGGCGGGCGCCGAGGCGGCCGGGCCGGGCGCGGGTCCGGTGTACGCAGGGGCGGCGGCAGCCCCGGCAGGGACGGGCGCGGTGTACGCGGAGGCCGGGACGCGGCGGGCGGAAGGGGTGCGGGTCGGCGAGGGCCCGCGCACCGGAGCCCTCCGGACCGGCGCCGCGGCCGGCGCCCGCCCCGAGCCGGGCACCGCCCCGCGGGCGGGCCGGGGCGGCGGCCCGTACGCCGGGCAGGGCGTCCGGTCGGGCGCGGCCGCGGGCACGGGACGCCCGTACGCGGGGCAGGCGGGCGGGGCGGGCACGGCCGGCGGGGCCGTACCGCACCCGCACCCCGCGGGCCGCGTGCTCCCGGTCAGCCGGCCGGGGCGGCCCCTGACCCGGCTGGTCCTGCCGCTGCGGCCCGCGGGCCGCGGGCCGTCACCGCGCCTGCGCCACGGCCGGCAGGACGGGCCGGGGACGCGCGTCCACCGGCTCGCGGGCTGACAGCCGGGAGCCCACGCACAGCGCGGCGGACAGCGCGGCCCAGGAGGTGAGTTCGATCAGCTCCCGGTCCGAGGCGTGCCGCTCCCGGAAGGCCTGCACGTCCTCGTCGGTGGTCTGGTACGAGGCGAAGGCGGTCAGCAGGGCGAGCCGGGCGGTGGGCCGGTCCTCCCTCGGCAGCCCGGACAGGGCCTCGGTCAGCCAGAGCCGGCTGGGGCCCGCGGGGCCGCCGTCCCAGCCGGCCAGCTGCTCGTGCAGCCGGTCGCGGACCGGCTGCGGGACCCAGCGGGCGCCCTCCTCCACGGCGGCGGCCGCCCGGCCGACGGCATCGGCCACCACCGGGTTGGCCCGGGCCCACTCCAGGCCCGGCGGCAGCGGGGCCGCGGGCAGCAGGGACAGCGAAGCCCCCGGGGCCAGCGGGTCGGGACCGGCCGGCCGCATCGACTTGGCCACGGTCCGCATCACCGGGCCGCGGACGAAGCCGGGGGCCTGGTCGGGCATCGGGGAGTCGGCGAGGTACAGGCCGACCATGCGGTTGATGTAGTGGAAGGTCACCGCGACCCCGCCGTACTCGGCGGCCTGCGCCGGGGAACCGGGGACGGGGTCGGGAGCCGCGGTCCCGGGGCCCCGCAGCCGCCCGGTCGCCCCGGCCCAGCGGGCCAGCGGCTCCTCCTCGGCGGCGGGCACGGGCGCCAGGGACTCCAGGGTGGCCTGGTGCACGGAGACGCAGTACGGGCAGGCGTTGGCGCGGGACACCCCGGTGGCCACCACCTCCTTGGCCGCCCGGCCCGCCGCCCCCTCCACGAGGAGGTTCTCGCGGAGCATCAGCCAGGCGGCGGCGAGGACGGGCGGGGCGGGGGAGTGCAGCGCCAGGGGCGGCGCGAGCACCCCGAAGTCCTGCTCCGCCTGCTCGTACACGGCGGCCACCAGGCCCTGGGCGCGGCCCGGTGGGACCGCCTGCACGTGGCGCACCTGCTTGAGGGCGCCTCGCAGCACCGCTCGTACGACTGGCCTCACGTCAGTTACCTCCTGCTCGGGGCGGACCGAGGGGTCCGCCCGGCCTGCTGGGTCTGCCGGGCCGCCCGGGCCCCCGTGGCCGCCCGGGCGGCCCGCCCACGGCCCCTGCGGGCCGCGGGGGGCGGGGGGTCCGGGTCCGGGTCGGGGAACGGCGGCGGGCGGGGTGGCACGGATTCGGGGAGCTCGGGGAGTTCGGGGAGTTCGCGATGCCGGGCCCGGGTGCCGGTCCGGTGGGCGGGCCGGGGGACGGGGCGGTGGCGGGCGCCGCTTCCGGGGCCGCGGGGAGCGGTCGGCCGGGGCGGTCGGCCGTACCGGCTGCGGTGGGCGCGGGGTGGCGGGTCGGCGCGCGGACGCCGTGGTGGGCGGGCACGGTCAGCCCGCGTCTTTGAGGAGGGACAGGCCGTGGGGCTCCGGGTCCCCGGCGGGGGCCCGGGCCGCGCGGCGCATGATCTCCCCGACCAGGCGCAGGCTCGGCAGGGCCGGGACCTCGGCGGGCGGACCGGCGGCCGCGGCGGAGGTGCGGCGGGTCTCGGCCCGCGCGACGGCCGCGGTCGCCCGGTCCCAGGGGGTTCCGGCCGCCGCGGCCTCCTCCGCTTCCAGAGCCGCGTACGCCTCCGCGTAGGGGGAGGTGGACAGGAGCGGGGCCGGGGCCGGGTCGGCGGGCGGGACCGCGGCCGCGGCCGCCGGGGCGGGCGGCCCGGGAGGCGGCCCCTCGTCCAGGCCCAGCCCGAACACCCCCTGCTGCATCAGCATCCGCACCAGCGCGGTGGCCGCCCCCTGGGCGGCGGAGGCCGTGTACGCGGTGGAAGCGGCCGCAGCTGCGGACAGCACCGCCCCGGCCGCGGGCCCGGAAGGCGCCTGCGCCGCACCGGCACCGTGCCGGGAGCCGTGGGAACCCGCCGGGCCGGACGCCGCCGCGCGGCCCGGTCCGGCCGCAGGGAGCGGGTGCGCCGTACCGGCGGGGGAGTACGCCGGCCGTCGCGGGTCCGCGCTCCGGTCCGGGCCGGTTGCCCGGGGTGGGCGGGCCGTGTCGGCGGGGGTGGGCGTCAGCCGGTGCGGGTGTGCCGGGGTGGTGGCCGGGGGACGGGTCGGCCGCTGCGGGGGTGCCGTGGCTGCCGCGTGGGCCGGAGGGGCCGTACGGGGCGGGAGCGCCGTGGCGTTCGCGGAGTCCGCAGCGGTCGCCCCGCGGGGCGCGGGCGGGTCGGACGGGGAGCGCGGGGTGTCCTGGGCGTCCGTGTGCAGAGTGTCGGGCAGGTGTGCCGTGTCAGCCATGTCAGCCTCCCTTGCCGGGATCGGTGAAAGCCGTACGTCCGGCCGGGCGGCCGGGGTCAGCGCAGGGCCGCACCCCCGTACCGGCCTACCGCCCGGAGCAGTTCGCCCCGGGACAGCGCCGCGGTCATCAGCTCCAGGTCCTCGGACAGCGTCCGGTCCGCGCCCGGCGGCACCAGCGAGCGCACCGCCTCGTACGCCGCCCGGCCCGCCGGGCCCAGCTCCTCGTACCGCCGCGAGACGTCCACCACCCGGGCCGCCGCGAGGAACTCCACCGCCAGGACGCGGTTGTTGTTCTCCAGCACCCGGCGGGCCCCGCGGGCCGCGACCAGCCCCGGACCGGCGAGGTCGGGACCGTCCCCGCCCGCCGCCGGCACGCTCTGGGTGCTGGCCGGGCCGATCGTGCGGTTCTCCGCGACCAGGGCCGCCACCGGGCCCCGCACCCCCGCGAAGCCGTGGCCGCCCGGCTCCAGCAGCCGGTGCACGTGGCGTTCGGCCAGCGCCCCCAGCTGCACCAGCGCGACCGCCGTGAAGTCCAGCGCGAACGCCACCGGCTGGCCGTGCCCGTTCGCCCCGTGGAAGACCAGCCGGTCCTCGAAGTACAGCGGGTCGTCCCCGGCCGAGTTGAGCTCCGTCTCCAGGGTCCCCACCGCCTGGTACAGGGTGTGCCGGACGGCCCCCAGCACCTGCGGCACCGCCCGCAGCGAAGCCGCCCGCTGCACCTCCGGGGCCGGGTCCCGCAGCGGGTCCTGCACCGCCTGCCCGAAGGCCGCCGCCGCCCCCGCACCGCCGCGCAGCAGCGCCCGCAGGTTGGCCGCCGAGTCGATCTGCCCCAGGTGCGGGCGGGCCAGGTCGTGCCCCGCCGCCAGGAAGGGCCCGGTCGTGCCGCCCACCGCCTCCGTCGCCAGCGCCGCGGCGATCTCGGCCTGCCGGACCTGGTCCAGGGCCCGGCCCACCACCAGCGCGCCCAGCCCCGTCATCCCCGCCGTGCCCCCGAGCAGCGCCCGGCCCTCGCCGACGCCCAGCCGCAGCGGCTCCACACCCAGTCCGGCCAGCACCTTCGCCGTCTCGACCCGCCTGCCGTCCCGCAGCACGAGCCCCTCGCCGATCAGGGTGGCCGCGATGTGCGCGAGCGGTACGACGTCCCCGGCGGCTCCGAGCGAGCCGATCTCCGGGACGGCCGGGGTGATCCCGTGGTTGAGGTAGCGGGCCAGCCGGGCCAGGACCTCCGGACGCACCCCCGAGTACCCCTTGGCCAGCGAGTTGAGGCGGGCGGTCACCACGGCCCGCACCTCGTCCTCGCCCAGCAGCGGACCCATCCCCGCGCTGTGGCTGCGCACCAGCGCCGCCTGCTCCCCGGACGCGCCGGGCGGGACCGCGCCGACCAGGTCGAGCAGGATCTGCCGGCTCCGGGCGGCCCGGGACACCACGCCGTCGGTGAGCGCCACCCGGGCGCCCTCCTCGGCGACGGCGCGCACCGCTTCGAGGGTCAGGTTCTCGCCGTCGACGACGACGGCCGCGATCCCCGTCTCGAAAACTGACAACGTCCCCACTCCCTGCGTCGCTGTCCCCGCGCCGCTGTCCCCGCGCCGGGCCGGACTGCCGCCGGAACAGACATTCTGGAAGCGGCACCCGGAAGGCCGCGTCTCCTCCCGTGCGCAGCTGACCGGCCCCGCGCAGCGCCCCGCGGCCCCGCGAAACGGACTCCGGCGCCCGGCGAATCGGACTCCGCCGCGGCCCCCGGCCGCCGCCGGACCTGCCTGAATGCGGTCCGCGCGGCAGCCCGCCGGGACACTTGGGCAGGTTGCGGTGCCGCCGCCGGGACTTCGTCCCTTGGATGGATCCGGGACATCCGAACTCCGAGAGGATCCGCCGGACATGGCCGGGGAGCTCGTCCACACCAGGGACCGGAAGACGGCACCGGCCGCCTCCCCGCGGCCGAGCGCCTCCCCGCGGCCGTCCTCCGCCCCGGCCGCCCCGGCCCCGTCCGGCGCGCCCCCGCCCGACGCCCGCCGCTGGCGGACCCTGTGGCTGCTGCTCCTGGGCCCCTTCCTGTCCGTCTTCGACGCCTTCTGCATCAACCTCTCCGCGGCCGCCATCGACCGCGACCTCGGCCTGTCCGCCTTCGAGTTCCAGGCCGTGGCCGCCGGGTACGGCCTGGTGTACGGGCTGTGCCTGATCACCGGCGGCCGGATCGGCGACCTCGCCGGCCGCCGCCGCGCCTACCGGGCCGGCCTGCTGCTCTTCGGCGCCACCTCGCTGGCCTGCGGGCTCGCCGGGTCCGCCGCCGCCCTGATCGCCGCCCGGCTCGCCCAGGGCGCGGCCGCGGCCGTGATGCTGCCGCAGGTCCTCGCCCTGATCCGGATCCGCTTCCCCGAGCAGGACCGCCCCAAGGCGCTGGCCTGGTACGGGGTCGCCATGAGCCTGGGCATGGTCTCCGGCCAGCTGCTGGGCGGCGCCGTGCCCGCCTGGGACCTGTGGGGTTCGGGCTGGCGGCCCGTCTTCCTCCTCGGGGCCCCGCTGTGCCTGGCCGCGTACCTGCTGACCGGGCGGGCGGTGCCCGCGGACCGGCCGGACGGGGCGGTGCGCGACCTCGACGGCACGGGCGTGGCCCTCAGCGCCCTCGGCTTCACGCTGCTGCTGCTCCCGCTGGCCGCCGTACGCGAGCTGCCGCTGCTGCCGACCTCCGCGGCCCTGTTCGCGGCCGGGCTGCTGACCACCGGGGTCTTCGCGGTGCAGCAGGCCGTCCGGGACCGCAGGGGGCGCACGGCCCTGCTGCCGGTGCGGCTGTTCCGGGTACGGGCCTTCGTCCTGGGCGTCCTGCTCAACTTCGCCCTGTACCTGGCCACCCTGCCCTTCTTCCTGCTGCTGGGCCTCTACCTCCAGGACGGGGCCGGGCTCGGCCCGGCCGCGGCCGGGGCGGCCTTCACGCCGGTCGCCGTGGGCATCGCGGCCGGCGCCCGGCTCGGCCTCGGGCTGCGGGCCCGCTTCGGACCGGGCACCCTGGTCGCAGCGGGCCTGTGCACCACGGCGGGCCTGGCCGGGGCGCTGTGGTGCGTCGCCTCCCTGGAGGGCGGCGCGGTGCTGGCACCGCTGCTGCTGTGCCTGGTCGTCTTCGGCTTCGGCAACGGCACGACCGTGCCGCTGGTCGCGGGCATCGTGCTGGACCGGGTGCCCGTCGCCCACGCGGGCGCCGGGGCCGGGGTGTTCACCGCCGCGCAGCAGCTCGGCGCCGCGGCCGGGGTGGCCGTCAGCGGGCTCTTCCTCTACCCCGCCGTGGACGGCGGCCCGCTGCACTACGTGCCCGCCCTGTGGGTGTCCGTCGCGGCCGCGGCCGCGACCCTCGGGTGCGCGGGCCTGCTCGTGGCCGCCGTACGCGCCGAGGACCGCGCCGCCCGTGCCGCCGACCGGCGGTCCGCAACCGACCCCCTCCCGTGAGGAGTCACCATGCCGAACCCCTCAGCGCAGCAGGCGCGTCCGCAGGCGCGCCCCCACTCGGCCGCGGTGGTGCGGCTGCGCGGGCAGCTCGGCGGGCTGGAGCGGGACGCGCGGTCCGGGGCCTGGGCGCCCACCGCGCTGGAGCGGCGGATCTCCCTCCTGCTCGCCACCGCGGCGGCGGGCGGCGGGCTGCCGGGCGCCGACGCGGTGCGCGAGGCGCTGTGGGAGGGGCACCTGACCCTCGTCCAGCAGAACGGCGGACGCTTCGCGGCCCTGCTCGCCGACCTGGTGGCGGTCCTGGAGGAGCTGGCGGGCGCCGCGGCCGGCCCGGCGGGGGAGGGCTGCTCGGCGCGGGCCGGCTACGAGGCCGCGCTGGACGCCTGCGCCTTCGTCTCCGCGGCGGCCGAAGACCATGCCGCGCGCTGAGCTGGCGCAGGCTGTGCTCGGCGGTTCCGGCGCGGCCGGCTCAAGGCCGGGGGCAGGGCCGCGGCTGCCCCGGTTGCTGCGGTTCTCGGGCGGGTACGGGCCGCCCGGCCTGCCCTCCGCCGGAACGGCGCAGGTGTGGCTGGCCGACGCGGCCCGGGAGCCGGGGGCGGTGGAGGAGCTGGCCCGGCGGGTCCTCGACGAGCCCGAGCGGGCCCGGGCGCGGATGCTGCGCCGGGCGGCCGACCGGCGCTGCTACCTGACCGCGCACGTGGCCCTGCGGGTGCTGGTGGGCGCGCACCTGGGGCAGGCCCCGGAGCGGGTCCGCTTCCGCCGGGAGCCCTGCCCCTGCTGCGGGGAGCCGCACGGCCGCCCCGCCCCGGCCGATCCGGGTACGGGCCTGCACTTCTCGCTGTCGCACAGCGGGGACCTCGCGCTGCTCGCGTTCGCCACCACCCCGGTGGGGGCCGACGTCCAGGCGACGGGCTCCGCCGAGGCGGCCGAGGAGGTCTGCGGGGTCCTGCACCCGCGCGAGGAGGCGGAGCTCGCCGCCTGCCCCGCACCGGAGCGCCCGCAGGCCTTCGCGCGGGCCTGGGTGCGCAAGGAGGCCTACCTGAAGGGGCTGGGGACCGGGCTGGCCCGCAACCCCGCCTTCGACTACCTCGGCACGGGCCCGGCCGCCCCGGCGGGACCGCGCGGCTGGTCGGTCGTGGACGTGTCCGTCCCGGCGGGCTACGCGGCCGCGGTGGCCGTCCGGCTGCCGCGCTGAGGCGGGCGTACAGCAGCCCGTACGGCCGCCCGTACAGCCGTGTGTACGGCCGCATTTAAGGCCGCGCGTACGGCGAAGGGGGCCGGCCCCGGAACTCCCGGGGCCGGCCCCCTTCCCGTACGCGCGGCGCTGCGGGTGTCGGGCGGTCAGTACGCGGAGTCGCCGGTGGTCGTGCGGCCCGAGCCGATGTCGGCGAGGGCGCTGAGCACCATCGGGGGGTGCTCGGTGAGCCGCTGGAGCAGGTGCAGCCACCAGTTGGTGCCGTACGTCGCGTAGATGCGGCAGGGCCGGCCCGCGTCCCGGTGGTGGCGCAGCAGCTCGGGCTGGACCCCGTACAGCATCTCGATGTCGCCGACGCGGGAGAGCAGTCCGCTGTCCTCGGCGGCGGCGAGGACCACCGGGTCCTGGGTGGCGAGGCTGAGCCGGACCCCGCGGTCGACCAGCAGGGCGGCCAGGCCCAGGTAGCGGTCGTCGAGGGCCGGGCCGCGGCCGAGCGCCAGGTGCTCCGGCTCGGGGAAGGCGCCCTTGACCAGGCGGATCCGGCGGCCGGGGCGGGCCACGGCGAGGACGTCGCGCTCGGTGCGGTGCAGGTGCGCCTGGAGGGTCAGGCCGAGGTTGGGGAAGCGGTCCGCGAGCTCGGCGTGGACGGAGAGCGCGCCGTCCACGGCGGGGGAGCGGTCCATGCCGAGGACGACCTCGCTGCCGCGCCCGGCCGCGGCGGCCGCGATCCGGGCGGTGTTCGCGACCGCGAGCGGGCGCGAGACCGCGAGGCCCACGTGCGAGAGGTCGAAGCCGAGCCGGTCGGGCGCGGACTCGTGGGCGAGCAGGGCCAGGTACTCCCGGACGGTCCGCTCGGCCTGAGCGGGGCCGTCGGCGTCCTGGTCGCCCGCGGTGAACTCGGCCGTGATCCGGTAGCCCTTGGCGCGCAGGGCGCCGATCTCCGCGAGGAACCCGGTGCGGTCGGGCGCGAGCACGTAGCGGCGGGCCGCGGGGGACAGGACGTCGTGCAGCGCCGAGCCGGGCGCGCCGAAGGCGGCCCGGCAGCGCACGTCCGAGGCCAGCTTGCGCAGCCCCTCGGCGGCGGCTTCCAGGAGGGCCCGGTGGGAGGGCGCCTCGCCGGTCTCCTTGGCAAGAAAGTGTGGCAATTGCTTGCCAAGTCTAAAATCCCTGCTCAAGTCCGTTCCTGCCATGCCTGTCCACCCCCTGAGCGGAGCGTGCTAGCCGATTTGGAGCGGGTGTATTGCCAAGCTTGGGCAACATGTTGTCACAATACCGGGACGGCTGCAACGCACGCGGCGGCGGGCGCCCGGTCCTGGGACCGGGCGCCCGCCGCCGCATGTACCGCCCGGGCCGCGGAACGGGCCCTCAGGCCTCGCTGCGCGCCTTTCCGCGGGCCTTCATCAGGCACTCCGCCGCCAGCCGCCAGATCTCCGCGGCCAGGTCTATGTTCGAGGTCTCCTGGGCCTTCACGGCCAGCCGCTGGAGCCCCGCCAGGCCCTCGTCCTCCTCGCCCGACAGGATCTGCAGCTGGCTCTCCAGCACCTCCAGGCGCACCTGCGTCTGGAAGGGCAGGCGCAGCTCGGAGCGGGCCAGCCGGTCCAGCAGGGCCCGGGAGTCGTGCAGCCGGCCCTCGTGGAAGGCCAGCCGGGCCCGCAGGGCCGTCAGGGCCTGCTCCAGCGCGGGCGTACGGGCGAACGGCAGCCCGGCCTCGGCGGCCTCGATGCACCGCTGCGCCGCGTCCGGCTCCGGCGGGAACTTCTGCAGGTGCAGCTCGGCCATGGCCACCCGCAGCCGCAGCCACAGGGTGAGGTTCTCCCGGCTGTCGAAGCCCTCCAGGGCCCGCTGCAGCACCTCCTGCGCGGCGGCGAACTCGCCCTGGCGCACCAGCAGCGCGCCCGCGGTCCACAGGGACTCGGCCCACATCGCGTCCGTACGGCCCTCGACCAGCCGGGTCAGCTCGTCCGTGTGCCGGCGGGCGTCGGGCAGCCGGCCGGCCTCGGCCTCCACCGAGACCAGCACCAGCAGGGCGCCCGCCGTGTCGTGCGTCGACAGGCCGCCGTCCGCCGCGAGCCGGTGCGCCGTCGTCGCGGCGTCCACGGCGGGCAGGATCTCGCCCGAGTTGCGCAGGGAGCGGGCGAGCTGGGTCAGGGCGCGGCAGCGCAGCTCCGCCAGCCCGATCTCCTCGCTGACCCGGGCCAGTTCGTCGAGGTAGCCGCGCTCGGCCTCCTGCTCGCCGTGCCGCCGCTTCCACTGGGCCAGCAGCCACAGGGCCTGCCAGCGCAGCATCGGGTCCTGGCCGTGCGAGGACTCCAGCGCCTGCGCCAGCAGCTCGCTGGTCTCGTCCGAGTCGAGGGAGGTGGCCAGGGACAGGCTCTGCGCCAGCGACGTGGCCTTCGACTCCTCGAACTCGGCCGGGCTGATCCCGAGCCGGCCGGCCAGGTGCGCCACGGCGCGGTCCGTCGGCTGGCGGGCGCCCGACTCCAGGCGCGACAGGTAGCCGGTCGACATTCCGTCGCCGGCGAGGGCGGCCTGCGAAAGGCCCCGCTCGGTCCTCAGCTGCTTCAGCCGACGACCGAAAGATGGCTGCTCCAGCACGTGTCTGCCCCAACGGTGGATTGGACTGCGAAGGTTCCGGGCACCGTCTTGCCGCTGCCGTGTCACATGATTCGCTTCTGTTATGCCAGATCGTATCCGCGAACCGTGCAGGTTAGCAAGGAAAACGGCAAGGTGGGCCGGGATGACTCGACCAAAGGTGTAGCGATTCTAGGCAAGTCCGGCTGCGTCCAACGTTGGCAAGTCGTTGCCAAGTTGGCCTGATTGTCGTACGCTGCTTGGCAACACGAGGTCCACATGCCTCCGCGCACCGTCGCACCTCGTCGTTCACCGCCGTACCGCCGAGACCCCTCTGTTCGCCGACGATGCCCACAGGAGTGGCGTAAATGACCCGTGACCGCTCTGCCGTCATCGCCGTCACCGGCACGCCGGCACACCGCCCCGCGAGCCCGGCCGACGAGGCCGCGGACATCCGGGAGTTCATGCTCAGGTCCTGGGAGGAACTGCTCGGCTGCTCGAACCTCACCGAGCACTCCGACTTCTTCGCCCGCGGCGGGGACTCCCTGCTGATGACCCGGCTCGTGCGCCGGATCGCCAAGGAGTACGGGATCACCGTGCCCCTCCACGACATGTCCCGGCGCAACCTGGGCGACCAGGTCGACCTGGTGCACGGCCTGCGCGCCCGGGCCCGGGCGCGGGGCGGTGTGCGCAGCGTGCGGGAGTTCCTCACCGGGGAGTGGGCCGAGCTGCTCGGCGGTCCGGGCCGGCTGACGGACCGCTCCGACTTCTTCGCCCTGGGCGGGGACTCGCTGCTGATGACCCGTCTGGTGCGGCGCATCGGGCGGGAGTTCGGCGCCACCGTGCCCGTGCACGACATGCTCGCCGTACCCACCCTCGGCGGCCAGGTGAAGCTCGTGAGCGGCTTCCTGACGGCCGCCCCGCGGCTGACGAAGACCCTCCGGGGGCGTGCGGCCTGACCCGCCCCCCGCCCCCCGCCCGCCGACTCTTGCCCGAAGGCCCCGTCCTGCCTCCAGGACGGGGCCTTCGGCGTCCCGCCGCCCCCGCTGTCCTCCCCGGCCGCCTCCCGGGGCTTCTCGCCGGGCTCCTCTCCGGGTACCCCGCCGCACCCTCGGCCGCAGCCCCGGCGCACCCCCTCTGACCTGCGCCTTTGGCCAGCACTTTTCCGCTCCACCCTGGCAAGTTGCCAAAGTCTGGCAAGTGTTTGCCAAGAGGGCCCGGGCTTCGCTAGCGTCCTCACTGCCGGAATAGAGAGAACGACCGAGGAGCCGACATGACAACCGCCCTCCAGGCCCGCACGTCCGTGGTCACCGCCTCCGACGACCCGATCCAGTGGCCCTGATCCCATGACCTGGCTCCAGTGCACCGCGGTCCGCCCCCAGGCGGCCCAGCGTCTGATCTGTTTCCCGCACGCGGGCGGAGTGGCAGCCTTCTTCGCCCGCTGGGCCGACGGATTCCCCGACGCCGAGGTGCACGCCGTGCGCTACCCCGGACGCGCCGAGCGCGCCTCCGAGCCCTGCGCCACCGATCTGTGCGAGCTGGCCCGCCGGATCGCGGAGGCCGTCCGCCCCCTGGCGGACCGCCCCCTCGCCCTCTTCGGGCACAGCATGGGAGCCTGGACCGCCTTCGAGACGGCCCGGCTGCTGGAACGGGACGGAGTCGCCGTCGGCCACCTCTTCGCCTCGGCGGCCCCCGCCCCGCAGACGCGCACCGAGCCCGACCCGGACACCGGCGGCCTCGACGAGTCGGAGTTCGCCGCCACCCTGGCCCACCTGGGCGGCACCGCCGCGGAACTCCTGGCCGAACCCGTCCTGCTCAAGCTCGTCTTCCCGTACGTCAACGCGGACTTCCGGATGGCCGGCCGCTACGTCTACCGGCCCGGACCCCCGCTGAACTGCCCCATCACCACCCTCGTCGGAGCCGACGACCCGGTGGTCGGGGCCGAGGCCGCAGACGGCTGGGCCGAGCTGACCCGGGGCACGTACCGCGCCCACACCGTCAAGGGCGACCACTTCTACCTGACCGCACAGCCGCCCTTCGAGCTGGTGCAGGAGCTCCTGCCCCGCCCCTGAGGGCCCGAGCGGGCTCGGGGAGACCACTCAGCCCACCGCCGAAAGGACCCTCGCGCACATGCCGCACATCGGGATCGACAACGACCTGCCCGGCATCAGCGGCCTCCTGGCCCAGCGCTCGGACACCGCGGAGCCCCTCAACGGCCTCGCGAACGCCCTGCTGCACGCCCCGTCCTCCCTGAGCCCCGGCGAGCGCGAGCTGATCGCGGCCTACGTCTCCCACCTCAACGCCACCACCTTCTGCGCCGCCTCGCACAGCGCCTTCGCGGCCGCCCAGCTCGACGGCGGCGAGGAGTTCGTGGCCTCGGTGCTCGCCGATCCCGAGGGCGCGCCGGTGGGCCCGAGGATGCGGGCGCTGCTGCGGATCGCCGCCGAGGTCCAGGCGGCCGCCCGCCCGGTCGCCGACGAGAGCGTGGCCGCCGCGCGCGCCGCGGGCGCCGACGACACCGACCTGCACGACACGGTCCTGATCGCGGCCGCCTTCTGCATGTACAACCGGTACGTCAACTGCCTCGCGACCGAACTCCCCGCGGACCCCGGCCACTACGCCCGGGCCGCGCAGCGCGTCGCGGCGCACGGGTACGGCCACGGCCGCGCCCGCCACCTGGCCGCGGCCGGCTAGGCGGCCGGCGATGGGCAACCGGACCCGCTGGACCGCGGCGGACGCCCCGGACCAGCACGGCCGTACCGCCGTGGTCACCGGGGCCAGCTCCGGGCTCGGACTCGAACTGGCCCGGGCCCTCGCCCAGCGCGGGGCCCACGTCGTGCTCGCCGTCCGCGACGAGATCAAGGCGGCGGTGGCCGCGGCCCGGATCAGGGCCGCCGTCCCGGAGGCCGGGCTGACCGTACAGCGCCTGGACCTCGCGGACCTGGCCTCCGTGCGATCCGCGGCCAAGGAGCTGGGCGACCGCTTCCCCCGCATCGACCTGCTGGTCAACAACGCCGGGGTGATGTGGACCCCGGAGGCCCGCAGCGCCGACGGGCACGAGCTGCAGTTCGCCACCAACCACCTGGGCCACTTCGCCCTGACCGGGCTGCTCCTGGACCGGCTGGTGCAGACCCCCGGCTCCCGGGTGGTGACCGTCAGCAGCTACCTGCACCGCTTCGGGCACCTCGGCGGCGGACCCGCCTCGCCCGGCGCGGCCGGCGGCGGCCGCTACAACCGCTACACCGCCTACAACCGCTCCAAGCTCGCCAACCTCATGTTCGCCCTCGAACTCCAGTACCGCCTGGAGGAGTCGGGGCACCGGACCCTCTCCCTGGCCGCCCACCCCGGCCTCGCCGACACCGGCCTCGGCCGGGAGCTGCCGGCCGCCGTGCGCTCGCTGGGGCCGCTGCTCGGGCCGCTGTTCCTCCAGACCCCCGCCATGGGCATGCTGCCCGCCCTGCGCGCCGCCACCGATCCGGGGGTGCGCGGCGGCGAGTACCACGGCCCGGTCGGCATCACGGAGACCCGCGGCTACCCGGGGCCGGTGCGGCCCGCCCGGCCGGCCCTCGACCCGGGCGACCGGGCGCGGCTGTGGACGGAGTCGGAGCGCCTGACCGGCGTGCACTACGCGTTCTGAAGCAAGGGGATACGACTGCGGGCCGTCCTTCCGGACGGCCCGCAGTCGTAGGTCCGGCGGGGGACTCAGGTGACGATCTCCATCTGGGCCATCATCCCGGCCACGTTGTGCTCCTGCATGTGGCAGTGGTACGGGTAGCGGCCCGCGAAGCCCTTGAAGGTGGCCTGGATGCGGACGGTCTCGCCGGGGCGGACCAGCACCGTGTCCTTGAGGGCGTGCTCGCCGGGCAGCGGCGGCTTCCCGTCCCGGTCCAGCACCCGGAACTGCACCATGTGCAGGTGGAAGGTGTGGTCGATGCCGCCGAACTCGGAGTCGTAGGAGTCGGCGTTGTACAGCTCCCAGATCTCCGTGGAGCCCTCCGGGATGACCGCGTCCACCCGGTTCGCGTCCCATTCCAGGTCGTTGATCGCGTACGCCAGCTTGGAGGGCGCCACCGCGAGCTTGAACTTGCGGGTCCGCACCGGGCTGCCCAGCCGCGGCAGGGGGCGCAGCCGGCTCGGGACGCGGCTGCCGTCGGGCACCGGGCCGCCGGTGACGTCGAAGCGCATCACGGGGCCGTGCGGCTCGGCCAGCACCAGCCGGGTGCCGGCGGCGTGCCGGGAGAAGTCGACGACGACCTCGACCCGCTCGGCCGGGGCGATCAGCAGCTCGGTGCGGCGCAGCGGCTCGGGCAGCAGTCCGCCGTCGGAGCCGATCTGGACCATCTCCTCGCCGCCGAGGTCCAGCTTGAAGATGCGGTGGACGGAGCCGTTCAGGAAGCGGAGGCGGTACTTGCGACGCTTCACCGGGAAGTACGGCACGGGCTTGCCGTTGGCGAGGAGGGTGGAGCGGGCCTCCGGGGCCGAGGGGTCCAGGATCAGGGCGCCGGCCTCGTCGAAGTGCGCGTCCCGGATCACGATCGGGATGTCGTACGCCCCCGTGGGAAGCCCGAGCGCGTATTCGTCGGGGCCGCCCAGCAGGTAGAAGCCGGCGGCGCCGCGGTAGACGTGCTCGGCCTCCATGTGGTGGGTGTGGTCGTGGTACCAGAGGGTCGAGCCCGGCTGGTCGTTCGGGTAGACGTAGGTGCGGCTGGCGCCCGGGGCGATCAGGTCGGTCGGGTAGCCGTCGCTGCTCGGGGGGACGTGCGCGCCGTGCAGGTGGACGTTGGCGCCGATGCCGAGCTTGTTGGTGAAGGTCACCTTGGCCGTACGGCCGGAGCGGGCGCGGATGGTGGGGGCGACGAATCCGCCGTTGTAGGTGATCCCCGGGGTGCGCAGGCCGGGCAGCACGTCCAGGTCGGCGGCCCTGATGTCCAGCCGGAAGTGGTCGGCGTCGGGGGTGCGCCGGAAGGGCGAGAGCACCGGGGGGACCGGCATCCGCACGGAGAAGGGGGTGGCTGCGGCCACCGTGCTCATTCTCGCGTTCTTCGCGAGGGCGTGGTGGCCGAGACGATTCGGGGCGTGGTGGGCCGTCGCGGCCGGTTCGCGGCCGGCTATCAGGGCGGTCGCGCCACCCGCCACGGCCGCGCCCGCGCCTATGGCCAGCAGGCGTCGTCTGTCCAGCATCTGTTCCCCAATCAGTGCGTGCGCATGGTCAGGGGCTGCCGTCCCGCGGCCGCCCGGCCGAGCATGTCAGCGCAGAACTGTCCGGTCCTCTTCGAAATTGCTCGATCGGGGAACCGAATCGGTACCTGGTGCGACGGAGGTGGCCGCACCAGGGCGTGCGCACGGGGAACAGGGGCTCAGTCGGGCACGGAACCGCAGGTCATATTGGTGATCGAGCCGGTCAGGGCGCCCGCTGCCGGGGAGGCGAGGAACACCGCGACCGCGGTCGCCTCGGCGAGGGTGGGCGTCCGCCCGATCATGGTCCGGTCCGCCAGCACCTGGGCGTGGCCGTCGGGGTCCAGCCCCTCGGTGGCCTCGACCGGGGAGTCGAAGACGTTGGTGTGCCAGTCCACCGCCCAGGCCTCCGGGAGCCCTTCGGAGCGCAGTCCGAGCACCCGTACGCCGTGGACGCCCACCTCGGCGGCCAGGTTGCGGGTGAGGGTCTCCACGGCGGCCTCCGCCACCGAGGTGCCGCCCATCAGCGGGCCGACCATCTTGGCCGGCGGGGAGGTGAAGGAGAGCACCACCCCGGAGCCCTGCTCGGCCATCAGCCGGGCGGCCGCCCGCATGGTGTGGAAGTTGGCGAGTACGGCGGTCTCGACGGGGCGGACGAAGTCGGCGGCCTCGATATCGATGAGGGGCACCCCGTGGACGTCCCCGTGGGAGACCAGGTTGAAGGACACGTCGATGCCGCCGGTACGGGCCGCGACGGACCGCAGGTGCTTGTCGACCGCCTGCTCGTCCAGGACGTCGACCACGTCGGCCCCGGCGGAGCCGCCGGCGGCGGTGACGGCGGCGGCGACCGCCTCGACCGTCTCGCGGGTCCGGCCGACGATCCGTACGTGGGCGCCCTCGCGGGCGAACGCCAGGGCCATGGCGCTGCCGATGGCCCCGCCCGCCCCGTAGATCACGGCGGTCTTGTTCTCAAGCTGCATGTTTCCTCCAGCGCCCGCGCACCGGCGGTCGTCACGAATTGGGGGGACATAAGGGCTTGAGGTGCTGAACGTCAGTGAATGGCAGTTGAGATTGGAGATATTGACCGTTCAGCCCCATATTTCACGGTTTCACGCTTCTCAATGTGCCCAGCGCCCGCAGGGCCGCGCATCTCCCGTGATGCTGTGCCCCAAGGGTCACGGCGGGCCGTGGGGGTCCGAAGCGGGGGCAGCTGAGCAATCGCAGAGATGTGCGGGCGGCCGCAGTGACCGAATCATGGGGGCATGGATGATTTGCTGGCCGGCCCGGCCGACATCGGCAGGCACTACGACGAGCGTGCGCCCATCAGCGACGAACTCCGCGACGGCCAGCTGCACATGTGGTACTGGTACGACCGCGAGGACCCGGCCACCCTGCCCGAGGCCGTCCACCGCATC
The DNA here is from genome assembly GCF_055600495.1 of Streptomyces sp. NPDC038213. NCBI lineage: Bacteria > Bacillati > Actinomycetota > Actinomycetes > Kitasatosporales > Streptomycetaceae > Streptomyces > Streptomyces sp. NPDC038213. Next base: position 40,894 of record NZ_JBVJYM010000033.1, read on the forward strand.
ACCCGCAAGGTCACCGACACCCTCGGGCTGCGCCCCGGCGAGCGGCTCCTCGACGCCGGCTGCGGCCCCGGCGAGACCGCCGTGTACGTGGCCGGGCAGTTCGGCGCCGAGGTCACCGGGGTCACCGTCAGCGAGTACGAACTCGGCGTGGCCCGCGCCCGGGCCGCGGCCGCCGGCCTCGCCGACCGCGTGGAGTTCGCGTACGGCGACTACATGGGACTGCCCTTCGCCGACGGCGCCTTCGACGCCGTACTGGCCCTGGAGTCCCTCCAGAACGCCCCGGACCTCGGACAGGTGCTCCGCGAGCTGTACCGGGTGCTGCGCCCCGGCGGCCGGATCTCCTTCTCCGACTTCAGCCTGGAGTCCGACCGGGACCCCAAGCGGGTCGAGACCTTCATGACCACCCTCAAGCTGCCCGTGCTGCCCACCCTCGCCGAATGGCTCGGGCACGTGCGCGCGGCCGGCTTCGAGGTCGAGGAGTACACCCAGTGCGGCGCGCGCGTGTTCGGAATGAAGGGGAAGTACCTGGAAACGGCCATGGGCATGCGGGACGAAGTCGCAGGAAAGTTCGGAGAGGAACAGGTGACTGAATTCTCCCGGCTGCACCGCGGATTCTTCGCGCCCCGCAAGGACCAGATCGGCTATGTCGTGGTGTCGGCGAGAAAGCCCCGCGGCTAGCCGGTCGTCCCTGTCGGCCCCGGCGCGCAGCGCGCCGGGGCCGACAGCCATGCCATCGAGCAATCTCGAAGAAGACAGCACCGGCTCCGGGGTGCCAGCCTGGTGGAGATGCTCGCGGAGTGCGGAATTCCGCCTTTCTGTCGCGGGTGTACGGATTCCTCATGTGAACGTAAGGAGAGTCTTCATGGCTCAGTTCGGCATTTTCCTCTACTCCCCGGCCCCCGCGGACCCCAACGACTACAGCCCCGAGGAGCACGAGGCCAACGAGCGCTTCGGCGCCCGCCTGACGGAGCTCGGCGGCGAGATCGTCACCGCCCAGGCCTGCCTGGCGAGCACCGAGGCCCGCACGGTCCGCGACGGCGCCGTCACCCCGGGCACCTTCCTCGACGCCAAGGAGGTCGTCGGGGGCTTCTTCGTCCTGGAGGCCAAGGACATCGAGACCGCCCTGGAGATCGCCAAGGCCGTCCCGCACAAGCCCGGCGGCGGCGTGGAGGTGCGCCCGCTGTTCGCCGAGGAGGCCGCGTGAGCTGACCCGGCGCAGCCGGCCGCACCCGGCCGGTGCCGGCCGGCTGCCGGGGGCGGCGGCGCTCCTCCCGGGGGCCCGGGTCCCAGGACTTCCGGAAGTTCCCGGTAGTTCCCTGGATCCGCGGATTCCGCACGGGAGGAGATGCCGCCCCCGGGGCGGCGCGTCAGCATCGCCGACGTGGTGACACCGCGCCCCGACAAGCTTGAGGAGATCGAATGGTAGAGCGAATCGTCATCGACGTCTGGGTCCCCGATCTCACTTTCCCGGGGTGGATGGACCGGTGGCACGCATTCGGCCGCGAATTCGAGAAGAGCCACCCCGAATACCGGATCAACATCGAGGGCCAGGACTTCTGGACTTTCCCCGGCAAGGTCTCCGAAGCAGCCGCACAGGGCCGTGTCCCGGCCCTCGCGGAGTACTACTTCTACGTCGGCGAGGCGGCGCGGGACGCCCGGGCCCTGGACGGCAGCCCGCTGTTCACCTCCGTGGAGCGGGCCGTCGCGGGCCGGACCGAGATACTCGGCGAGCCGGTGGTGCTCGACGACATCATCGCCCCGCTGCGCGAGTACTACACCAACGACGGCGAGCTCACCTCCATGCCCTCCGTGGGCACCACGAGCCTGATCTACGCCAACGTGGGCCTGCTGCGCCGCGCGGGCATCACCGAACTCCCGGAGACCTGGGACGAGGTGACCGCCGCCTGCGAGAAGGTCGCCGCCCTCCAGGACGGCCCCGCGCACGCCATCACCTGGTCCAACCACGGCACCTTCTTCCAGCAGGCCCTGGCCTGCCAGGGCGGGCTGCTGGTGGACAAGGACAACGGACGCGCCGGCCGGGCCGCCACGGTCGACCTGCACTCCCCGCAGATGCTCGCCTGGGCCGAGTGGTGGCGCGGGCTGCACCGCGACGGCCACTACCTGTGGACCGGGAAGATCCCGGACTGGGCCGGCACCCTGCGCGCCTTCGCCGAGGGCGAGGCCGCCTTCCGCATCTCCTCGTCGAACGACGTGAACTACATGGTCCAGGCCGCCAAGGACAACGGCTTCGAGATCGAGATGGGCATCTTCCCGTACAACGACAAGGTCCCCTACGGCGGCAACGCGGTCGCGGGCACCTCGATCTGGCTGGCCAACAACCTGGACAAGGCCACCGAGGACGGCGCCCTCGCCTTCCTCCAGTGGCTCCACAACCCCCGCAACACCGCCGACCGGCACAAGGCCAACAGCTTCATCCCGGTCACGTACGCGGCGCAGGCCCTGCTCGAGGAGGAGGGCTGGTTCGAGGAGTACCCGCACCACCGCGTCGCCTACGACCACATCACGAACTACCCGCCGAAGGTCGTCGAGGCCCACCCGGAGCTGGCCGGGGCCGTGCCCCCCACCCGCGGTGCCCTCTTCGGCGACTTCGCGGGCAACCAGGACGTCATGACCCGCGCCATGGGCGACGTCCTGAACGGGGCCGACCCGGCCGAGCGCTTCGCGCAGGCCACCGTCGAGGCCCAGCAACTGCTCGATGCCTACGAAGCGGACTGCGCGGCAGGCAAGGGCCCCACCAACCCGGAGGCCCTCCGGGTGGAGCTGTTCGCCGAGGCCATGGCGGGCCGCGACTACAGCGCAGCCGACCTCGAAAACGTCGTCCGGCTCAACCGATAGAACCGAAAGGAGCAGACGTGTCCACTGAGGAAGCACCGGCGAAGGCCGGCCGGAAGGCGTGGATCGGGCTCGTAGCGCTGCTGCTGCCCACCTTCGTTGTGGCCATCGACCTGTTCGTCCTGATGCTCGCCCTGCCCGACCTGGCGTCGGAGCTCGGCGCCGACAGCAACCAGCAGCTGTGGACCATGGACATCTACGGATTCCTGCTCGCGGGATTCCTGGTGACCATGGGCACCCTCGGCGACCGCATCGGCCGCCGCAAGCTGCTCCTGATCGGCGCCGCGGCCTTCACCCTCGCCTCGGTGCTGTGCGCCTACTCGACCACCCCCGAGATGCTGATCGGCGCCCGCGCCCTGCTCGGCATCGCCGGCGCGACGCTCGGCCCGTCCACCCTGGCGCTGATCACCACCCTCTTCCAGGACCCCAAGGACATGGCCAAGGCCTTCGGCCTGTGGGGCGCCACCTTCACCATGGGTGCGGTCTTCGGCCCCGTCATCGGCGGCGCGATGCTGGGCACCTGGTGGTGGGGCTCGGTGTTCCTGCTCGGCGTCCCGCTCATGCTGGCGGCGCTGGTGCTCGGCCCGAAGTACCTGCCCGAGTACAAGAACGGCCAGCCGGGCCGGCTGGACCCGGCGAGCGTCGTCCTGACGCTGGCCACCATGCTGCCGGTCGTCTACGGCATCAAGGAGCTGGCCCGTCACGGCTGGGAGGTCGTCCCGATCCTCGCCATCGTCCTCGGCGTGGCCAGCGGCTTCGGTTTCGTCAGCCGCCAGAAGAAGCTCGACGACCCGCTGCTGGACGTCAGCCTCTTCGCCAACAAGACCATCGGCACCACCCTCTTCGGGCAGCTGTCCTACAGCGCCCAGGGCGGCGCCGTCATGCTCTTCATGATGCTGTACTTCCAGCTCGTGCAGGGCATGTCCACCCTCCAGGCGGGTCTGGCCATGGTCCCCGGCATGATCGGCGGCGCCCTCGGCTTCACGGTGGCGCCCAAGCTCGCCGCCAAGTACCGCCCGGCGTACGTGATCGCCGCCGGACTCGCGGTCTCGGCCCTGGTCCTCGCCTCCTACACGCAGTTCGAGGCCGGCACCGGCAGCGCCCTGCTGATCCTCGGCTTCGCCGTGATCGCCTTCGCCGCCGCGCCGATGCCGGGCCTCGGCACCAACCTGGTGGTCATGTCCGCGCCGCCGGAGAAGGCGGGCTCCGCCGGCTCCCTGGCCCAGATGGCCAACGAGTTCGGCTCCACGCTGGGCATCGCGGTGCTCGGCACCCTGGGCACGGCCATCTACCGCGGCCAGATCGAGGGCAACATCCCGGCGAACGTCCCGGCCGACGCGGCCGAGACCGCCAAGGACAGCCTCGCCGGCGCCACCGTCGCCGCCGAGCAGCTGCCCGCGGACGTCGGCTCCGCGCTGCTGGCCCCCGCCCAGGAGGCCTTCACCAGCGGCGTGCACGTGATGGCCGCCTTCTGCTCCGCCCTGCTGGCCGTCGTGGCCGTCCTGGTCGCCGTACGGCTCAAGCACGTCCCGCCGATCGGCGCCCCCGCCGCTCCCGAGCCGGAGGGCGAGCAGCCGGCCGCGCAGGCGGCCGGGGCCGAGCAGTCGGCGCCGTCCGAGCAGGCCCCGCAGGGGGCGGCCTCGGTCCGCTGACCCGGGCCCGCCGGCCCACCGGGCCGGCGGCACCCCGAACGACCCGTGCACCCACGACGTGGAACTTCCCGTCGTGGGTGCACGTCATTGTGGGCGCGCGTGCCGGGGCTCAGCGCGCCGGCGGGTGCGGGGGAGCCGGTAGGGGGGCCTGCGCCGCCGCCGGTGCGCCCCGCTGGGCCGGGATGAAGGGCCGGGCGGGGGCGGGGGCCCGGGCGGGCCCGGGGGCCGCTGCGGGAGCCCGAGCGGCCTCGGGGGCGGGGGCGGGAGCCCGGGCGGGCACGGGGGCGGCTGCGGGAGCCTGAGCGGCTGCGGCTGCGGGCGCCTGGGTCCGCTGCCGGCGCCGGGCAGCCGACCGGGACGCCGAGCCGAAGCGCAGCATCACCGGCGTCTCCACGTACCGGAACAGCAGCCAGGCCGGGAGCAGGGTCAGTGCCAGCAGCACCGCGACCAGCCCGAGTGCCGGCAGGGTGGCCAGCTGCCGGTCCCCGGTGAGCCACTGGTGCCCGTAGTCGAGCACCAGGTAGTGGCAGACGTAGAAGGCGAAGGACAGCTCGCCCAGCCGGACCGCGGGCCGGGCCGCGAGCCAGGTGTGCCGGCCCCGGACGTCCAGCCCGGCGCCCGCGGCGATGACCAGCCCCAGCGGCAGCAGCATCACGGCCGTCAGGTGGAAGGCCGCGGGCAGCAGCGGCGCCGCCAGGTACGCGCCCAGGGCCAGCGCCAGGGCCCCGCCCAGCCCCAGCCGCGGCCCGCGGCCCGCCAGCACGGCCCGGGCCAGCAGCATCCCGAGCAGGAAGTCCAGGATCCGCAGCGGCGGGAACATGGTCAGGAACCACAGCTCGTTGACGGTCACGGAGGGCGCCGGGATCCGCGGCGCGGCCGGCAGCCACAGCACCGCGCCCAGGGCCGCCAGGAAGGCGGCGGCGGTCACCGCGCCCGCCCAGGCCCACAGCCGCTCCGGGCGGACCCGGTCCACGAGCCGTTTGAGGAACGGGAACGCCAGGTAGAGCAGCAGCTCACAGGAGAGCGACCAGGCGACCAGGTTCACCACGAAGGCGTCCACGGAGCCCGTCCAGGTCTGCAGGAGCAGCAGGTTGAGGACGAAGTCCAGCGGGTCCACGTCCTGGTGCGAGACCAGGGTGACCACCGCCAGGCCCGCGAGCAGCACCACCACGTGGTTCGGGAAGATCTTGAACAGCCGCCGGCGCCACACCACGGCCGTGGTGTCCCCCGGCCGGGCCGCCCAGGTCAGCACGAAGCCGCTGAGGACGAAGAAGAACGAGACCGACGCGAAGCCGGTCCTCCCGAAGACCGCCGCGTAGACGGACGAGTCCCGGTCGGAAGCGAACACATCGGTCGTCGGGACGACATGGGTGAGGAAGACCAGCAATGCGGCGATGGATCGCATTCCGGTCAATGTGTTCAGCTGTACGGGCTTACCGGGAACTTTTCGCACCCTGTGCCTGATCCCCATGGGGGACTCCTTGGTTGAGGACGGTGTGCGGACGATCCGTCCAGCATTCCCAGGGGTTTTACGGGGGTTCATCTCCCGGGCTGCGCAGTGGGAGCACGCCCGCCGCACCTCGATGTAAGACCCGTCGCGCAATCCGGAAGATGCACCAACTCCCGTCGCAGCACCATGCTTTCAGCCACGGAGGGCTCGACTCCCGAGACCACGCCGCAGCAGGAGGAATCATCCGTGACGCAGAATCTGGAGCGGCCCGGCGCTCCGGCTGCCCTTCGTCCGCAGCAGCGGAACGAGGACGAGCAGTCCCCGGCGAACAGACCCGCACGCCCGCGCCGCCGCAGCCGGAGCCTCTGGTTCGGGCCGATGGCGATCGTCGCCGTCGCGTTCCTGATCTACCAGCTGCCCCCGTACCTCGCGATGGACTCCTCGCAGTCGAGGATCCCGCTCAAGTTCCCCCTGCACTACGCGATCCTCGTCGGGCACGTGCTCTTCGGATCGCTCTCCCTGGTGACGATGTGCCTGCAGATGTGGCCCTGGCTGCGCCGCACGCACCCGGTCTTCCACCGCTGGAGCGGCCGCGTCTACCTGTGGGCCGGGGCCCTGCCCTCCGCGGCCCTCGCGCTGATCATGTTCCCGGTGGCCTTCAAGGCAGGCAGCATCGGCGTCCTGATGTCGGCCTCCCTCTGGTCGTACTTCGGGGTCATGGGCTGGGTGCGGGCCCGCCAGCGCCGCTGGCGTGAGCACCGCAAGTACATGCTGTACAGCTTCGCCGTCATGTGGGGCCAGGTCATCTGGGGCTTCGCGCTCGGCATGTCCTGGATCTGGTTCTCCCCCTGGGTCGCCGAGGTCGACTTCAACTACATAGCCGAGACCGCCCGCTGGGTCGGCTGGGTGTCCAACCTCCTCGTGGTCCAGTGGTGGCTGGACAAGACCGCCAAGAGGCCGCTCGACATGTGACGCGCGGAAGCGGGCACGGGAACACGAAGAAGCGGCCGGCCCCGGGAACCCCCGGGGCCGGCCGCTCCTCCGCTGCTCAGGGCCGGAACTCGGCCGAGGCGTTCGGCGTGATGTCCCCGCGGAACAGCCCCTCGGGGTCCACCCGCTTGCGGACCAGGTCCAGCGTCACCAGGTGCTGGGCGCTCAGGTGCCCCTGCGGCTGGGTGTGGTTCTCCACGAAGGTCGGCGTGGTCCGGCCGGTGTCCCAGGGGGTCAGGGCGGTGCGGATCGCCCGGCAGTGCGCCTCGATCGCCTCCTCCGTACCCGCCTCCCCGTCCGTCAGCCCCGCCGCCATGTACGCGTACCGCGCGTCGAGGTGCGACAGCGCGCCCCCGCCCACGGCAGGCACCGCCAGCGCCCCGCCCAGCTGCCGCAGCTCGGCCGCCACCAGCGGGGAGCCCGAACCCTCCCCGACCAGGGACAGCAGCAGCTCCGCGGCCCGGTCGTCCACCTCGCGCAGCAGCAGGTGGTCGCCGAGCACCGCCACCGGTTCCGTCGGGTCCATGTGGGTCTCCAGCACGTCCGCCGGAACACCCGTGTGCCAGGTGTCGAACACCGGGTCGGCCACCTCGCGCAGCGGCCCGAGCAGGTCCTCGGCCAGCTGCTCGGCCACCGTCGGATCGTCCCCGTCGGTACCGAGCACCGTGCCCGCCACGCACAGCACCGCCCCCGCCGTCAGCTCCGGCGGGATCTCCGGCAGCGGCGGCAGGTTCATCACGCGCAGCGAGGTCGACACCTCCTGCGGCGCCTGCTCGCACCACTTCAGCCACCGGGAGAGCACCTCCGCGTGGTGCTCGGCCGTCCAGAAGGCCGCGCCCGTCACCACCACGGAGGCCGGGAACAGCTCGACCTCCACCGCGGTCACCACGCCGAAGCCGCCGCCGCCGCCCCGCACCGCCCAGAACAGGTCCGGGTCGTGCAGGGCGTCCACGCGCCGCAGCTCCCCGTCGGAGGCGACCAGTTCGACCGCCCGGACGCTGTTGACCGCCAGGCCGGTGCTGCGCCCGTACATGCTGATGCCGCCGCGCAGCAGGTAGCCCACGGCGCCCACCGTCGGGGAGGACCCGTGCGCCGCCGCCAGCCCGTGCACCGCGGCCGCCTCGGCCACCTCGCTCCACGGGGTCCCCGCCGGGATCCGCGCCGTCCGGGTCTGCGGGTCCACGGTGACCCCGCCCTCCAGCCGGGTGCGGACCAGCACGGAGTCCGCCATCGGGCGGGCGGTCGGCGCCGCGTGCCCCGTCGCGTGGACCCGTACCGACAGGCCGTTCTCGCGCGCGTACGCGATGGCGCTGCGCACGTCCTCGACCGTGCGCGCGGTCAGCGCCGCCGCCGGCGCCACCGGGGCCGCCAGGTTGAAGACCCGCACCGCTTCCTCGTACGCCGGGTCCCCGGCCGTGGCGGGGACCGCGCCCCGCTCTGCGCTCGTCGTCATGCTGTGCCCTTCCGGGGAGTTCGGGGGTGTTCGGGGTGTTCGGATGCCTCCGCGAGCATCGGGCGCCCGTACGCGCGTACGCATCTCCCGGAGTGCGCAGTGCGATCGCGCACCGCAATCCACGAGATGCGGCCGCCGGAACCGCCCCGTGAAGCTGGGCCCAGCGTGTGTCAGCTCCCGGCAAACCCCGCCTCCTGAAAGGGCCGCCCGCATGACTGTTCAGACCGCCCACCCCTCCGTGGCCGAACTCCTGGACCGCTTCCGCGAGGCGCCCGCGGACGGGCTGGAGGAGGCCTTCTCCGCCCTGGCCGCCGCCCTGTGGGGGCCGGACGGCGCCACCGCGGCCGCCCTCCCCGCGGTCCCGCGGCTCGTGGCCCTGCTGGACGGGGCGGACCAGGACCGCAAGGGGTACGCCGCCGTCCTGCTCGGCCTCCTCGTCGAGACCGAGTACCCCGGCGAGCCCGGCCCGCTGACCGCCGCCGCCCGCGAGGGCCTGGACGTCTACCTCGCCCACCTGGCCGGCACCACCGCCCGCCAGCCCCTCCAGCCCGCCCTGCTCTACCTCGTCTCCCACTTCCCCGAGGACCGCGAGCGCATCCTCGCCACGGCCGCCGGGCTCTCCCTCGACGAGCACGACACCTCGCGCCTGGAGCGCGCCGTGCGCGCACTCGACCTCAAGAGCCCCGACGTGGGCCGCGTCTGGCCCTCCCCCGCGGTGTGGAAGCTCGACGAGGAGGAGAAGGAGTTCGACCAGGAGGCCATCAACTCCCTCACCCCCGAGCAGGCCCAGTACAACTGGGAGAACGACACCCGCACCATCTGGGCCTACTCCGGGATGCGCGCCTACTGGGCGGTCCGCCACGGCGTCCCCGCCGAGGTCGCCTACCCCATGCCCGCCGACGCCGGGGACCTGACCTCCCCGCCCGCCCTGTCCCCGGCCGCCTTCGAGCGGCACGCCGACGCCCTGCGCTGCGCCTCCTGCGCCGGCCGCCTGGCCTTCCAGGACGACAGCGCCCGCTGCGGCGCCTGCGGCACCAACTACCCCCTCTCCGGCGGCCTGCTGAACCTGACCGCCGGGCAGAGCGACGAGGCCTGGCGCGAGAGCGCCGCCGAGAAGACCGACGACGCCACCAACAACCTCCTCTCCAAGCTCGCCGCCATGAAGACCATGGGCCTCTACTACGAGGCCGTGCTGCGCCCCGCCTACCTGCGGATCGCCGGCATGAACTGGGGGCTCGACGTCACTCCGTCCGACGAGGACGAGTACCTGATCGAGCACACCGCCCCCGTCGACGGCCCCTTCCTCGACCTGTGCGCGGGCGCCGGCCGCTGGACCGCCGTACTCGTCGACATCCTCGGCTCCGACCGGCTGATCGCCCTCGACATGGGCCTGCCCATGCTCAACGCGCTGCGCAACCTGCTGCCCGAGACCCCCGCCGTGGTCGCCAGCGCCCTGGAGCTGCCCTTCGAGGACGCCTCCCTCGGCGGGGTCAACATGTGGAACGCCCTCCAGGCCTTCCCCGAGCAGGCCGACACCGCCATCGCCGAGGTCGGCCGGGTGCTCAAGCCGGGCGGCACCTTCACGATGATGGCCTTCCGCTGGGCGGACGACCCGGTGGACCGCTACTTCCAGGCCTCGCACTACTTCCCGAGCCGCCCGGCCGGCATGCTCCTCTTCGACCTGGACGAGGTCCGCGGCTGGCTGGCCGACGCCGGCCTCGAGGTCCGCCACGAGAGCGGCAAGGGCACCTTCTTCGAGTTCACCTGCGTACGGGCCGCCTGACCGGCACGCGGAGACGGGAGGGGGGTGGGCCGGGATCCCGGCCCACCCCCCTCCCGTGTGCGGCTGCCCCTGCCCGGGCCGCCGCTGTCCCGACGGCCGGTCAGGCTGCTGCCAGGTGGGCCGCCAGGCGGTTGAAGAAGCTGGACCAGCCCTCGCGGAGTTCGTCGTGGCGCTCCGGGGGGAGGGAGGTCTCCTGGGTGAAGACCAGTTCGGTGCCGCCGTCCTTGTCGGTGAGGGTGATCGTGGTCAGCTCCTCGGGGTTGGTCTCGTCGTTGAGGTCGAGGAGGCCGAAGACCACCCGCTCGTTCTTCACCAGCTCGTGGAAGACGCCCGCGAAGGGCACGCTGCTGCCGTCCTCGTCGGAGACGATCCGGGCCCGGAAGCCGCCGCCGACGACGGCGTCCATCTCCACGGACTCCGCCGGGGTGTGGTAGCCCTCGGGGCCCCACCAGCGCTGGAACAGCTCGCCGTCCGTCCACGACTCGTACACCGCCTCGCGCGGGGCGTCGAGCTGCCGGGTGAGGGAGACGGTGGGGGGCCCGGGGGTGCCGGGGCCGTTCTGCTCGGTCATGGGTCTTTCCCTTCTGCGTCTGCGGGGTGGTACGGCGTCCTAGGCGGCGGTGGCGTCCTGGGCGGCGGCGGGTGCGGCCGCCGGGCCCACGGTCACCGGTACGCCGTTGAAGACGGCGTTGCCGGACAGGGCGTCGGTGACGGAGTTGTCGGTGAGGGCGTTGGCGTTGTAGCCGGCGTAGCGCGAGGCGACCCGCTGCGGGGAGCCGGTGTGGCCCCAGCCGTGCGGCAGGCTCACCACCCCCGGCATGATCTCCTCGGTGCGCTCCACGGGCACGACGAGCTCCCCGGCGGCGGACCGCACCAGGGCCCAGGCGCCCAGCCCGCGCGCCTCGGCGGTCTCGGGGTGGACGTGCAGGGTGCAGGTGTTGCTGCCGCCGACCAGGGACTCGATGTTGTGCAGCCAGCTGTTGTTGGAGCGCAGCTGGCGGCGGCCGATCAGGATGGTCTCGGCGGCGGGCTCGGCCAGCCGCCGGGCCAGCCGGGCCACCTCGGGGTCCAGGTCCGGGTGGGCCAGGCGCAGCCGGCCCGACTCGTGGGCGACCACCTCGGGCAGCCGGGGCTTCAGGGGGCCCAGGTCGAGCCCGTTGGGGTGCTTGCGCAGCTCCGCGAGGGACAGCCCGTACGGGCCGAGCTTGAGCATCACGTCGAGGACCAGCTCGGGGCCGCTGTCCCCGTCGAGGGAGGCGCGGGCGGCGGGCAGGTCCATGCCGTGGAAGGGGGTGCCGGGTATCTGGGTGCCGATGCCCAGGAGCTGTTCGAGGACCATCTCGTCCAGGCCCGCGGGATCGGCCGCGGCGCCCGCGCCGGCCGCGATCAGGGCGAGCTTCGCCATGATCTCGGACTCGGAGAGCTGCCCGGGCTCCAGGGGCAGGGCGGGCGGGGAGAACCGGGTGTAGTTGCGGACCGTGACGGTCAGCAGCAGCAGGTCGTAGTGCGGCATCTGGAGCATCCGCGGCGGCGGCAGGATGACGTGGGCGTGCCTCGTGGTCTCGTTCAGGTACGGGTCCACGGCCACCATGAAGTCCAGCCCGGCCAGGGCCCGCGCGAGCCGGGGGCCGCTGGGGGCGGAGACGGCCAGGTTCCCGGCCACCGTCACCAGGGCCCGCACCTGCCCCTCGCCGGGGGTCTCGATCTCGTCCACGAGGGTGGCCACGGGGAACTCGCCCAGGGCCTCGGGCAGCCCCCGCACCCTGCTGTGCCAGCGGCCCATCTCGAAGGGCTTGGGGCCCCACGGGACCTCCATGGTGGCCGGCTTGGGGAACATCACCCCGCCGGGCCGGTCCACATTGCCGGTGAGCACGTTGACGGCCTCGACGAGGAACTGCGTCAGGGTGCTGAAGTCCGCCGTCGAGGTGCCCATCCGGGTGTAGACGGCGGCGCTGGGGGCCGCGGCCAGGTCCCGGGCCAGGGCGGTGATCCGCTCCGGGTCCACCCCGCACACCGGGCCCACGGCCGCGGGGGTGAACGGGGCCGCGTACGCCTCCAGTTCGGCCAGCCCGTCCGCCTCCACGCGCAGCTGCGCCAGCCCCTCCGCGAACAGGGTGTGGACCAGGGCGAACAGGAACAGGGCGTCGGTGCCGGGCCGGATGAACAGGTGCTCATCCGCGACGGCCGCCGTCCGGGTGCGCCGCGGGTCCACCACGACCAGGCGGCCGCCGCGCCGGCGCAGGGCGCGCAGCCGGCCGGGGAAGTCGGGGGCGGCGCACAGCGAGCCGTTCGACTCCATCGGGTTGGCGCCCAGCACCAGCAGGAAGTCCGTGCGGTCCACGTCGGGGACGGAGATGGCGGTGCCGCTGCCGTACATCAGGCCGCCGGCCACGTGCTTGGGGATCTGGTCGATGGTGCTGGCGCTGTAGATGTTGGTGGTGCCCAGGGACTGGGCCAGCGGCATCCGGTAGAAGATCCCGCCCATGGTGTGGAAGGTCGGGTTGCCGAAGTACGCGGCCAGGGCCTGGCGCCCGTACTTCTCCACCGTGCCCATCAGGCCCCGCTCCACCTCCTGGAAGGCCTCGTCCCAGCTCACCTCCCGCCAGGTGTCGCCGGTGCGGACCATCGGCTTCGAGAGCCGGTCGGGGTCCTCGTCGATCCGTCCGAGGCTGGCGCCCTTGGGGCAGATGTAGCCCTTGGACAGCGGGTCGCTCTCGTCGCCGCGGACGGACTGGACCCGGCCGTCGTCGCCGAGGTCGATCCGCAGGCCGCAGACGGAGTCGCAGATGGGGCAGGTGCGGTGCACGGTGCGCAACGGGACTCCCGGGGGTCGTGAGGGAGCCGACCGGATGTCACCGGCCGACCCGGCCTAGGCTGGACGACCGTCGCATTGCGCCCTTCTCGTACGCATCTTCGGGATTGCGCAGTGGCCCGCGGACTGCGGGATCCGTGCAGGTCGCAGGGGTACACGGCACCGCAATCCGGGAGATGCGCGGATCCCGGCGCCCTCCTGATCCTGGCCGCATGACTGACTTCGACGGCAAGACCGTTCTGATCACCGGCGGCGGCAGCGGCATCGGCTTCGCCACCGCCCGGCGCCTCCTCGACGAGGGCGCCAACGTGGTCCTCGTGGGCCGCAGCGCCGACCGGCTGGCCGAGGCGGCGAAGGAGCTCGACGCGGGCGACCGGGTCCTGACGGTGGCCGCCGACGTGGCCAGCCCCGCCGCCCTCGACGGGGTGGTCGAGGAGGTGCGCGCCCGCTTCGGCACCCTGCACGGCGTGTTCGCCAACGCCGGCATCGGCCTGAACGCCCGTACCGCCGACGTCACCGAGGAGGCCTTCGACGAGGTCGTCGCCACCAACTTCAAGGGCACGTTCTTCACCGTGCAGAAGGCCCTCGGCCTGCTCGAGGACGGCGGCTCCGTGGTCCTCAACGCCTCCTGGCTGGTGCACCGCGGCATGGGCGCCGGATCGGTCTACGCGGCCACCAAGGCGGCCGTCCTGAACCTCCCGCGCACCCTGGCCCCCGACCTCGCCGAGCGCGGCATCCGCGTGAACGCCGTCACCCCCGGCCACATCCGCACCGAGATGTTCGACATGGTCGCCCCGATCGAGCCGGTGCGCGAGTACTTCCGCGGCCAGGTCGCCCTCGGCCGCTTCGGCGCCCCCGGCGACATCGCCGACGCCGTGGCCTTCCTGCTCTCCTCCCGGTCGGCCTACATCACCGGTCAGGAGATCGTCGTCGACGGCGGGCTGTCGGGCTCCGTCCCCAGCTGACCGGTTCCGCCAGCCCGGGAGACGTCACGGGCCCGCACCGCAATTCAGGAGATGCAGCGCCGTGCGGGCCGCTGTGAACCTGCCACAACGGCAGAGCGCCGTAAGGCCCCGTCGAGAAAAAGGAACCGCGTGGCAATGACAGTGACCGCGAATACCACCGGACAGGGAATTCCCCTGCCGCCCGAGCCCGGAATCACCCCCGAGGTGATCGTCGAGCGCGCCAGAGCGCTGGGCTACGGGCTTCTCGACCGCCAGGCCGAGACCGAGGAGCGGACCTTCTACGCCCCCGACACCCACGAGGCCTTCGCGGCGGCGGGGCTGTACCGGATCCTGGTGCCCCGGCGCTACGGCGGCTACGAGTTCGGGCTCGACACCTTCTTCAAGGTGGTCGTGGCCCTGACCCGCGGCTGCCCCTCCACGGGCTGGATGTACTGCCTCGGCGCCGCCCACGCGCACGCCGTGGCCACCCTCTTCGACGAGCGCACCCAGGCCGAGGTCTTCGCCGGCGGGGACTTCCTCGCCCCGGCGACGGTCGCGCCCACCGGGACCGCGACCCCCGCCCCCGACGGCGGCTGGATCGTCGACGGCACCTGGAACTACTGTTCCGGAGCCCCGTACTCCACGCACTTCGTCGCCCACGCGCTGGTCTTCCCCGAGGACGGCGAGCCGCACCCGGTGATGTTCATCGTGCCGCGCTCCGACTACGAGGTGCTGGACGACTGGGGCCAACTGCTCGGCCTCAAGGGCAGCGGATCGCACAGCATCCGGGTGGCCAAGGCCCACGTGCCCGCCCACCGCGTGCTGCCGATGCACATGAGCCAGGCCACCGTCACCGACGGCACCCCCGGGCTCGCCCTGCACGCCAACACCCTCTACGGCGGCGGCCCGCTCAGCGTCATGGTGCTGGAGGACGCGGCCCTCGCCCTCGGCATGGCCCAGGCCGGGCTCGACGCCTACGAGGAGCTGATGCGCTCCCGCCAGACGATCTTCCCGCCGATCCTGCCCCGTACCGAGGACACCGACTTCCAGTACTGGTACGGGGAGGCCGCGGGCCTGATCGGCGCGGCGGAGAACGCCTTCTTCGGCGCCATCCGCCAGTGGCACGAGTACGCCGAGCGGGGCTCGGCCTACTTCACCCCGGAGCGCGAGCTGCGCATCGTACTGGCCTGCCGCGAGGTGGTCCGGATGTGCTGGCGCGCCGTGGAGAGCCACCTCTACCCGACCGCCGGATCCAGCGCCATCAAGCGCGGCGAACGCATGGAGCGCCTCTGGCGGGACTTCTCCATGCAGCACTCACACGCGGGCATCGCGGTATTTCTTTCCGCCCATGCGAACCGCGAGTACTCAAAGGCCCATTTCGGCGTCGAGAACTGACATGTCGATTTCAGCATCACCTAAATTCGAGGAGGTATCCGTGACGGGCGACAAGACCGGGACTCGCGCGGTGGTACTCGGCGGAAGCATCGCCGGCCTGTTCGCGGCCAGAGTGCTCGCCGATGCCTACGACGAGGTGCTCATCGTCGACCGGGACAAGCTCCTGGGCGTGGACGGACCGCGGAAGAACTGCCCGCAGAGCCGCCACATCAACGGCCTCCTGGCCCGCGGCCAGGAGATCATGGAGGAGCTCTACCCCGGGATCACCGAGGAGCTGTTCGCCGACGGCGTGCCCACCGGCGACCTCGCGGGCCACGTGCGCTGGTACTTCAACGGGCAGCAGCTCAAGCAGCAGAGCGCCGGCCTCACCTGCGTCGCGGCCAGCCGCCCGATGCTGGAGAAGCACATCCGCAACCGCACGGCCGCCCTCGAGAACGTGGTCTTCTTCGAGGAGTACGACATCCTCGGCCTGGAGTCCACCGACGACAAGACGCGCGTCACCGGCGCCCGCGTCCAGAAGGCGGGGGGCGGCGGCGAGGAGCTCCTCACCGCCGACCTGGTCGTCGACGCCACCGGCCGCGGCTCCCGCTCCCCCGTCTGGCTGGAGGAGATGGGCTACGGGCGCGTCGAGGAGGAGCGCAAGAAGATCGGCCTCGGCTACGTCACCCAGCACTACCGGCTGACCGCCGACCCGTACTTCGGCGACCTCTCCATCAACCCGGCCGCCTCCCCCGAGGTGCCCCGCGGCGCCATTTTCACCAAGACCGACGGCGACCGCGTCGAGCTCACCACGTACGGCCTCCTCGGCGACCACCCGCCGCTCGACCAGGAGGGCCTGTACAAGTGGGTCAAGTCCCTGGCCGTGCCGGACATCTACGAGGCCCTCCAGCACGCCGAGCCCCTCGACGAGCCCGTCGCCTTCCGCTTCCCCACCACCCTGCGGCGCCGCTACGAGAAGCTCGACCGCCTCCCCGACGGCCTCCTCGCCGTCGGCGACGCCATCACCTGCTTCAACCCCATCTACGCCCAGGGCATGACGGTCTCCGCGCTGTCCGCGCTGACCCTGCGCAGCCACCTGCACACCGGCGCCGCCCCGGTCCCGAAGGACTACTACGCCGACCTGGCGCACGACGTCATCGACCCCCCGTGGGAGATGACCAACAGCGTCGACCTCTCCTTCAAGGGAGTCCCGGGCGAGCGGACCCCGCAGGTCCGCGCCGCCCAGGTCTACCTGAAGCTGGTCCAGAAGGCCGCCGTCCTCGACGGCAAGGTCACCGCCGCGTACATGCGGGCCGCGGGCCTCGTCGAGCGCCCCGAGTCCCTCATGAAGCCGGCCCTCGTCGCCCGCGTCCTCTACACCAACGCCCGCGGCCTGATAGCCGGCCTGACCGGCAACGCCCCCGCCCCGGTGCGCCGCCCGGCCCCGGTGCCCATCAAGAGGGAACGCCCCGCCAAGAAGGACCTGGTGGCGAGCTGACCCCCGCACGGTAGCCAGGACGGAGGGAACGGAAACGTGATCGAGGCATCTGCTGCACCTGCTGCACCCGCGGCCGGCAAGGGACCGGCCGCCGGTCCGCGCGCCCAGGACGCACACGGCGTACAGGAGACGTGGCGGCTCCCTGAGGCACGTGTTCCCGACGCCCCCGGGTACCACCTGCACCGGGCGTACACCGTCACCGGGGAGTTCGACCCGGAGGCCCTGCGGGCCGCCTGGCGGGCGGTGGCCGCGCGGCACGACGTGCTGCGCACCACCCCCGCCGGGCGGGACGGGGCCCCCGCCGGCCCCCCGGCCGCCCGGCTGAGCGTCGGCCCCGGCCGCACCGGCCACCTCGTCACCCTGCGCCTGCACCAGGCGCTCGGCGACGAGCGCTCCCTGGCCGTGCTCATGCACGAACTGTCCGCGCACTACGCGGCCGCCGCCCACGGCACCCCGCTGCCGGACGAACTGACCCTGCCCGCACCGCAGTACGCCGACTTCGCCGCACTGCGCCGGCTCCAGGAGCCCTCCGCCCACCAGCGGCGGCAGCTCGACTGGTGGACGCGGGCCCTCACCCCGCTGCCCGCCGAACTCGCCCTGCCCGTGGACCGGGCCCGCCCCGCCGGACCCGCCACCCTCGGCGGCACCCTGCGCTTCGACTGGGGCGCCGGGCTCGCCGGCCGGGTCGCCGACCTGTGCCGGGCCGAGGAGACCACCCCGTACGCCGTACTGCTCACCGCGTTCATTGCCCTGCTGGGCCGCTACACCGGCGAGGACCGGGTGGCCGTCGGGCTGCCCTCCTCCCTGCGCCCCGCCGGACCGCGGTTCGCCGACGTCGTCGGGCCCTTCCGCAACCACCTGGTGCTCGCCGGGGACCTCTCCGGCAGGCCCGCCTTCCGGGACCTGCTCGCCCGCACCGCCCGCGCGGTCCGCGCCGCCCAGGACCACCGCGAGATCCCCTACGGGCTGCTCACCCGGGCCCTGAACGCCGACGGCGGCCGCCCCCACCGGATCCCGCTGTGCGAGGCCATGTTCGTCTACGAGGACACGGCCGCCAGCGAGCTGTGGCTGCCCGGCGCGGTGGTCCGCCGCCGCCCCGCCGACGACGCCACCGCCCGTACCGACCTCACCCTCACCGTCCACCAGGCGGTCTCCTCCCTGGAGGGCTCGCTCGAGTACCGGGCCGCGCTCTTCGACCGCTCCACCGCCGCCTCCGTACTGGAGCAGCTGCGCCACCTGCTGACGGGGGCGCTGGACGCCCCCGGCAGCCCGGTGGAGGACCTGGCCCTGGAGGCACCGGAACGCACCCGCGCGGCCGTACGCGCCGCGGACCTGACCGCCGTCGCCCCCGCGGACCGGCCCGTGCACGCATCCGTGCGCGCGGCAGCCGCAGAATCCCCCGACTCGGTGGCCCTCGAGGGCGACGGCACCGGTGTCACCTACGGGCAGCTCCAGGAGCGCGCCGCCGCCGTGGCGCACGCGCTGCGGGAGCTGGGCACCCCGCCCGGCGCGCCCGTCGCCGTCCGCATGGCCAACGGGCCGGGCCGCACCGCGGCCCTGCTCGGGGTCTTCGCCGCCGGTGCGTACGCGGTGTGCCTGGGCACGGAGAAGGCGGGGGAGCGGGGCCGGGACGTGCTCGACGGCGCCGCGCCCCACTGCCTGCTCGCCGACGTCCCGGCCCCGGCCGCGGGCGCGGGCGCCGCACCGGAGGACGAGCTCGCCGACTGGTACCACCGCGAGCGCGGCGGGGCCGTCCTGTTCCCCGCGCTCCTCGACCCGGCCCCCGCGGGGGCCGGCGGCGCGGCCGGTACGGAGGGGCCGGAAGGGGCGGACGGGGTCCACGACCTCGACGCCTGGGCGTACGTCACCCACACCTCCGGCTCCACCGGGGTGCCCAAGGGCATCCCCCAGAACCACCGCACGCTCGCCCAGCTCGTCGGCTGGTTCGCCGCGGAGTTCGGCATCCGGCCCGGCTCCCGGGTGGCCCAGTGGGCCTCCCCGAACTACGACGCCAGCCTGGTCGAGCTGTTCGCCGCGCTGGGCGCCGGCGCCGTGCTGTGCCCGGTGCCCGACCGGATCCGGGCCAACCCGGAGAAGCTGGCCGACTGGCTGGAGCAGGAGCGCATCACCCTCTTCCAGACGGTTCCCAGCTTCGCCCGGGAACTCCTGGGCGCACTCGGCACCCGCCGCCTGCCCCACCTCGACCACCTGCTGCTCGCGGGCGAACCGCTGCCCGGCGAACTGGCCGACGGGCTGCGCGCCGCGCTGCCCGGGGCCCGGCTGGTCAACCTGTACGGCGCCACCGAGAGCATCCTCGCCACCTGGCACGAGGTCTCCGGACCGGTGCGGGGGACCGTGCCGGTAGGCCGGCCGATCCCCGGCCGCCAGGTCCTGGTCCTCGACGACCAGGACCGGCCCTGCCCGCCCGGGGTCACCGGGCGGATCGTGGTGGCCGGACCGCACATCACCCCCGGGTACGTCGGCGGGGACCCGGCCGACCCGGCCGGGGAGGCCGCCTTCCGGCCGCTGGCCGGGGCCGTCCGCTGCTACCGCTCGGGGGACCTCGGGCGGCTGCGGTGGGACGGGGCCCTGGAGTTCCGGGGCCGCGGCGACACCCGGATCAAGTTCTACGGCGTACGGATGGAGCTGACCGACATCGAAGCGGCCCTGGCCGCCCACGAGTCGGTCACCGACTGCGCGGTCGTCGCCCACACCGGGCGCGACGGACTGGTCTCCCGGCTGGTCGCGTACGTCGTACCCCGCCGGGCCCCCGACGGGTCCCCCGCGGAGCCGCCCGTCAACCCCGCCGTCTGGCGGGCCTTCCTGCGCCGCCGGTTCGGCAAGTCCATGCTCCCCGTGGCCTTCCGCACCCTAGACAGCCTGCCGCGCAACGCCGGCGGAAAGATCGACCGCCGCGCCCTGGCCGCCCTGCGGTAGCCACCCGTACCGCCCTGCCCAGCCCTTTCAGTGCTTCCCGGCACTCCCGCGCTTCCCAGCTACTCCAGCCCGCTTTCTGCCCTTGCAACCGTATGGAGTGAAATCATGACGATTGTCGACGCCGAGCTCCAGGTCGAGACCGACACCGCGACCGTCCAGTTCGACGGCCAGACCCTGGACATCCCGGCGGTACGGCGGGTCGCCGAGGACAAGGCGCAGGTCGGAATCTCCCCCGCCGCGCTGGCCAAGGCCGCCGACAGCCGGCGGATGTTCGAGGACACCGTCGCCGACGGCACCCCGGTCTACGGCGTGACCACCGGTTACGGCGAGATGATCTACATGCTGGTCGACACCTCCAAGGAGGTCGAGCTCCAGACCAACCTGGTGCGCAGCCACAGCGCCGGCGTCGGCCCGCTGTTCGCCGAGGACGAGGCCCGCGCCATCCTCGCGGCCCGCCTGAACGCCCTGGCCCGCGGCTACTCCGCGGTCCGCCCCGAGCTGCTCCAGCGCCTTGCCCTGTACCTCAACGAGGGCATCACCCCGGCCATCCCCGAGATCGGCTCCCTGGGCGCCTCCGGCGACCTCGCCCCGCTCGCGCACATCGCCACCAGCCTCATCGGCGAGGGCTACGTCCTGCGCGACGGGGTCCGCGCCCGCACCGCCGACGTGCTGCGCGAGAAGGGCATCGAGCCCCTCCAGCTGCGCTTCAAGGAGGGCCTGGCCCTCATCAACGGCACCTCCGCCATGACCGGCCTCGGCTCCCTGGTCGTCGGCCGGGCCCTGGAGCAGGTCCGCCAGGCCGAGATCGTCACCGCCCTGGTCGTCGAGGCCCTCAAGGGCTCCACCAGCCCCTTCCTGGCCGAGGGCCACGACCTGGCCCGCCCGCACCAGGGCCAGATCGACACCGCGGCCAACATGCGCGCCCTGCTGCGCGGCAGCGACCTGGCCGTCGAGCACGCCGAGCTGCGCCGCCAGGCCGAGGCCGCCAAGTCCGGCGAGGGCGTCCACCGCACCAAGGTCTACCTGCAGAAGGCGTACACCCTGCGGGCCATCCCGCAGGTCGTCGGCGCCGTCCGCGACACGATCTACCACGCCATCCAGAAGCTGGAGATCGAGCTCAACTCCTCCAACGACAACCCGCTGTTCTTCGAGGGCCAGGAGATCTTCCACGGCGCGAACTTCCACGGCCAGCCCATCGCCTTCGCGATGGACTACACCGGCATCGCGCTCACCCAGCTCGGCGTCTTCTCCGAGCGCCGCACCAACCGCCTCCTGAACCGCTACCTCTCCGACGGCCTGCCGGAGTTCCTCGTCAAGGGCGACCCGGGCCTCAACAGCGGGTTCGCCGGCGCCCAGTACCCGGCCACCGCCCTGGTCGCCGAGAACCGGACCATCGGCCCCGCCTCCATCCAGTCCGTCCCGTCCAACGGCGACAACCAGGACGTGGTCAGCATGGGCCTGATCGCGGCCCGCAACACCCGCCGCATCCTGGAGAACAACACCCGCATCCTCGCGGTCGAGTTCCTCGCCGCCGCCCAGGCGGTGGACCTCGCCGACCGCTACGGCCAGCTCAGCCCGGCCGGCAAGGCCACGTACGACCAGATCCGCTCGCTGGTCCCCACCCTGGAGCGCGACCGCTTCATGTCCGACGACATCGAGCTGATCGCCTCCGCGCTGTCCCGCGGGGAGTTCCTGGCGGCCGCCCAGTCCAGCAACACCGAGCTGCGCTGACGCCCGCACGCACCCCGTACGCCCCGCGCAGCCGCGCACCCGCCGTACCCCCCACAGCAGGCCGGATCCCGATCCGGCCTGCTGTGGCCGTCACCGCCGGAAACCGTCACGCGCCGTACCGGCACCGCCACGCTCCACGAATGGGGACCCCATGAGCATTCCGCTCTCGTTCAACCAGGAATTCCTGTGCATGTTCGACCAGGGCGACGAGGAGGGCCCCTTCGGGCCCCGCTACAACATCGTCCTCGGCTGGCGGCTGTTCGGGAAGGTCGACACCGACACCCTCCAGCTGGCGCTGAACGACGTGGTCGAGCGGCACGAGGGCCTGCGCACCACCATCGTGCGCAGCGCCGGCGGCCAGCGCCAGGAGGTCGTCCCCGCCTCGCCGGTCAGCCTCGACGTCCGCGACCTCGGTGCCACCGGCACCGGCCAGGAGGAGCGCGACCGCGCCGCCGAGGAGCTGGTCATCGCCGTCGAGGGCGAGCTGTACGGGGTGACGAAGCTGCCCCTGCTGCACGCCGTGCTCGGCCGCTTCGACGAGGAGGAGTCCGTCCTGGCCCTCACCGTCCACCACACGGCGGCCGACGAGATCTCCATGCAGCTGATCATGCGCGACGTCGCCGCCCTGTACGCCCGGCGCCGCGGCCACGACGTGGAGCTGCCCGAGGCCGCGCAGTTCCAGGAGTACGCCGTCTGGGAGCGCGAGCGCTTCGGGCCCGGGTCCCCGACGGCCGACAAGGCCCGCGCCTACTGGCGCGAGCAGCTGGACGGCGGGCAGATCACCGGCATCCCCACCGACCACCCCAAGTCCGCGGGCCTGCCCAAGACCACCGCGGTCCACCGCTTCCTCGTGGACGAGACCCTGGCCGCCGCCACCAACGAGCTGGCCCGCGCCACCCGCTCCACGTCCTTCATGGTGCTGCTCGCCGCCTACCAGGTGCTCGTGCGCGACCTGACGGGCTCCGAGGACGTCACCGTGCCCACGATGGCCTCGGGCCGCGGCCCGGCCCGGTTCCAGAACACCGTCGGCGCCTTCTTCAACTTCGTGCCGCTGCGCACCAGCCTCGCCGGGGCGGGCAGCTTCCGCGAGGTCGTCGAGCGGACCCGGTCCACCTGCTTCAAGGCGTACGCGCACGACCTGCCCTTCGGCCAGGTGGTCGCGCAGGCCCCCGGGGTGGTGGCCGCCTTCGGCGCCGACGACCTGGGCGTCTTCGCCTTCCAGGCCTTCCAGTTCCCCGCTCCGGTCCGGGAGCCGGCCGGGGACATCGCGTACTCGGAGATCCGCACCCGGCTGCTGTCCCAGGAGGTCAGCACCGACATCCCGGACGGGGCCATGATCCAGCTGGCCCACGACCCGGCCACCGGCCGCTTCTCCGGCTACCTCGGCTACAACACCAACATCTACGCGCACGAGTCGATGCGCGCCCTCGCGGTCCGCTTCCAGGACCTGCTGCGCACCCTGATCACCAGCCCGGACGCCCCGCTGCCCAAGGGCTGAGCGGGTACGGTCCCCGCCCCGGCCCCCCTCGCAAGGGGGCCGGGCGCCGGGGCGGGGCCGGGGCCTAGCGGGCCGGGCGGTAGGTGCAGACGTGCACGCCCGCGGGGCTGGTCACGCTCTTGACCAGTTCGAGGTTCTGGAGGGTGCCGCCGCTCGGGAAGATCGTCTTCCCGCCGCCCACGAGCACCGGCATGATCATCAGCCGCAGCTCGTCGACCAGGCCCTCGTCGAGGAGGGTGCGCGCCAGGGTCGGGCTGCCCATGACCAGCAGGTCGCCGCCCTCGCCCCCGCGCAGTGCCCGGATCTCCGCCAGGGCCGCGCCGCCCGCGATCCGGCGGGAGTTGTCCCAGGTCAGCTCGGACTCTTCGAGGGTCTCGGTCACGACGTACTTCGGGAGCGAGTTGAGCCGGTCGGCGAAGGGGTCGCCGGCCCGCTCCGGCCAGGCCTGCGCCATGGTCTGCCAGGTGCGGCGGCCGAAGAGCAGGGCGTCCGCGCCGCTGACCACGTCGTCGAAGGCGCCGCCGACGACCTCCGGGTCGAAGAACGGGTGCGACCAGCCGCCGTGGGTGAAGCCGCCGTCGGTGTCCTCCTCCGGACCGCCCGGGGCCTGCACGACTCCGTCGAGGCTGATGAACTCGCTGATCACGATGCGCATGGGACTCTCCTCTTGCTCCGGCCCGGCTCGGCCCGCCGCTTTCCTGCGTTACGCAAGTAGAGACCGGGCGGGAGAGCGGAACTCATCGGTCCCGCGCGGGATTCTCCTGTGACCTGGGTCACACGCGCTCGCGGCCCCGGAACGCACGGAACCCCCCTTACCGGCCCGCACGCCGGGAAGAGGGGTCCGCGAGGTGCTCAGGTGAGGTCCGGGACGGTCCAGCCGTCGAGGTCGTACTCGCTCAGACAGGTGTCGACGAAGGCCTTGTAGCCGTCGACGTCGCCGGAGGTGGTCTGCGACATCAGCAGCTCCACCCGGGTGTTCTCGTGGTTGCCGGCGTAGTTGCGCTCGTACAGCTCGTGGCGGCCGCCGAACTCGGTGCCGACCGCGTCCCACAGCAGCTTCATCACCTTCACCCGGTCCACCGCCTCGACCCCGCCCGAACCCCGCAGGAAGCGGTCCAGGTACGGGCGGACGTCCGGGTTCTTGAAGTCCTCCGCGCTGGAGTTCACGTAGATCAGGCCGCTCGCCACGTCCTGCTGGATGATCTCCTTGACCCGCGGATAGCCGATCTGCATGAACCAGCGGTACGCCATCCCGTACTGCGGGTTCGGCAGCACGGCCCCGTTCTTCCACTCCACCGGATTGCGCGCGGCCGCGTCCGAGAAGGCCCAGAACAGGTTCCGCCAGGCCAGCACCTCGCCGATGCGGCTCTGCACCCCGCGGAAGTCCTTCGTACCGGTGATCTCCAGCGCCTTGATGAGAAGGCCGGCGATGAACTCCAGCTTGACCGCCAGGCGGGTGCAGCCGTGGAAGGTGAACCGCTCGGTGAAGCCGGACCGGCCGGCGAACATCTGGATCTTGCCCAGGTGCCCGTAGACGAAGACGTTCTCCCAGGGGATCAGCACCTTGTCCAGGACCAGGATCGTGTCGTTCTCGTCCAGCCGCGAGGACAGCGGGTAGTCGAAGGGGCTGCCCGTGGCCGCCGCCTGCACCGTGTACGAGGGCCGGCAGATCAGCTTCATGCCCGGCGCGTCCATCGGCACCGTGGCGATCAGGGCGAACTCCTTCTTCTTGATGGGGAGTCCGAAGTGCGCGATGAAGTTGTACTGGGCCAGGGCGCTGCCCGTGGCCACCACCTTCGCGCCGGAGACGATCAGGCCCGCGTCCGTCTCCTTCTCCACCCGGATGAACACGTCCGCGACCTCGTCCGGACCGCGGTCGCGGTCCACCGGCGGGTGCACGATCGCGTGGTTCCAGAAGAGCACCTTCTCCTGGGACTCCCGGTACCAGCGCCGCGCGTTGTCCCCGTACGGCTCGTAGTAGTCGGCGTTGGCGCCCAGGGTCCCCAGGAACGAGGCCTTGTAGTCGGGGCTGCGGCCCATCCAGCCGTACGTCATCCGCGCCCAGGCGGCGATGGCCCGCTGGTCGGCGACCAGGTCCTCGGCGCTGCGCGGGGTGGTGAAGAAGCTGTGGGTGTAGCCGTCGCTGCCGGTGTCCGTCGGCTTGGTCAGGATCCCCCGCTGCTCCGGGTCGTGCAGGGCGTCGTACAGCCGCGCCGTCATCCGGATGGGGTTGCGGAAGGCCGGGTGCGCGGTCACGTCCTTGACCCGCTCGCCGTACAGGTAGATCTCGCGGCCGTCGCGGAGGCTCTCGACGTACTCCTCACCGGTCTGCGGACGGGTCGTGCGCCGCGGCTCGGCGGCTCCCGCAGGGGACTCCTGAGGCATCTGAGGCTCCTGACGATCCGTCATCGGCTGCTTCTCTCTTCCTGAGGACTGAGGAAAACCTCTGGGCGCACGCGGGCTGTGAGGGCCCCTCATCGTGTCAGCGGCCGCCGGACACCGTCGTCTCCGAGATTGCGGGCAACCTCGAAGATGCGGGCCACCTGCCCGGCTGGAACGGTCGGGGGCGTGTATCGCGACGGCCGGCGGACCGGCCGCCACGCTCGTGCGCCCATCCAGGAGGACATGGTGTTGACGACCGATGTGCCGACGCGGGAGCAGCTCGTTCGCCGCGCGACCGAGCTGGTGCCGCTGCTCCAGGCCAACGCGGCCTGGGCGGAGGACAACCGGCGCATCCACGAGGAGTCGATCGAGGCGCTGGCCGGCGCCGGCGTCTTCCGGATGCGCGTCCCC
The DNA here is from genome assembly GCF_055600495.1 of Streptomyces sp. NPDC038213. Taxonomy (NCBI): domain Bacteria; kingdom Bacillati; phylum Actinomycetota; class Actinomycetes; order Kitasatosporales; family Streptomycetaceae; genus Streptomyces; species Streptomyces sp. NPDC038213. Next base: position 66,662 of record NZ_JBVJYM010000033.1, read on the forward strand.
GCCCGCTTCGGCGGCTACGAGAGCGACACCCGCACCCTCGTCGACGTGGCCGCCGAGATCGCCCGCGCCGACGGCTCCACCGCCTGGGTCGCCTCCGTCTACTGGATCCCCGGCTGGATGGCCGGCCTCTTCCCCGACAGCGTCCAGGAAGAGGTCTTCACCAGCCCCGACGTCCGCGTCTGCGGCACCCTGAGCCCCGGCGGCATGGCCGCCCCGGCCGAGGGCGGCGTCGTCGTCAACGGCCAGTGGAAGTTCATCAGCGGCGCCCTGCACGCCCAGTGGCAGATCATCGTCGCCATCCAGCCCACCCCCGAGGGCCCCCTGCCCGTCATGGCCCTGGTCCCCATCGGCGACCTCCAGATCGTCGACGACTGGTACACCTCCGGGCTCAAGGGCACCGGCAGCGTCACCACCGTCGCCCAGAACGTCTTCATCCCGGCCGAGCGGGTCCTGCCCCTCCCGGTGATCGTGCAGGGCGGGGGCGGGGTCTCCCAGGCCAACGCCGGCAAGCCCCTGCACGCCGCCCCGCTGCTCCCCGTGGCCTCCGCCTCCTCCGCCGGCGCCGTCCTCGGCCTGGCCAGGGCCGCTGCCGACGCCTTCTTCGCCCGGCTGCCCGAGCGGAAGATCACGTACACGGACTACGCCTCCCAGGCCGAGGCCCCCCTGACCCACCACCAGGTCGCCGAGGCCACCCTCAAGACCGACCAGGCGCAGTTCCACGCCTACCGGCTCGCCGACCTCGTCGACTCCAAGTCCGAGCAGGGCGCCGTGTGGACCGTCGAGGAGCGGGTCCGCGCCCGCGCCGACCTCGGCGCCGTCTGCCGCCTCGCCAAGGAGGCCGTCGACATCTTCCAGACCGCCGGCGGCGGCTCCTCGATCTACTCCGACGTCCCCCTCCAGCGCATCGCCCGCGACGTCCAGGCCGTCAACCTGCACGCCCTGATGCACCCCAACACCAACAACGAGCTGTACGGGCGGGTCCTGTGCGGCCTGGAGCCCAACAGCCTCTACATCTGACCGGCACCCGCCCGGACAGCGCACGCGCACCAGCCGACCCGCCCCGGCCGCCCCACCGGCCGGTCCACCAGCCGACCCGCACCAGCTCACGGACAGGGGAACAGCAATGACCGCAGCACCGTCCGACCTCGACGCGGCCGTCACCGACGCGGACAAGGCGGCCGTCGCCGCCGTCCCCGGGAAGATCGTCGCCGCCTGGGCCGGCCACGACGCCGAGGCCTTCGCCGCCGTGTTCACCGAGGACGGCAGCATGATCCTGCCGGGCCACTACGCCACCGGCCGGGAGAACATCGCCGGATTCATGGGCGCCGCCTTCCAGGGCCCCTTCAAGGGCACCCAGGTCACCGGCACCCCGCTCGCCCTGCGTTTCCTGCGCCCCGACGTGGCCCTGGTCATCACCCAGGGCGGGGTCCTCGCCCCGGGCGAGACCGAGGTCGCCGACGAGCGCGCGATCCGCGCCACCTGGGTCGTCGCCAAGCAGGACGGCGAGTGGAAGCTCGCCGCGTACCACAACAGCCCCCGCGACGCCGCCTGACCACCCCACCCCCGGGCCCCGCGAGGGGCCCGGGCCCGCGGACGCCCGTCCGCTCCGTGGCGGCCGGGCAAACGGGCAGCGGCCCTTGGCTTCCGCCGAAGCCAAGGGGCGCTGCCGGTTTCCGGGGCGGATCAGGCGGCCTCGGCCACCGGCACCGCCGCCTCCGCCGCCTTGGTCAGCCGCACCGGCAGGGCGCGGTGGCCGTTCATGATGAAGGTCGGCAGCGGCTGCAGCTCCTGCGGCTCCACCGCCAGCGACAGGTCCGGGAAGCGGGCGAACAGCGTCGACAGGCCCGTGGTCGCCACCAGGCGGGCCACCCCCGCACCCAGGCAGTAGTGCGGACCGAAGCCGAAGGACAGGTGCTCCTTGTCCTCGCGGGTCACGTCGAAGGCGCACGCGCTCTCGCCGTGCACCGCCGGGTCCCGGCCCACCGCGCTGTAGTTCACGAGGATCGGGTCGCCCTGCGGGATGGTCACCCCGTCGAGCTCGATGTCCTGGACCGCGTACCGCAGCGGCAGGTGCGCGAGCGGGGACTCGACCCGCAGGGTCTCGTCGATCACGTCGTCCCAGGAGCGCTTGCCCGACAGCACCAGCTCCTTCTGCTCGGGGTGCGTGAGCAGGGCCGTGATGGCGTTGTCGAAGAAGTTGATGGTGGTCTCGGAGCCGGCGCCGAGGATCGCGAAGATGGTGTCGCACAGCTCCGCCTCGGACAGCCGCGAGCCGTCCTCGTCGCGCGCCGCGATCAGGTCGCTCGTGATGTCCTCGCCGGGCTCGGCCCGCTTCTGCGCGACCAGCTCCTCCATGGCCCCGCGCCAGTTCGCCAGCACGGACTGGGCCTGCTCGGGGCTGACGGTGGTGTCCACCATCATGTCGATCACCTTGGCGGTGGCGACGCGCTGCTCCTCGCCCATGCCGATCAGCTCGGCGACCAGCATGGCCGGCAGCGGGTAGGCGAACCGCTCGCGCAGGTCCACGACCTCGCCCGGCCCCACGGCGGCGAGGGCGTCCAGGAGGTGGTTGGTCAGGCCCTCGATCAGCGGGCGCACGGCCTCCGTGCGGCGCGGGGTGAAGGCCTTGCCGACCAGGCGGCGCAGCCGCACGTGGTCCTTGCCGAAGGCGGTGACCATGTTGTCCATCGCCACCCAGCTGATCATCTCCCAGTTGGGCGGGATCTCGCCGTTGATGAACTTCGGCCAGTGGTTGCGGGCGCTCTTGGTCACCTGCGGGTCGGTGAGGACCTTCCGGATGCTCGCGTAGTCGTTGATCGACCAGGCCAGGACCCCGCCGGGCAGCTCCACCTGTACCGCGGCGCCCTGGGCCCGCAGCGCGGCGGCCTCGGCGTGGATGTCCCGTCCGGTCGTGTCGAGCCGGTGCGCGACGGGGCAGCGTTCTTCCATCGAAATTACTCCCGGAATCTCGTGAAGGGAGGTGGGGGGACGGTCTTACGCAGAAATTCCGGCACGCTCGGCGACGATCGAGACCAGGGCCGCCAGGGTGGGGTCCTCCTCGAATATGTCGCCGACGTCGATCAGAATGCCGAGCTCGTCCTCGACCCGGGACACGATGCGCACCGCGGCGATCGACTCCCCGCTGAGCTCGAAGAACGTCGCGTCCTCCAGCTCCACGACGGCCTCCCCGAGCACCTCGGCCCAGATCTCGGCAACCTTGCCCTGGATGACGGAAATGCTCGTGCGCTCAATGACATCGCCGCTCATGGAAAGCCCCTTCGCTGAAGTAGCGGAACCTGTCGATTCACCGGCCGGTGTTCACCGTCGCAGCGTCACACCCGGCCGTGCCGCCGGGCATCTCCTGGATTGCGCGGCCCGGTCCCTCCGCAGGTCAGCACGCTCGGAGTTGGCCAAAAACGGGGTGCTCGCGACGATGAGGCGCCAGTCTTACGGCCCTACGGCGCACCACTTCGGACACGTCCCCAGGAGCATGACTTGACTGCCACCGCCGCAGTACCGCCTGCACCAGCACGTCCCAACCGCCGCTCGGTAGCCGCCACCGTCGTGGGCAATGCGGTCGAGTCCTTCGACATGCTCGCCTACGGGCTCTTCGCCCCCCTCTTCGCCGCCCAGTTCTTCCCCTCCTCCAACCCCGTCACCTCGCTCCTCGGGGCCTTCGCCGTCCTCGGCATCGGAGTCCTGGCCCGCCCCCTCGGCGGCATCCTCCTGGGCAAGTACGCCGACCGGCACGGCCGCCGCCCGGCCCTGCTGCTGTCGATCGTCCTGATGACCGCCGGGTCCGTGCTGATCGGCGTCGCGCCCACCTACTCCCAGATAGGCATCCTCGCCCCGCTGCTGCTCGTGGCCGCCCGCATCGGCCAGGGCATCTCCGCGGGCGGCGAGTGGCCCACGGCGGCCGCGTACCTGATGGAGTCCGCCCCGCCGCACCGCAAGTGCCTCTACGGCAGCCTCTTCTCCGTCTCCACCGGCCTCGGCGTGATGACGGCCTCCGCGATCGGCGGGATCATGACCGCCCTCGTGGGGCCCGCCGCCATGTCCGACTGGGGCTGGCGCGTGCCCTTCCTCTTCGGCGGGGTGCTCGGCCTGGTCCTGATGTTCCTGCGCAACCGCCTCGCCGAGACCGACGTCTTCCAGCGCGAGGTCCGCGGCCGGCGCTCCCGCGGCTCCCTGCGGCAGGTCCTGCGCACCCAGCGCCGCTCGGTCCTGCTGTCCGTGCTGATCGTCTCCGGCATCGCCACCGTCAGCGGGGTCTGGTCCGCGGTCGTGCCCGCCATGGGCACCCGGCTGGCCCCGCCCGGAATGATGTTCCAGGTCGTCGTCTGCGCCGTCGGCATCATGCTGTTCCTGAACGTCCCGCTCGGGATGCTCGCCGACCGCATCGGCGCGACCAGGTTCATGGTGGGCGTGACCGCCGTCTTCGCCGTCGCCGGCTCGTACGGCTACCTCAACATGACCGGGGAGTTCGGCAGCCTCCTGCTCGCCTACGGCAGCGGCGTGGTCTACCTCGTCTCCATCACCACCGTCCTGCCCAAGCTGCTCACCGAGATCTTCCCTCCGCAGGTGCGCGTGGTCGGCATCGGCCTGCCCCACGCCGTCACCACCGCCGTCCTCGGCGGCGCCGTGCCCGCCCTGGCCACGTACCTCGGCGAGCGCGGGGACTCCGGCTGGTTCGTCGCCGCGATGATGACCATGGTGGTCGTGGCCCTGCCCGCCGCCTTCGCCTCCCGCCGCCACAGCCGCAGCCTGCCGGCCGCGGTGACCGAGCGGGAGCCGGAGCCGGTGCTGGCGGCCGCGGCGAAGTGACCGGGGGCCCCGGGGGCCATCCCGGGGGCCTCCGGGCACTTCCCGGGGTCCCCGGGGCGTGACGCACCGCAGCCCCCGGCCTTCCCGGCCGGGGGCTGCGGTGCGCCGTACGCGGGGAGGGGCTCAGCTGGCGGGCGGCAGGTAGCCGTGGTTGGCCAGCCGCAGCCCGACCTCGTCGTACGCCGCCGGGTCCTCGGGGGTGATCGCCGCCAGCCCGTCGACGTACCGGTTGAACATGCAGAACGCCGCCGCGACCAGCACGGCGTCGTGCACCGACTCGTCGTCCGCGCCCGCCGCCCGGGCCGCCTCCACGTCCTCGGCGGTGACCGTACGGGCGTCACCGCGCACCTTCGCGGCGATCCGCAGCAGGGCCCGCATCCGCTCGTCGACCGGAGCGGTCTCCAGGTCCTTCTTGACGGCCTCCACGAGCTCGTAGCCGCCCTCGTGGGTGTGCGCCGCGGCCGCGGTGTGCGAGCCGGTGCAGTAGCGGGTCTGGTTCAGGTGGGACACGTACGCGGCGATGAGCTCGCGCTCGCCGGCGCTCAGCGGCGACTCGCCGCGCAGCAGCTGCTCGGCGAGCTCGCTCAGGCGCTGCCCGGAGCGCGGCTTGCTGTCCATCAGGCCACGGATGCCCGGTACCTGCGCCGGAATCGCGATGTGCGGCATGCGGTGGTGTCTCCCTCGTCGACCGGATGACCGGTGAGTCGAACTGACCTTCGGAGACTAGTTGTTGAACCAGGGTGCCGTGGTGGTGTCCGTACTGAATTGAGCCAGCATCTTGTCCGCAACCTTCTGCTGACCCGTGCTCGACGGGTGCACCCCGTCGCTCTGCAGGTCGGAGCACCGCCACTCCAGGCCGTCGCTGCGCCCGGGGACCCCGCCGGCCACGTTGTCCGCGCCCAGGCCGTCCGCCCACAGGTACGGGCCCCAGGACAGCCACGGGGCCACGCCGCCGGACCCGTACGACAGGGTCGCGTCCCCGTTGATCTGGTCCTGGATCAGCTTCTTGACGGCCCAGCCCTGCTGGTAGGCGCCCGCGCTGCGGCTCTGGTTGTAGGTGTAGATCCGGCTGGCGACGTAGCCCACGGCCAGGTTCGGGTACTTCGTGCGGGCGTTGCGCGAGATGTTGGCGAGCGCGTTGCGGAGGTTGTTCGCCCCGGCCGGGAAGGCCCCCAGGTTGTCGCCGACGAACTGCTCCTTGAGCCACATCGCCTGTACCTGGGCCGCCGTCACCCCCGCGTTCGACAGCCGGGTGGCCAGCACGCTCCACGTGGCGTCGTTCGGGTTCGCCCAGGTCGAGGCGTCCTTGCCGCCCTGCGCCCCGTCCACCAGCACGACCTTGGGGTCCTTGCCGCCCCAGGCGTTGACGGTCTGGACGAACTTCTGGAACTCCTGCGTGGTGTTCGACATGCCGATCGAGATCAGCACGATCTTCCCGTTGACCAGGTCCACCTGGCCGGCGGAGTTGCGCGGCAGCACCTGGTTCACCGCCAGGTTCACCCCCGCCGCCTCGTGCGCCGACGGTCGCGCGTTGCTCCCGCCCGGGTACAGCCCGCCCTGGAGCCCTTGGTAGGTGCCCGTACCCAGGTCGTTGATCGGGACCAGCCCGCTGGAGGTGAACGAGCAGTCCGCGGCGGCCGGTGCGGACACGGCGGGCTGCGGGACGAGCGCCAGGGCCGCTGCGGTGGCCGAGGTGGTCAGGAGCGCGAGCATCCGTCGCTGGACGGGCATGGATCCTCCGTGGGCAGGCAGGGTGAAGTGCCGCGCGGAGGACCGGTCGACCCCCTCCGCCGGGGCGCGGGGGCGCGCCCGGGGCAGATCCTTGCCGCGCCGGGGGCGGGGGAGGGGACCCCGTGCGCGCGTGCCGACGACTCGCCCAAGTGCGGGTCCACCCGGGTGCGACTTGCCCAGGTCGCCCGCCAGAGGAAAACGAACAGGGTGGACGGTATTTTGCCAATCTCCCGCCCGGGCCGAAAAGAATCAGGATGGGCGGTATTTTCCTATTGACTTCGCCGCAGAGGCCTTGGCGAGCCCCCTCGCGCCTCCCGGCTCAGGAGGCGGCGGCGAGCGCCTCGGTGTGCTGCACGGCCTCGTCGTAGACCCGCTGGGCGCGGCTCTCGGAGATGTCCACGGCCGCCAGGACGGAGGCCTGGGTGATGCTCGGCAGGAGGTGGCGCAGCAGCGCGGAGACCCGGACCACGAGGTCCTGGTAGTCGCTCAGGGCCTGGGACATCGACTGGATCCCGGCGTAGGTCCCGACGATGACGTCGGCCGTCTCGGCGGGCACGACGTGGGGCAGCAGCTCGCCCTGCGCCTGCGCCTTCTCGAGCCGCTCCCGCACCGGGATGGCCCAAGTGCGGAATGGGCCGCTGCGGTCCAGGCCGTTGGCGAGCTGGTCCATGGTGAGCCGTACGCCGGCCCGCACCATCGGGTCGGTCTGCAGGCGGTACGTGTGGAGCGCGACGATGTCCACGATCTCCTGGATCTTGGACGCGCGGTCGGGGATGACCAGGTTCTGGTTCTGCGCGGCCAGGACGCCCTGGGCCAGCTCGTCCTTCGACTGGAAGTGGAAGTACAGGGCGCCCTTGGTCACACCGGCGGTGGCCAGGATCTCCGAGATCGTCGCGGTCTGATAGCCGTGCTCCTCGAAGACTTTCGCCGCCGCCAGCAGGATGGTGCGACGCGTACGGATGGCCCGTTCCTGCTCCGCCATTTTGGCCCTCCGTGTACTTGACGAAGCTCATAGGGCTCCGTATACAAACCGTCTAGTTTGTATCTTACAGGGAGTGAACCCCGATCCAAGCCCGTACATGACCGACTTAGGCACGTCTCATCACCGAAAGGTCCCCGATGATCCTTGTGACCGGTGCCACGGGCACCGTGGGGCGGGAAGCGGTCCGCAGGCTGCCCGCAGGCGTCCCCGTCCGCATCCTCGCCAGGGATCCTTCGCGCGTGGCGGTGGCGCCCCCCGGCGCCGAGGTCGTCACCGGGGACTACGGGGACGCGGCCTCCCTCGCCAGGGCCCTGGACGGGGTCCGCAGCACCTTCCTCGTCACCACCCGCGTCGCCGGCGACCAGGACGCCCGCTTCCTGGAGGCCGCGGCGGCGGCCGGGGTGCGCCACGTGGTGAAGCTGTCGGCCGCCGCGGTGGAGGACCCGCTCGCCGAGGACCTGATCACCACCTGGCAGCGCGACAGCGAGGAACTGCTGCGCAGCTCGGGAATGCAGTGGACGATGCTCCGCCCGCGCTCCTTCATGTCCAACACGCTGTCCTGGGCGCCCGCCCTGCGCGCGGAGCAGGTCGTCCGCGCCCTGTACGGGGAATCGGTCAACGCCTGCGTGGATCCGCGCGATATCGCGGAGGTGGCGGTGCGCGCGCTCACCGAGCCCGGGCACGCCGGCCGGACGTACGCACTGACCGGACCGGAGGCGCTCAGCGCGGTCCGGCAGACGGCCCGGCTCGCCGAACTGCTGGGCCGCCCGGTCCGGTTCGAGGAACTGGCACCGGACCGGGCGCACGCCCAGTGGATGCAGCGGTATCCGGCCCCCGTGGCCGACGCCCTGCTGCACAGTGCACGGCGTCAGCGCGACGGGGCCAAGGCCGGGGTGGCGGGCACCGTCGAGGAGCTCACGGGCCGGCCGGCCGCACCCTTCGGCACCTGGGCCCGCGACCACCTGTCGGCCTTCGGCGGACCCTGAGGTGCCCGGTCTATCAGCGGCCGTCGGGCGCCGCCGTCACCAGGGAGGAGAAGACCACCTCGCCGCCCTGGTAGCCCGTGACGCGCACCCGCTCGTCCCCGCCGGGGGAGGCAGGGGCGAGCCGCTCGGCCTCGATGAAGCAGGGCGCGTCCAGCTCGGCGTACCGCTTGAAATCGCTCTCGATGCTGGTGGGGAGCAGCGAGGAGCGGTTCAGTGCGGCGGCCGCGCCCTGCCGTGCGGCCTCAAGGAGCACCATGCCCGGGACGTGGTCGACCGGGTGGTCGAACAGCACGGGGTGGCGGGGGTTGAGGCGCAGCTGCCAGCGGTTGCTGTGCCCGATGGGGGAGAGCACCACGTCGCCGGGGGACATGCGCCCCACGCTCTGCGGTGCCATGGGCGCGGTCAGGGGGAGCCAGCGGTAGTCCGGGGCGAACACGCGCTCCGGGCGCAGCCGCCCGTAGACGGCCGGGCTGACGCAGGTGTAGGAGATCCGTCCCGTGGCCACCAGCTGTCCTTCGCGGCGCACGAGGGACTCGTACGTCAGCCCGGAGACGCCGGCGCCCCGCCGCTTCACCTCGGTGCAGACGACCTCGATGTCCACGGAGGCGGGGGCCTGGCTGACCCTCAGGAGCTCCGGGTGCACGGTGAGGGAGAAGTCCCACAGCAGGAACTGGTGGCCGAACGGCACGCCGAACTCCGCGTGTCCGAGGAGCGCCCCGATCTGGCGGATGGTCTCGGCGACCATCAGCGGGTCGTGGTACTCCCCGTCGATGGGCGTGAAGAAGCTGTGGCTGCGGGGCCACTGCGCTTCCACCCGGAAACGGGTGGGGTCCTCGCGCCGCCAGTCGGTGAGCATGACCTCCGCTACGGCCGCACGGTGCACCAACTCCTTGGGAACGGTGGTCGTCAGGGTCGGGAGGCGGAGACCGGACAGCTCCGCCCGCGGTTCCATGGCCGATGCTGCCTGGTAGGCGGCGATCGTCGGGCGCTCGACATCGAACGTGCTCGCAGACATTGCTCCCCCTGGGCTGCGCTGACGAGGTGGGCCGTAGCCCCTGGCCGGGAAAGATACATACCAACCGGTTTAATTTCTAGCGGTACGCGACCCTCCGCTCGTAGATAAAGCGGAATTTTCCCCTCCACCTGACAGATTCTGCTGGTCAGAGGCATCTGGGTGGCTGAGATTCGGCGTCGGCGCCCGCGCGGGGCCGCTCCCTCATGGATGTGTCGAGAGGGGTGCGAGCTGTTCTCTAGTGCAGGTGTTGAGAGTTGGACGACCCGCAACCTGTCGTTTGATCGATTCGAACTTGAGGGATTCCCGGATTAGAAACCGCGCAAGCGGTTTGTTAAGGTGGGATACACGGAGCAGGGCCGATGGCGGGGGAGGGCCTGGGCGTGGCTGTGGGGGGTGGCGCCGGAGGGTGCTGCCGCGATCGGCTCCGCAGGCCGGCTCCGCGGCACTTACCCGGCCTGCCTGCCTCCGCAGGCGGGGCAATCCCTCGCAGTGACGGAGCAGTTGATGGTCAAACAGGAACGCGCGATGCGGACGCGCGAGGCCCTGATCCGGTCCGCGGCCGAAGTCTTCGACCGCGAGGGGTTCGCCGTGGCCTCCCTGACGGCGATCAGCTCGCTGGCCGGCGTGAGCAACGGGGCGCTGCACCATCACTTCGTCAGCAAAGCCGCACTGACGGACGCCGTCGAGGAGGCGGCCCTGGCCCGGCTGGCGGCCGTCACGGGTGCCGTGCTCCCGTTCGGGGCGAGCCGTGTGCAGCTGCTCGTGGACGTCACGCACCGGCTCGCCGTCGCGCTGCGCGAGGACGTGGTGCTGCGGGCCGGATTCGAACTGAGCGGCGAACTGTCCCGGCAGCCGCACGCCGACCTGCGCGCATGGTGGTGCCGCTGGGTCGAGCGGGTGCTCAAGCAGGCCGACGCCGAGGGTGAACTGCGCCCGGACGTGACCGCGTCGGACGTGGTGAGCGCCGTGGTCGCGGCCACCGTCGGCTTCGAGGTGCTCGGGGTGCGGGAGGCCGAGTGGCTCTCGGCCGCCACCGTCAGCCGGTTCTGGCGGCTGCTGCTGCCTACGGTCGTGCCGGCGGTCCTGCTCGTGGACCTCAGGGCGGAAGGGGCGGGCCCGCTTCCGTGAGCCGCCAGCGGATTCGCCTGGTGGTGTAGTGCCCGCGGTCCAGTGTCTTCGGCCCCGGCTTCCCGTACTCAGGTGCGGCGGCCGGGGCTTTCGCATGCCAGAGACTCGATGGTCTGTTCTGGCTCGCCACCGTCCGTGGTTGAGAGGGTGAGAACTGTGTATCGGAAGCGGCAATTCCTCTAGTCGTACACCATCGATGCAGGTCAGGGCCTATGTTGAGAGTTCGTTAGGTGGGCTAAGAAGTAAAAACAGCGCGGTCGGTTTCGTATTGACAAACCGCCGGTCCTGTTTTTTACTGATCGTGCGGCGCAAGCCGAGCCTCAATCCACGGAACAGGCAGGGGAGTTACGGCGTGGACATCGATGTACTGGGCGCACTCGCGGTGCGGGAGAACGGGATCTCCATCACGCCGACCGCTTCCAAGCCCCGTCAGGTACTGGCCCTTCTCGCACTGCACGCGGACCAGGTGGTCCCCGTCTCGGCGCTGATCGAGGAGCTGTGGGCGGGGGAGCCCCCGCGCAGTGCCCGTACGACGCTGCAGACCTACGTGCTCCAGCTGCGGGCGCTCATCGCCACCGCGCTGGAGCAGGGCGCGGACGCCGAGGGCGCCGAGCCGGCCGGTCCGGTGCGGACCGCCAAGGACGTGCTGGTCACGCTGCCCGGCGGGTACCTGCTCAACAGCAACGGCGGCACCAGCGACGTCCGCGAGTTCGACCGGCTCGCCGGCAAGGGCTACCGGGCGATGGACGCCGGCGACTTCCCCGGCGCGGCCCGGCTGCTGCGCGAGGCGCTGTCCCTCTGGTCCGGGCCGGCCTTCGCCGACGTACAGGGCGGGGTGCAGCTCGACATGGAGACGCGGCGCCTGGAGGAGATCCGGCTCTGCGCGCTCGACCAGCGCATCGACGCCGACCTGCGGCTCGGCCGCCACCGCGAGCTGCTCGCCGAACTCACCGTCCTGGTCAGCCGCTACCGCACCCACGAGAACCTGCACGGCCAGTTCATGCTCGCCCTGCACCGCTCCGGCCGCCGCGGCGAGGCCCTCGACGTCTACCAGCGGCTGCGCGGCACCCTCGTGCGCGAACTCGGCCTGGAGCCCTCCGCCTCCCTGCGCCGCCTGCAGCGCGCCATCCTCATGGCCGGCCCCGAGAACGTGGTCGAGGCGACGGAGAACACCGACGACCGCCTGGTGCGCGTCGGCTGATCCATCCCCGTACACCTGCTGGGCCGGAAGGAACCGAGATGCAGGAGAGGTCGGAGCGCACCCGCAGGCGGCTCGTCCACGCCGGTGCCGAGATGTTCTGCCGCAACGGCTACGCGAACGCCACGCTGAACGAGATCGCGGCCACCGCGGGCATGACCAAGGGGGCCCTGTACTTCCACTTCGGCTCCAAGGAGGAGCTGGCGGCGGCGGTACAGGAGAGCGGCTGCGCACTGCTGCGCGCGGAGGTGCGCGCACTGCGCGAGTCCGGCGCCTCGCCGCTGCAGACCCTGATGGACGCCACGCACTGGCTCGCCCGGATGCTGCACGAGCAGCCCATCGTCCCCGCGGGCCTGAGGATCGCGAAGGAGTGCGCGGGCCGGCAGCCCGCGGCCGGCAGCGATTTCCACCGGGCGTGGATCGCGGTGGTCTGCGAGCTGCTGGGCCAGGCCCGCGACCACGGCGAACTGCGCGAACAGCGCTGGGAGAACGCCGAATCGCTGGTGGCCGCCGCGGTCTGCGGAATCGAGGTGATGTCCGGTACCGGCATGACCCACACGGAACTCCAGCGCCGCGTCGGCGCGCTGTGGGCCCTGCTGCTGCCGAGCCTGGTGCCGACGGGCACCGAATCGCGCTTCACGATGCGGGGCCGGACCGCGCACCCGGTACGGCGGCGCCCCGAGCCCCTGGCGGCCGCGCGCGGGTGACCCCCGCACGCGCGTGCACCCCGCGCCCCCGACCGGCCGCAGCGCCGACACACTGGAGAAGGCACCGATGACCAGCGACCGAACCGTTCCCCCGGGCGACCTCCTGACGGACGTCCTCGCCGTGCTCGCCGACGTCCTGCGGGTGCAGCCGGAGAAGATCGACCCGGAGCAGACGTTCCAGTCCCTCGGCTTCGACTCCCTGCTGACCGTCGAGTTCGTCGCCGTGCTCAACGCGCGGTACGGGCTCCAGGTCCTGCCCACCGAGCTCTACGACCACCCCTCCCCGGCGGCCTTCGCCCGCCAGCTCGCCCGCGAACTCGGCGGCACGGAGGCGGAGTCGGGCCTGCTGGGTGGAGGCGGCGGCAGCAGCAGTGCGGGCGGCGGCGGTACGGGCACGGGCACGGGTACGGCGGGCAGTGCGGCTGCTGTGCGCCCCGCCGGGGTGCCGTACGCGACGCCGTACGGGGAACCGCGTCCGCAGGGCGGGGCCGGTGCGACCGCCCCCGCCGACGGCGGCGCGGTCCTGGAGATCCTGCGCGAGACGCTGGCCGCGATCCTGTGCTGTGACGCCTGGGAGATCGACCCCACCGCGTCCTTCCCGCTGCTCGGCGTGGACTCCATCATCGGCACCGAGCTCGTCACGGCGCTGAACCGGACCTTCGGGCTCCAGGAGCGTGCGGTCACCCTGCACGACCACCCCAACCTCGGCGCGCTGGCCGCCCACATCGCCCTCAGGACCGGCGCCGCCCCGGCGCCGGCCGCCCCGGCACCCGTGTCCACCGCGGCCGCCGCGGCGGCGCACGGCACCGAACTCGACGTACTGCTCGACGCGGTCCGCGACGACCGCCTCACCGTGGACGAGGCCCTCGTCCTGCTGGGGCGCCGCGGCTAGGCCGTCTCTTCCGGATCTTGGCGGATCAGGCCGCGGGGTCTGGTGCTGTGCCTCGCAAGGCGGAGGGGAGCCCGGGTACTGGGCGTACCCGGGCTTCCCGACAACGCCGCGAGGCGCAGTGCCGGGCGTCGCGGACCCGCCAAGATCCGGAAGAGACGGCCTAGGCCGTCTCCTGGGGCCTGGACGGCATCGCCCGTCTCTCTAGTTCGCTTCATCCGGGGGGATGGGATGCACATGCCGGTCGACACGGCCGGCCGGGGGGCCGGCGGCGCCGGGCCTGCGGGCTCGCCGGGGGCTGCTCCGGACCGGGGCGCCGCGGGTGCGCGGGCCGCCGCGCTCGTCGATGTGCTGCTCGCCGGGCCCGACGGCCGTGCGGGCCGTGCCGCGGGGGCGCTCGGGATCCTCCTCGGCAGCCCCGGGACCGGCAAGAGCACCCTGCTCGCCGACGCCGCCCGGCGGGCCGCCGCGGGCGGCGCCGCCGTCCTCGCCGCCACCGCCTCCCCGGCCGAACAGGACCTCCCCCTCGGCGTCCTCGGACAGCTGCTCGGCGGCGCCCCGCTGCCCGAACTGCCCCGCGACGCCCAGGCCGCCGCCTTCGAAGAGGGCTTCCGCGGACTGCGCGAACGGGCCGCGCGGGGACCCGTGCTCGCCCTCGTGGACGACGTCCAGTACGCCGACGAGCCCTCCGCCCGCGCCCTGCTCTACCTCGCCGGGCGGCTCGCCCCGCACCGGCTCCTGCTCCTGGTCGCCGGGCAGGAGCAGGCCCGTACCGCACCCCCGCCCGCCCTCGCCCAGCTGCTGCGCCACCCCGCCGCCCACCGCATCCCCCTCACCACCCTCGACCCGGCGCAGACCGCCCGCTTCCTGGCCGGGCCCGGGGGCATGGACGCGGACACCGCGCACCGGCTCGCCCCCGCCTGGCACCGCGCCACCGGCGGCAATCCGCGCCTCCTGCACGCCCTGCTCGCCGACCACGAGGCCTGCGCACCGCTGCGCCCGGCCCGCCCGGTGGCCGGGACCGCCCTCAAACAGGCCGTCAGCCGGTGCCTGCGGGCCGCCGCTCCGGGGGTCGCCGAGGCCGCCCGGGCCCTCGCCGTGCTCGGCGACGGGGCCACCCTCTCGCTGGTCGGCCGACTGCTGGGCACGCACGACCGGGCCGCCGTACCGGCCCTCGCCGAACTCGACGCCATGGGGCTGCTCGCCGCCGGGCGGCTGCGGCACGAGGGCATCCGGGCCGCCGTACTGGAGGAGCTCGCCCCCGGGGACTGCGCCCGGCTGCACGGGCGCGCCGCCCTGCTGCTGCACGAGGCCGGGGCCGCCCCCGGCGCCGTCGCGCAGCACCTGGCCGCCGGGTGGTCGGCCGACGCACCCGACGCGGGCGCCGCCCCGCCGTGGGCGGTGCCCGTGCTCACCGAGGCCGCCGGGGCCGCCCTGCGCGACGGGCAGCCGCAGCGGGCCGCGGAGTTCCTGCGCACCGCGCACCGCACGGGGCCCGCCGGGCCGACCGCGGCCGGGGTGCTCGCGGAGCTCGCCCGAGCGGAGTGGGAGACGGACCCCGGGGCCGTGACCCGGCACCTTTCCGGGCTCGAACAGGCCCTGCGGGAGGGGCTGTTGGACGAATCGCAGACCGCTGCCGCGGTGGGCTGCCTGCTGTGGCACGGTCGGCGTCCGCCCGTACTGTCCGCCGCGGCGCCCCCCGGGCCGGCCGCGCTGCGCGCGCTGACGGGACGGATCTGGCCGGGGCCCGGCGGGGCGGGGCGGGGAGCGGGGCAGGACGGCTCCCCGGACCGCCCCCACGGTTCGGTCCGCCCGGGCGGTCCGGTTCTCGTCGACCACCTCGACGGCTACGGAGGTGCTGGCGGCTACGACGGCCGGGCAGACGCCGATCGTCCCGATCGCGCCGATCGCCCCGACGGGGTACCCGGCCGTGCTGCGGACCCGGCCGCTGCGGACCGTCCTGCCGGTGGCGCCCGTGCCGCACGCACGGTCCGGGCCGCTTCCGGCGGGCGCAGGGCGTACGCCGGGTACGGAGGCGGGACCGGGGCGGCCCGCGCCGGGCTGTACGGGGGCCCCGTGGGCTTCGGCGTATCCGCCGGGTCCGGCGGGGGTACGGGCGACAGCGCGGGCGTATCCGGCGGGGCGGCCGTACCCCGCAGAGCTGCCGTGGCCGGTGGTGGCCGGGGGAGCGGCCGGGGGGCCGCTTCCGGCGCCGGCCCCGGTGCCCGGAGGGCCGACCCGGAGCGGGTGCTGCGGGCGCTCGCCCTCGGGCACGCGCCGCGGCCCGACACGGGGGAGCTGCTCGGGGCGCTCCTGCACACCGCCCGGCTGCCGCGCCCGGCGGCCTGGTGCGCGCTGCTCGCCGAAGGGGCCGCGTGGACCCAGGCCTTCCGCACCCGCCGGGCCGTGCTCGAAGCGGCGGCGGCCGTGCTGTACGGGCGGACCGGGGACCACCGGGCCGCGTCCCGGCACGCCGCGGCCGCCTTCGACCTGCTGGCCCCGGCCGCCTGGGGGATCGCGGTCGGGGTCCCGCTGGCCGCCGCCGTGGACGCCGCGACCGCGCGCGCGGCGCACCGGGAGGCGGCGGAGCTGCTGCGGATCCCCGTACCGGAGGAGATGTTCCGTACGGTCGCCGGACTGCCGTACCTGCTCGCGCGCGGCCGGCACCAGCTGGCCGCGGGCCGGACCGCGGCCGCCCGGGACGACTTCCACACCTGCCGCGAGCTGATGGCCGGCTGGGGACTGGAACCGGCGGGCGCCCTGGACTGGCGCACCGGGCCGGCGGACGCGTCGCGCCCGGGCGAACAGCCCCCCGCCCGCCGCCGCCCCGCCGCCACCCGCACCCCGAACCCCCCTGCGGCACCGGGCCGGACCGCCGCCACCCCGGCCGCGCGCCCCGCCGTCCCCGCTGGGGACGCGGAGGGCGGCTGTCCCGTGGCCGGCGGCCGGGAGGGGGAAGGGCGGACGGGCGGGCTCAGCCGGGCCGAGCGGCGGGTGGTCGGGCTGGTGGCCGAGGGGTTCACCAACCGGGCCGTCGCGGCGCGGCTGTTCGTCACGCCCAGCACCGTCGAGCAGCACCTCACGCGCGTCTACCGCAAGCTCGGCGTCCGCAGCCGCGCCGAGCTCACCGAGCTGTGGCGGGCCGCCGGGGAGGGCGCGGAGGGCGGAGAGGGGAGTGGGGGTGCGGCGGCCCGCGGGGGCTGGAGCCGCCGCACCCCGGCGGTCGGGCGGTGACCGCCGTACGGGTCAGCCGCGCCGGGCGGCCGTACGGAACCCCCTGCGGTTCTTGCGGCCCAGGGCCCCGGTGGCGACCAGGGCCGAGAGCAGGGGGGCCGGGACGTGCTCGGGGGACCGCAGCTGCGCGTACAGCCGGTTCTGGATCGCGAGGGACACGTCCAGGCCGATGGTGTCGAGCAGGGCGAACGGGCCCATGGGGAAGCCGAACCCGTGCTGGACCGCCGCGTCCGTCTCCTCGATGCCGGTGCCGGGGCGCTCCAGCAGGTTGACGGCCGCGCCCAGGTACGGGAAGAGCAGGGCGTTGACGATGAAGCCGGCCCGGTCGGGGCAGGAGACCGCGGTCTTGCCGAGGGCCGCCGTGAAGGCGCGGGCGGTGGCCGCCGCCGCGTCCGAGGTCTGCGCGGTACGGGTGACCTCGACCAGCTTCATCACCGGCGCCGGGTTGAAGAAGTGCAGCCCGATGACGTCGGCGGGGCGCCCGGAGGCGGCCGCGCAGTCCGCGACCGACAGGCTGGAGGTCGTGGTCGCCAGCACTGCCCCCGCCCAGGCCGTGCGGCCCAGTTCGGCGAAGAGCTCCCGCTTGACCTGCTCGTCCTCCGCCACGGCCTCGATGACCAGGTCGCATTCCGCGACGGCCGCGAGGGCGGCGGCCCCGGTGAGGCGGGCCAGGGCCGCGTCCCGGGCCTCGGGGGCCGTCCGGCCGCGCTCGACGGAGCGGTTCAGGGAGGTCTCGACGTGGGCCAGGGCAGCCGCCGCCTTCTCCGCGCTGCGGGCCACGAGCACCGTCGGGTACCCGGCGGCCGCGGTGACCTCCGCGATCCCGCGGGCCATCGCGCCCGAGCCGAGCACGCCGACCGTGCGCACCGGGCGGACGTCCGCGGTGTCCGGCGCGCCGGCGGCCGGGCGCACCGGCCGGCCCTCGTCGTCGTACCGGTGGAAGCCCTCGCCGGTCTTGCGGCCGAGCAGCCCCTCGCCGACGGTACGGGTCAGCAGCGCGGCCGGCTCGAAGGAGGGGTCGCCGGTGCGCTCCCGCAGCCGGGTCAGCGCGGCGTGCGCGGTGTCCAGGCCGATGGTGTCGAGGAGTTGCAGCGGGCCCAACGGGAGTCCGCAGCCCAGCCGCATCGCGGTGTCGATGTCGTCGCGGGAGGCGTGGCCCCCGTCGAGGAAGGCCACGGCCTGGTTGAGGTACGCCAGGACCAGGGCGGTGGCGTCGGCGGCGGGGCCCGCGCCCAGCACCACGGGCTTCAGCCCCAGCGAGGCGATCAGCCCGTCCACCGCGGCGGCCGCCTCCGGGGAGGTCAGGGCGGTGCGCACGGGCTCGACCGTGCCGCCCGGGCCCGGCGGGACGAGGAAGCGCAGGCCTGCGGTGTCCGCGGGCCGGCCCGCGGCGATCGCCAGCCCGGCCAGGGGGAGTTCGGCGGTGGTCGTGACGAGCACGGCCTGCGGGGCGGCGGCCGCCAGCTGCCGCAGGAGCTCCGTCTTGACGCCGGGGTCCTCGGTCGCGGCCTCGACGACGATCCCGGCCCGGTGCAGCCGCGCGGGGTCGTCGGTGAACACGACGCGGTCCGTGCGGCCCTCGGGGTCGGCGGCCTTGGCCCGGCGCGCGGCGCGGGCCAGGACGTCGAGGTCCCGGTCGACCGCGACAACCTCGTGCCCGGCGGCCAGCGCCAGCAGCAGCAGCCGCTCGCCGAGGCTGCCGAGGCCGACGAGGCCGAGCGGGGCGGCCGGTGCCCCGGCGGGGGCGGCCGGAGCCGGAGCGGCTGCCGGGGCCGGCGTCCGGTCCGGTCCCTGGTGCGGTCCCTGGGTCATGGCGGGATCCCTCAGTCTTCCTGGGTGCGGAACCGGTTGATGGCGTCGAGGTGCTTCGCGCGCAGCTCCGCGTCCCGGACGCCGAGCCCCTCGCGGGGGGCGAGCGCGAGGACACCGACCTTGCCCTGGTGGAGGTTGCGGTGGACGTCGTACGCCGCCTGGCCGGTCTCCTCCAGGGAGTACGTCTTGGAGAGCGTGGGGTGGATCTTGCCCTTGACGATGAGCCGGTTGGCCTCCCAGGCCTCGCGGTAGTTCGCGAAGTGGGAGCCGACGATGCGCTTGAGGGACATCCACAGGTAGCGGTTGTCGTACTCGTGCATGAAACCGGAGGTGGAGGCGCAGGTGGTGATGGTGCCGCCCTTGCGGGTGACGTAGACCGAGGCGCCGAAGGTCTCGCGGCCCGGGTGCTCGAAGACGATGTCCACGTCCTCGCCGCCGGTCAGCTCGCGGATCCGCTTGCCGAAGCGCTTCCACTCGCGCGGGTCCTGGGTCTGCTCGTCCTTCCAGAACCGGTAGCCCTCGGCGTTGCGGTCGATGACCGCGTCGGCGCCCATCTTCCGGCAGATCTCCGCCTTCTCCGGGGAGGAGACCACGCAGATCGGGTTGGCGCCGCCGGCCAGGGCCAGCTGGGTGGCGTACGAGCCGAGGCCGCCGCTGGCGCCCCAGATGAGCACGTTGTCGCCCTGCTTCATGCCGGCGCCGTTGCGGGAGACCAGCTGGCGGTACGCCGTCGAGTTCACCAGTCCGGGGCTCGCGGCCTCCTCCCAGGTGAGGTGCTCGGGCTTGGGCATCAGCTGGTTGGACTTCACGAGCGCGAGTTCGGCGAGCCCGCCGAAGTTGGTCTCGAAGCCCCAGATGCGCTGCTCGGGGTCGAGCATCGTGTCCCCGTGCCCGTCGGCGGACTCCAGCTCCACGGACAGGCAGTGCGCGACCACCCGGTCGCCGGCCTTCCAGCGGTTCACCCCGGGCCCGGTGCGCAGCACCACGCCCGCCAGGTCCGAACCCAGCACGTGGTACGGCAGGTCGTGGCGGCGGGTGATCTCGCTGAGGCGCCCGTAGCGCTCCAGGAACCCGAAGGTGGGCAGCGGCTCGAAGATCGAGCTCCACACGGTGTTGTAGTTGATGGCGCTCGCCATCACCGCGACCAGCGCCTCGCCGGGACCGGGCTCGGGCGTGGGCACGTCCTGCACGTGCAGGGACTTGCGGGGGTCCTTGTCCACGGAGGACAGCCCCTCGAACATGTCCGTCTCGTCCCGGCGCACCACACTGCCCCGGTACGACTCGGGCAGTGGCAGGGCCGCGACGTCGGCGGACGCCACGTCCTCGGCGAGCAGGGCATTGACGATCTCGTCCACGTGAAATCCCTTGTGAGTAGAGGGGACGTCTCCGGACAGGCTAGGCCGAATTCAGACCCCGGGGGGACCCCTATTTTTCCGGCCGGTACCCCTGTTTTTTGAGGGGTCGAACAGGGGCTGCAATCCGCTCGGGAAACACTCATGCTGTGATCCGGCCCCGCCGGAAAGCGGCTAGGAGAATTCATGAACGGAATCGCGG
This sequence comes from Streptomyces sp. NPDC038213, assembly GCF_055600495.1. NCBI lineage: Bacteria > Bacillati > Actinomycetota > Actinomycetes > Kitasatosporales > Streptomycetaceae > Streptomyces > Streptomyces sp. NPDC038213. The sequence continues at coordinate 86,722 of NZ_JBVJYM010000033.1, forward strand.
CATGACCGTCTACTCGCCCGCGGCGGGCGGCATCGGAATCCTCGGCACCGGCTCGTACCTGCCCGCGGAGGCGGTCGGCAACGAGGCCGTCGCCGCCCGGGCCGGGGTCACCCCCGACTGGATCGAGCGCAAGACCGGCATCGTGGAGCGGCACTACGCCGCCGACCACGAGGCCTCCTCCGACCTGGCCGTCGAGGCGGCCGTCCGGGCCCTCGGGGACGCCGGGGTCGAGGCCCGGGACGTGGGCTGGATCATCGTGGCCACCTCCACCCCCGACCACCCGCAGCCGGCCACCGCCGCCCTGGTGCAGCACCGCCTCGGCGCCGCCGGGGCCATGGCCTTCGACGTCAACGCCGTCTGCGCGGGCTTCGCCACCGCCCTGCACACCGGCGCCCGGCTGCTCGCCGTCCCCGAGGCCGACGGGGCGCGGCGCTGCGCCCTGGTCATCGGCGCCGAGGTGTACTCGCGGATCCTCGACTTCTCCGACCGGCGCACCGCGCCGCTGTTCGGCGACGGCGCCGGGGCCGTGGTCCTGGGCCCGGTGTCGGAGGGCCGCGGGCTGATCGGCACGGGCATGGGCTCGTACGGGCACCTGCACGGGCTGATCGGCGTGGAGGCGGGCGGCAGCCGGCTCCCGGCCACGGACAAGACCCTGCTGCGCGGGGACCAGTACTTCCGGATGCAGGGCCGCGACGTGCGGGACTTCGTCGAACGGGAGCTCCCCGCGGCCGTCGCGGGCACCCTGGACGCCTTCGCGGTGGACCCGGGCGAGGTGGACCACCTCGTACCGCACCAGGCCAACGGGGAGATGCTGCGCGGGGTCGCGGACTCCCTCGGGCTGCCCCGGGCGCGGATGCACCTCACGGTGGACCGGCACGGCAACACCGGGGCCGCGTCCATCCCCGTCACCCTCGACCACGTGGTGCGCGGCGGCGCGGTCGCCGAGGACGACCTGCTGCTGCTCGCCGGGTTCGGGGGCGGGATGACGGTCGGGACGGCCCTGCTGCGCTGGGGGCGCTGAGCCCGCCGGGATCCGGAAGAGACCGTCTAGACCCAATGCTGGTGACTTAGATGTTCTGTGCTCGTTGGTTGTGGTGTGGCGAGGGTGGGGCAGGTCAAGTCGCCTGCGGGTGAGCGGTTGTCGGAC
>NZ_JBVJYM010000034.1:0-85624 GCF_055600495.1 Streptomyces sp. NPDC038213
TCCGACAACCGCTCACCCGCAGGCGACTTGACCTGCCCCACCCTCGCCACACCACAACCAACGAGCACAGAACATCTAAGTCACCAGCATTGGGGTTAGGCCGGCTCCGCCGGGCGGGCCGGGTTCAGGGCTTGCGGGTGCGGGCCAGGTCCTCGTAGAAGCGCAGCAGGTCGAGGTTGTCCACGGAGCCGGGGTTGACGGCCTTGGCCAGGGGGGTGCCCTGGAGGAGGCGCTTGACGGGGACCTCGATGCGCTTGCCGGTCAGGGTGTGCGGGATGGCGGGCACCTCGATGACCTCGTCGGGGACGTGGCGCGGGGAGAGCTCCTCGCGGATGGTCGCCTTGATGCGGGCGCGGAGGCCGTCGTCGAGCACGGCTCCGGGGGCGAGGTGGACGAACAGCGGCATCCAGTAGCCGCCGTTCGGCTCCTCCAGGCCGATGACCAGGGACTCCTTGATCTCGGGGAGGCGTTCCACGGCCTCGTAGATATCGGCGGAGCCCATGCGGACGCCCTGCCGGTTGAGGGTGGAGTCGGAGCGGCCGTGGATGACCACCGAGCCGTGGCCGGTGATCGTGATCCAGTCCCCGTGGCGCCAGGCGCCGGGGAACATCTCGAAGTAGCTCTCGCGGTAGCGGCTGCCGTCGGGGTCGTTCCAGAAGTGGATCGGCATGGACGGCATGGGGTTGGTGACGACCAGTTCGCCGACCTCGCCGGTGAGGGGCTTGCCGGAGGGGTCCCAGGACTGGAGGTCGGTGCCGAGGCAGGCCGCCTGGAGCTCGCCGATGTGGACGGGGAGGGTGGGGACGGCGCCGGCGAAGCAGCTGCAGACGTCGGTGCCGCCGCTGACGGAGGCGATCCACAGGTCCTCGGCGACCTCGTCGTGCAGCCAGCGGAAGCCGTCGGGCGGCAGCGGGGAGCCGGTGGTGGCCACGCACTTCACGGCGGAGAGGTCGAAGTCGCGGGAGGGGTGGACCCCGGCCTTCTTGCAGGCCATGACGTACGCGGCGGAGGTGCCGTAGAAGGTGGCGCCGGTGCGCTCGGCGATCCGCCACTGGGCGCCGGTGTCGGGGAAGCCGGGGCTGCCGTCGTACAGGACGACGGTGGTGCCGGTGAGGAGGCCGGAGACGAGGAAGTTCCACATCATCCAGCCGGTGGAGGTGTACCAGAAGAAGCGGTCGTCCGGGCCGAGGTCGCAGTGCAGGCCGATCTGCTTGAGGTGCTCCAGCAGGATGCCGCCCTGGGACTGGACGATGGCCTTGGGCAGGCCGGTCGTACCGGAGGAGTACAGGACCCACAGCGGGTGGCCGAAGGGGACGGGCTCGAAGACCGGCTCGGTGTCCGCCGCGGTCAGCTGGTCCCACGCGAGGGCGCCCTCGGGGGCCGGGGTGCCGAGCAGCGGGATGTGGACGACGGCGCGCAGGGAGGGCAGCTCCCGGCGGAGTTCGGCCACGGTGTCGGCGCGGTCGTGCTGCTTGCCGCCGTAGCGGTAGCCGTCGACGGTGAAGAGGACCACGGGCTCGACCTGCTGGAAGCGGTCCAGGACGCTGCGGGCCCCGAAGTCGGGGGCGCAGGAGGTCCAGACCCCGCCGACGGCGGCGGTGGCGAGGAAGGCCGTGACGGCCTGGGGGATGTTGGGCAGGTAGCCGCTGACGCGGTCGCCGGGGCGGACGCCGAGGGCGCGCAGTTCGGCGGCGAGGGAGCCGACCTGGCGGCGCAGCTCCGCCCAGGTGACGGGGACGGGCTCGTGCGTCTCGTCCACGTGGAGGAGGGCCGGCGCGTCGGCGCGGGCGGGGTCCTCGGCGGCGCGCAGGGCCTGCTCGGCGTAGTTGAGGGTGGCGCCCTCGAACCAGCGGGCGCCGGGCATCTCGCGGGCGGCGAGCACTTCCTGGTACGGGCTGGTGAACCGCACGTCGAACCAGGCGGCGACGGCCTCCCAGAAGGTGTCCAGCTCGTCCACGGACCAGCGGTGCAGGGCCGCGTAGCCGCCCTCGGCGGGGGCGCCGTAGCGCTCTGCCGCCCAGTCCTGGAAGCGGGTGACGGCGGCCGCGGAGATCCGCTCCGGGCCGGGCGACCACAGGGGCTCGGGCGTGGCGGGGGTCGCTGAGGTCATGGGTCGGCTCCCGGTTGTGCGGCTCGGCGCTTCGTGTGCGTACGGTGCCACCGCGCGGCGGGTGGTCGCGCGAGGCTCACAGGGACGATGCCATGTGATCGTCTTCCGCACCAGAGCCGTCATCCACAGCCGGAACCGGTCGGGGTGTGGGTGAACGCCAGCTGAACGGGCCCCGCCGCCGGGGGTCGCGGTGGCAGGGTGATCGCCATGGACGCTCGGGACGTGCTGCGGACGGTGAAGGGCCTGGGATCGGCGGGCGGGCTGCGGGCCTGGGGGACGGCCTGGCGGCGGATGAGGGCCGATGCGGCGGCGCTGCCGCCGCGGGGGCCGGAGCGGGCCCGGGTGCCGGGTCCGCTGGCGGGGGCCGAGCCGCGGCCGGGCGGCGGGGTGCTGCGGTTCGCGCGCTCGGAGCTGGAGGTCCGGGTGGCGGTGGGCGGGGCGGTGTTCTGGGGCTGGGACGGGGCCGGGCCCGAGCCCTCGTACGCCCTCGCCGGCGCCGCGCCGGAGCCGGACGCGCGGGCGGTGCTGGAGCCCGATACGGACGGGGGCTGGCGGGTGGTGTCGGAGCGGGTGACCGTGGCGGTCTCCCGCAACGGGGCCGTGGAGGTCCGCACCCCGGGTGGTGCGCTGCTCCGGCGGGAGCTGCCGCCGCGCTGGTGGGAGCCGGTGTCGGGGGCGGGCGGGGCGCGCTGGGTGCAGCGGGCCGAGGTGGCGGCCGACGCGCGGTTCTTCGGGCTGGGCGGGCGGGCGGCGGGGCCGCGGCTGCGGGACGGGGCGTACCGGCTGTGGAACACCGACCCGAAGGGCGGTTTCGGGCCGGGGGACGATCCGCTGTACATCACGATGCCGGTGCAGCTGGTGGTGGCCGACGCGGGCACGCACCTGGTCTTCCACGACAACCCCCGGGACGGCCGGGTCGTGCTGCGGGAGGGCGAGGAGGGGGCGGGTTCCGGGCCGGACCGGGCGGGCTCCTGCGAGCTGCGGATGGCCGGCGGTCCGCTGCGGGCCTGGGTGCTGGTGGGCACGCCGGCCCGGGTGCTCCAGGGGTGGGCGGGACTGACGGGCGGGGCGGCGGTGCCGCCGTCGTGGGCGCTGGGGTACCAGCACGCGCGCTGGGGCTTCGGCAGCGGGCAGGAGGTGCGGCGGGTGGCCGACGGGTACCGGGCGCACGGGCTGCCGCTGTCCGCCCTGCACCTGGACATCGACCACTACGACGGGCACCGGGTCTTCACCGTGGACCGCGAGCGCTTCCCGGAGCTGCCGGAGCTCGCCGGGGAACTGCGGGAGCGCGGGGTGCGGCTGGTGTCGATCGTCGATCCGGCAGTGAAGGCGGAGCCGGGCCATCCGCTGTACGAGTCGGGGCGGGCGGCCGGGGCGTTCGTACGGGACGCGGAGGGGCGGGAGGTGCGGGGCGCGGTGTGGCCGGGGACCTGCGTGTACCCGGACTTCACGCATCCGCCCGCGCGGGAGTGGTGGGGGGAGCAGTACGGGGAGCGGCTCGCGCAGGGCTTCTCCGGAGTCTGGCACGACATGAACGAGCCCGTGTCCTTCGCGCCGTTCGGGGACGCGACGCTGCCGCTGTCGGCGCGGCACGCGCTGGAGGGTGCGGGCGGGGACCACCGGGAGGCGCACAACGTGTACGGGCTGGCCATGGCCCGCGCCGGGTACGAGGGGCTGGTGCGGCTGCGGCCCGGCGAGCGGCCCTTCCTGTTCTCGCGCTCGGGGTGGGCGGGGATGCAGCGGTACGGGGGCACCTGGTCGGGGGACGTGGAGAGCAGCTGGCCGGGGCTGCGGGCCTCGCTGGCGCTCGTCCTGGGGCTGGGGCTGTGCGGGGTGCCGTACTCGGGGCCGGACGTGGGCGGGTTCGGCGGCGACCCCTCCCCCGAGCTGTACCTGCGCTGGCTCCAGCTGGGCGCCTACCTGCCGCTGTTCCGGACCCACTCGGCGATCTGGGCGGGGCGGCGGGAGCCCTGGGAGTTCGGGCCGCAGGTGCTGGAGCACGCGCGGGCGGTGCTGGCGGAGCGGGAGCGGCTGCGGCCGTACTTCGTGACGCTGGCGCAGCTGGCGCGGCGGACCGGGGCGCCGTACGTGCGGCCGCTGTGGTGGGGGGCGCCGGAGGACCGGGCGCTGCGGGACTGCGAGGACGCCTTCCTGCTGGGCGATGCGCTGCTGGTGGCGCCGGTGCTGGAGTGCGGGGCGGACCGGAGGGCGGTGCGGCTGCCGCGGGGGCGCTGGTACGACACGGCGACGGGGGCGGCGCACGAGGGGCCGGGGCAGGTGCTGCTGGACGCTCCGCTGGGGCGGATTCCGGTGCTGGCGCGGGCGGGGGCGGTGTTGGCGGTGCGGGGTGGCGGGGGCCGGGGGGATGGGGGTGACGGCCGCGGGGCGGGTGCGGGTGCGGCGGGGCCTGCGGGGTCGGTGGAGGCGGGGTCGGTGGAGCTTGAGGTGTGGGCGCCGGTGCCGGGGCGGACCGGGGGTGGGCTGGTGGTTCGGGATCCCGGGGACGGGTGGGAGGCGGGGCGGGTGGAGCGGGTCGTCACGCGGTGGCGGGACGGGCGGGTTGTGGTGGAGGGCGAGGACGGGGGCGCGGTGGGGTGGGCGGTGCGGGTGCGGGGGGTTTAGGGGGCGGCTTCTGTTGCGGGGGTGGGGCGGGCGGCGTTGTGCTGTGCTGTGGTGGTGCGCTGCGCGGGGCCTCTCCCCTACCCTCCCCTTCCCGGACTGGGGCTCCGCCCCGGACCCCGCGCCTCAAACGCCGGCGAGGCTGGGGTGGGCTGGATTTAGCCGGGGTGGGGGGTGGACTGGGGTGGGTGGGGGGTGGATGGGGTGTAGGCGCCGGTGAACCAGGCGGCGGCGGCTTGGGTGTGGAGGGGGAAGGCCAGGGCTGCGGGGGCGTGCAGGACGTGCCAGCCGGTGGTTTCGGCGGTGGGGGTGGACGGGGGCAGGTCGGCCGCCGGGCGGGCGGGGAGGAGGCCGAAGAGGAGCAGGTGGCCGGCCGGGGAGCTGAGGGCGTCGGCGAGGGTGACGTCGGCGGCGGGGGCCTCGATGCCGGTCTCCTCGCGCAGTTCGCGGACCACTGCGTCGCGCCAGTCCTCGCCGTGGTCGATGAATCCGCCGGGCAGTGCGGTGCCGCCGCGGGCCGGTTCGATGGTGCGCGTGATGACGACGAGCCCGGCGGCCGCGGGGTCCGGGTCGCCCGGAGCGGCGGCCCCGGTGACGGGGAGCAGGGCGATGGCGACCGGGAGCGGGTTGCGGTAGGCGGCGGTGCCGCAGGCGGGGCAGCGGCGCGGCCAGCCGGTGGCGCCGTACGGGGCTCCGCAGGCGGAGCAGTGCGAGTCCTTCACGGGTGCAGACACCCGGCGATGGTAAGCGAAGGGGCATGAGGATGACGGTTGTTGCTGTCGTGCTGGTCTCCGCCGCCGCTCTGGCCGTGCCGGGCGCCCCTGCCCCTCCCGGCCCGGTCGGGACTCCGGGCACTTCCGCCCCTGCCACCGCCGCCACCGGTTCCGTGGCCGCCGGGGCTGCTGGGGCTGCTGGGGCTGCTGGGGCTGCTGGGGCTGCTGGGGCTGCTCACACTCCCGCGGCGCTCGCGGCTCCTGGCGTTCCCGCTGTTTCCGCGGGTGCCGCGGCTGCCACTGCTCCCGGGGGGCCGGGTGCGGTGGCGGGGGGTCCGTTCGTGGATCTGTGGGAGGTGGATCCGACGGTTGGGCGGGAGATGCGGTATGCGGGGGCGCGGAACTTCACCGGTGGGCCGGTGGACGGGTACGAGGAGCCGGTGTGTCTGCTGGCGCGGCCCGCGGCGCTGGCGTTGCGGCAGGCGCAGCGGGGGCTGTTGGGCCGGGGGTACTCGCTGAAGGTGTACGACTGCTACCGGCCGCAGCGGGCCGTCGACCGGTTCGCCCGGTGGGCTCTGGAGCCCGAAGACCCGCGGGTGCGGGCGGAGTTCCATCCCCGGGTGCCGAAGAGCGAGCTGTTCGCCCGGGGGTACATCGCGGCGCGGTCGGGGCACAGCCGGGGCAGCACGGTCGACGTGACCCTCGTACGGGTGCCCCGGGGACCGGCGGCGGGGGTTCCGGGCGGGGGCGGGGGCTCCTGTTTCGGGGAGCCCGCGGTGCGGTCCGCCGACGATTCCGTGGACATGGGGACGGCGTACGACTGCTTCGACCCGCTGGCCCGCACGGACTCCCCCGACCCGCGGATCGGTGCGGAGCAGCGGCGCCACCGGAAGCTCCTGGCGGAGGCGCTGGCGGCCCAGGGGTTCGTCAACCTGCCCGAGGAGTGGTGGCACTTCACGCTGCGGCCGGAGGCCTACCCGGACCGGTACTTCGACCTGCCGGTGCGGGGGCGGCGGGCAGGTGCTGCGGGCGGCGGGCTCGCCGGGGGCGGGGGCCCCGTGGCAGACTTCTGACGTTCCGTCAGGTACGTTTCCGGGGAGGGGTCTTGGCCCGTACACGCACACCCGTGGTCGCAGGGTGGTTCACGAGCGCGCCGCCGTCGGACGGGGAGGGGGCGGAAGGGTTCCGGCTGCTCGGGACCCGGTGCGGGGCCTGCGGCTCCGTGTTCTTCCCACGCGAGGACTCCTTCTGCCGCAACCCCCGCTGCACCGGGGGCGAGTTGGCGGAGCATCCGCTCTCCCCCCGCGGCCGGGTCTGGTCCTACACGGACGGCCGGTACCGGCCGCCGGCCCCCTACGCCTCCGATCCGGACGCGCCCTGGGTGCCCTACACGATCGTGGCCGTGGAGCTGGAGGCCGAGCGGATGGTCGTCCTCGGGCAGGCGGCGCCCGGGGTCACGGTGGCCGATCTGGCCGTCGGGATGGCGGTGGAGGTGGTGCCGGGGGTGCTCAACACCGAGGGCGGGGACGGCACGGACGGCGCGGAGCCCGGTACCGAGTGGACCACCTGGCACTTCCGGCCTGTGGCGGCGGAGCACGGGGAGGCGGGGCGGTGAGCGGCGAGATCGCGGTCCTCGGGGCCGGGATGCACCCCTGGGGGAAGTGGGGGCGCAGCTTCGTGGAGTACGGGACCGCCGCCGCGCGGGCCGCGCTCGCCGACGCCGGTCTGGAGTGGACGGACGTGCAGTCGGTGGTCGGGGCGGACACGGTGCGCGGCGGGTATCCGGGCTACGTGGCCGGGGCCACCTTCGCGCAGGCGCTCGGCTGGCAGGGCGCCCGGGTGACCAGCGTGTACGCGGCCTGCGCCTCGGGGGCCCAGGCGGTGGGCGCGGCGCGGGCGCAGATCCTCGCGGGCCTGGCGGACGTGGTGCTCGTGGTGGGGGCGGACGCGGCGCCGAAGGGGTTCTTCGCCCCGGCCGGCGGGGACCGGCCCGACGATCCGGACTGGCTGCGCTTCCGGGTGCTGGGGGCGACGAATCCGGCGTACTTCGGCCTCTATGCGCGGCGACGGATGGCGCTGTACGGCGAGACGCCGGAGGACTTCGCCCTGGTGAAGGTGAAGAACGCGGCGGCGGGGGCGCTCAATCCGCTGGCCCGCTACCGCAAGCCCGTCACGGTCGAGGAGGTGGCCGCCTCGGCGGTGGTCGCGGACCCGCTGCGGCTGCTCGACATCTGCGCCACCTCCGACGGGGCCGCGGCCCTGGTACTGACGAGCATGGACTTCGCGCGCTCGCGCGGGGTGGCCGATCCGGTGCGGATCAGGGCGGTGTCGACGGTGACCCCGACCTACCCCAGGACCGTACTGGACCTGCCCGATATCGCCACGGACTCGGCGGTGGCGGTCGAACCCGCCGGGGAGTCCTTCAGGGCGTCGATCGCGCGGGCCGCGTACGAGGAGGCGGGGATCGGGCCGGAGGACCTGTCGCTCGCCGAGGTGTACGACCTGTCCACCTCCCTGGAGCTCCAGTGGTACGAGGACATCGGCCTGTGCGGTGAGGGCGAGGGGGCGAAGCTGGTCCGGGACGGGGCCACGGCGCTCGGCGGCCGGATCCCGGTCAACACGAGCGGCGGGCTGGCCTCCTTCGGGGAGGCGGTGCCCGCGCAGGCCGTCGCGCAGGTCTGCGAGCTGACCTGGCAGCTGCGCGGGACGGCCGGGGCGCGGCAGGTGGCGGGGGCCCGGGTGGGGGTGACGGCGAACCAGGGGCTCTTCGGGCACGGTTCGGCGATCGTCGCCGTGAAGTGAGCCCGGGGGCCGCCGCCGGTCGGGGCAGATCCCGGCGGGTGCGAATCCCGGCGGGGCGGATCCCGGCGGGTGGATTCGGGCGGGTGCAGGCCCCGTCGGGGTGCGGATCCCGCCGGGTGCGGGTTTCCGTACGGCCCGATTCTGGTCGGGGAAGGGCAGCGGGAGGGCCGCTGACGTGGGGCGGCGGCCGGTGGGGCCGTACGGGGCCGTATACGGAGCACAACCTTCTGTGCCGGGGTTCTTGACGGTCCCTCACGGCAGGTGAACACTGCCTCCACAGTCCGCGTACCCCCTCGGGGCCCGCGGACGACGGCCCCCCGCGAGAGCCGCGGCCCGTACCCCAGTCGGCGGGGGTACGGGCCGCCTCCGTGCCCGCGGGCGGGCGGCACCCGGGAGGCGCTGCGGCGGACGCGGGCCGGGACCGGGCGGCCGGCGTGGACGCGGCGGGCGGTCAGGCGTGGGCCGGGCGGCGGCTGCGTGCCATCGACATCGCGTGCTCCACCACCCCGACCAGGACCTCCTTCACCGACTCGCGGGCGCGGGCGTCGCAGAGCAGCAGCGGGACGTGCTCGTCCAGGTCGAGGGCCTGGCGCACCGTCTCGGCGGGGTGGCGGTCCGCCCCGTCGAAACAGTTGACCGCGACCAGGAAGGGGATCGCGCGCCGCTCGAAGTAGTCGACGGCGGCGAAGCAGTCCTCCAGGCGGCGGGTGTCGGCGAGGACCACGGCCCCCAGGGCGCCCTGCGCGAGCTCGTCCCAGAGGAACCAGAAGCGGTCCTGGCCCGGGGTGCCGAACAGGTACAGCACCAGGTCCTCGCGCAGGGTGATCCGCCCGAAGTCCATGGCCACGGTGGTCGTGGACTTGGCCTCGACCCCGTGGGTGTCGTCCACCGGGCGGCCCGCCTCCGAGAGGGTCTCCTCGGTGCGCAGCGGCCGGATCTCGCTGACCGCGCTGACCAGCGTCGTCTTGCCCACGCCGAAACCGCCCGCGACCAGGATCTTCAGGGTCAGGGGCTCGACGGGTGGGGTTGCGGGACCGGTCCCCGTACTGGGTACGGCGGTGAGCCGGCTAGAGCGCCCGAAGGCCATCGATCACCTCACGGAGAATGGATTCGTCCGGCAGTTCGGCCGGGGGTACGGGCCGGGTCACGTGCACCAGCTCGTCCTCGACCAGGTCGCCGATCAGCACCCGGACCACCCCGATGGGGAGGTCGACCTCGGCCGCGAGCTCGGCGACGGACTGGGGCCGCAGGGTGCACAGGTCGAGGATGTCCACGTGCTCCGGCGACAGGGTCTGGTCCCAGACCGGGTCCGCGGCCGCCGGTTCGGCGACCACGAGCGCGATCAGGTCCAGCCGGTGCTGGCCGGTGCTGCTGGTGCGGCCGCGGGTCATCGCGTACGGGCGGACGACCGGGCCCGCGTCGTCGTCGAACCAGTGGTGCGCGGGGTCCGCGGGGTCGGCGGGCCCGGTCCGGGCGCCCGCGGGGGCGCCGGGGTGGGGGAGGTCCCCCGGGTCGAAGGGACGCCGGGGGTCCGCGGGGTCAGGGGAACCCGGCGGGAACTGGTCCTGGCCTGATGCGCTCATGCGGACCGACTCACCCGCCGGCGGGCAGTCCGGTGCGCGGGGCGGTCGCGAGGTGGTCGCCCACCCGCTTGACCATCAGGGTCATCTCGTACGCGACCTGGCCCACGTCGGAGTCGGCGTCGGCCAGCACGGCCAGGCAGCTGCCGTCGCCCGCGGCGGTCACGAAGAGGAAGGCGTCCTCCAGCTCCACCACGGTCTGGCGGACCTTGCCCGCGTCGAAGTGCCGGCCGACTCCCTTGGCGAGGCTGTGGAAGCCGGAGGCCACGGCGGCGAGGTGCTCGCTGTCCTCGCGGGTCAGCGCCCGGGAGGCGCCCGTGGCGAGGCCGTCGCCGGAGAGGACCACCGCCTTGCGGATGCTGCCGACCCGGTCGACGAGCTCGTCCAGGAGCCAGTTGAGGCGGCTGGAGTCGCGGCCAGCGGCGTCGTGCGGTGCGGTGTGCGGTGCGGTCATCGACCGTCCCCCTCCGAAGTGGTTCGTGGTGCGTTCTGAGCATCGTCTCGGGCGGCGGCGTCCCCGTGCCCGCCGCCGCTGTCCGCGCGGTCGCGGTCCTCCGTCTGCCGGCGGGCGGCCGTCCAGCCGCGCTGGAGCGCGGACATGCGGCTGCGCACCAGTTCGGCGTCCCGGTCCTCGGCCGGGCCGTGGTCTTCGGCCGGCCGGGCGGGGGCGTCCTTGAGCTGCGGGGCCAGGCTGGCCTGGCGGACCCGGCGGGGCAGCCCGCCGGTGCCGCCCGCGCCCCCGGAGCCCCCGGAGCCGCCGGTGCCCCCCGGTCCGCCCGTGCCGACCGGGGATCCGTCGCGGTCCCGCCCGCCGCCGCCGGATCCCGGCGCGGAGCCGGAGCCCGGGAGGGTGCCCGTAGCGGAAACTGCTCCGGACCCGCCGGAGTTCCCGGTTCCGCCGCCCGTACCGGGCTCGTGGGCCGGCTGCGGTACGACGGCCACCGGGCGGGTGCCGACGCGGCGGCCGTGCTCGGCGACGAGGGTGGGCGTGCGGCGGCGCCGGGGCAGCGGCACGGGGCCGCCGGGCGCGGGCCGGCCGGAGTCCGGCCGGGCGGAGTCCGGCCTGGCGCTGTCGGGGCGTACGCCGTCCAGGCGCACCGGGCCGCCGGGCACGGCGTCGGACTGCTCGCGTCCGGCGGGGCCGAGGAGGCCGCCGCGCGGGCCGCCCGTGCCGTCGAGGTCGAAGCCCGGGACCGGGCCGAGGATCCCGGCGTCGGCGAGGCCGTCCGCGAGACCGTCGGCGGAGTCCAGGCCGGCGATCGGGCCGAGGGCGTCCACCGGGTCCAGTCCGGCCGCGCCGACGGGGGCTTCGAGCTCCACGGGACCGTCGATCGGGCCGGGCAGTACGACCGGCGCGAGGCCGGGGCGCTCCTGGGCCGGGATGCCGGTGAGGCCCGGGCGGCGGGTGCGCGCGGTGAGGGTGCGGCCTGCGGGGGCGGCGCGGCGGGCGCTGCGGTCGGGGCCCTCGACGCGGAAGCCTGCGCCGTTGGTCTCGGGTGCCTCGGTGAGCAGGGCCGCGGGCAGGAAGACCACGGCCGTGGTGCCGCCGTACGGGGAGGGCTGGAGGGAGACGCGGACGTTGTGGCGCTGCGCGAGGCGGCTGACCACGAACAGGCCGAGCCGGTCGGTGTCGGAGAGCTCGAACTCGGGGGTCTCGGCGAGCCGCAGGTTCGCGTCGAGGAGGGCTTCGGCGGTCATGCCGAGGCCCCGGTCGTGGATCTCCAGGGTGAAGCCGTTCGCCACGCGCTCGCCGAGCACCTGCACGGCCGTGTGCGGGGGCGAGAAGACGGTGGCGTTCTCGATGAGTTCGGCGACGAGGTGGGTGACGTCGGCGACGGCCGGGCCGGTGATGCCGAGCCGCGGCAGCCGCCGGACCTCGATGCGCTCGTAGTCCTCGACCTCGGCGACGGCGGCCCGTACGACGTCCATGAGCTGGACCGGGCGGCGCCACTGGCGGGAGGGCGCGGCGCCGGAGAGGATCACAAGGCCCTCGGCGTGGCGGCGCATGCGGGTGGTCATGTGGTCGAGGCGGAAGAGGTCGGCGAGCTCCTCGGAGTCCTCGGTGCGGCGCTCCATCGTGTCGAGCAGGGTGAGCTGGCGGTGCAGCAGGACCTGGTTGCGGCGGGCGAGGTTGACGAAGACCTCGGCCACCCCGCGGCGCATCTCGGCCTGCTTGACGGCGGCTTCGACGGCGGCGCGCTGGAGGGTGTTGAGGGCCTGGCCCACCTGGCCGACCTCGTCCTGCTCGTACTCCAGGCGCGGGGCCTCGGTCTCCACGTCGACCTGCTCGCCGGCGGCGAGCCGGCGCATCACCGCGGGCAGGCGCACGCCGGAGGCCTCGTGGGCCTCCTTGCGCAGCCGGGACAGGTCGCGGACCAGTTCGCGGCCGATGCGCACGGAGAGGAAGACCGAGAGGCCGAGGGCGGCGAACCCGAGCACGCCGGCGAGGGCGGCCCTGGCGAACACGGCCTCGGCGACGGGCTCCACGCGGGCCTGGTAGCGGTCTCCGGCGGCGGTGCCCATCGCGGCGAGGTCGTCGAGCACCTTGCCCGCGGCGGCGTCCCACTGGGAGGCGCTGATGGCCCGCGGCCGGCGGGTGGCGCCCTGGGTGACGAACGCCTCCTCGGCATCGCGCAGTTGACGCGTGTCAGGGCTGCGCCAGTACTGCTCGAACTCGACGCGTTCGGCGGCGGGGAGGATCGCGAGGTTGAACTCGTAGAGCAGGGTGCGGTGGGCGACGTAGTCCGAGACGAGGCGGGCGTCCTGCACGCTGACGCTGCGGGCGGCCAGGGCGGCGGCGATCACGGCGTCCTGGCGGGAGAGGGTCTCGCGGGCGCGGGTGATGCCGACGAGGGCGCGGCCCTGCTTGTCCATCTCCACGTTCTCCAGGGCGTGGAGGTTCATGAGGAAGTAGTAGCAGGGGTCGACCAGGCGGTTGTACGACTCCAGGGCCTGGGCGGGGTCGATCTCGGTGCGGTCGACGGAGCCGCGGAGGGCGGCGATGCCCTCCAGCCCCTCGATGATCGAGCGCAGGCGCCGGGCGGAGCCGGGCGAGAGCTCCTCGGCCACGTCGGGGTTGAGGGCCTCGGCGCGGATGGAGGCGACCACGCGGTCGGTGTCCGTGCGGCGGCGCTGGAGTTCGGAGGCCGCCTCGGAGGTGCGCGGGTCGCCGAGGAGGACGAGCGTCTGGCGCCGTTCCTTCTGCAGGACGCGTACGACGTCCTCGACGGGGTAGCCCACCTTGTCGATGACGAAGGCCACGTCGAGGAGTTGGGCCGCCTCGCGGCCGGTGATGACGGTGGAGAAACCCCAGAGGGCGGTGAGGGAGACGAGCGGCACGATCAGCAGCGCCACGATCTTCCGGCGGATGGACTTCCCGCGAAAGCGCATGGCCTCCCCCAGCTCAACCCCCGTGAACGGGGTCGGTGTTCCGTCAATAAACGGCGTGAGCCTACTACTGCCCCGGAAGCAACTCGAAGGCGTGTCCGGACGTTTTCGGCCGCCGTCCTGGACGAAGATCACCAGTTGTCCGATACTTCCGGTCAAGAGCGGCCCGAATTGTGGCACATGACACCTGGTGGGGTCCCGGTCGCCGAGACGGGGCAGATGGCTGGAATTCTTCGTTCCGCGGGAATCCCCGGCGGGTGCCGTTCGTCTTTCATGACAAGGCGGCACCGGGGAGCCGCGCGTGGGTTTGGGGAGTGAGCGGGCCATGGGTGGCAAGCAGCAGTACGGATACCGGAGCGACGGGACGTTCGGGTACGTGATCCGGGAGGACCGGGAGGTTCAGGCGGGCCAGGGGGTTCAAGGGGGCCGGGAGGTTCAGGTCGACCGGGAGGTGCAGGAGCAGGTGACGCCGCGCGTGCTGCCGCGGGGCGGTGGGCCGCTGCCCGGGGCGGCGGACGCGGAGCCGGACCGGCGGCCGCTGTGGGCGGAGGAGCCGGTGGGGCTGCGGCGGATGCCGGACCCGGTGCGCGAGGCCGCCGTCCGGGCGGTGTTGCTGGTCGCGGTGACGCTCATCCAGGCGACGGTGACCTTCTACCTGGCGGTCACGGGCTCCTGGCTGGCCTTCCCCATGGTGCTCGGCTCCGTCGCGGCCACGATGGTCGCGACCTGGGGCGTCCTCGACGTGTGGGTCACGCGCCAGATGTGGCACCAGCGGTACGGGGTCGTGTCCGTCCCGAGCAGTTCGGCGCGCCGGCTGCGGCGGGAGCGCCGCCGGGCCCGGCGCGCCGAGCGCCGCGCGGAGCGCATACGGCAGCGCGGCGGGCGGCTCAAGGAGGCGTGACCCCGGGCCGGGGCCGGGGTCACGCTGCCCGGGCCCGGCGGCCGGGCCGCCCGCCGGGTCGGAACGGTCGTTTCCGGCCTTCGTCCCGGGTCAGGCCGGGGCGCCCGTACGCTCCCCGCTGCGGTCGGCGCCCGGTTCGGCGCTGCGGTCGGGCCCGCGGTCCGGGCCGCGGCGGAACATCCGCGTCGCCGTGATCTCGCCGTGCACGGTCTCCCCCGCCGGGTCCGCCTGCGGCAGGCCCGGGCGCAGGTGCTCCTCGACGCTGATGTACTTCAGCCCGGCCCGCAGGTCGGCGTCGTTGCGCAGCCGGATGACCAGCGGGAACTCCGCGAGGGCCGTGGTGTCGAAGAGGCCCGTGGTGTACAGCAGCTGGACGCCGAGGGCGTCGGAGACCGCCCGCTGGAGCTCCAGCAGGTACGTGGCGTTGGCCCGGCCGATCGGGTTGTCGAGGAAGAGCGTGCCCGCGTGCCGGTGCCGGTCGCGGCCGCGGTCGTTGCTGCGCAGGGCGGCCATCGTGCAGTAGAGGGCGATGGCGGCGGTGAGCAGCTGGCCGCCGGAGAAGACGTCGCCCATCTGGCCCACGGGGACCCGCTCGGCGCGCAGGACGGCGTCCGGCTTGAGGATCTCCACGGCGATCCCGCGCGGCTGGAGGGCCGCGTGCACGCCCCGCAGCAGCAGGGACATGCCGTCGCGGCGGCCCTCGCCGAAGGAGGCGTTCTTCTTCACGGCGGAGCGGGTGGCCTCGTCGATGACCTCGCCGAGCCGCTCGGTGAGCACGGCCTGGTCGGGCTCCTCGAAGCGGATCCGCAGGAACTCCTGGCCGGACCACTCGCCGAGGCCCTCGGGCAGCCGGGACAGCCGCTGCGCCGAGCGCAGCGTGGCCAGGGCGGACTCCACGAGACCGCGGAGCCTGTCGACGATGCTGTCGCGGTTGCGCTCCAGCTGCGCCAGCTCGTCGGTCAGGACGCGCAGCCGCGGGGCGAAGGCGGCGGCCCAGGAGGCCGCGTGCTCGGGCAGGGCCGCGGCGGGGAGCTCGCGGATCTGCTGGCGGGCGGGGGTGCGCACCTGCTCGTAGCGGGTGGCGTTGGCGTGCCGTACGAGGACGTCGCTCGCCTCCCGGACGGCGGCCTCGGCCGCGGAGAGCTCGGCGGCGCAGCCGCGCAGGGCGCGGCGGGCCTCGGTGGCCGTCTGCCGGGCCTCGGCGAGGTCGCCGGGGTAGGGGCCGGGCTGCTGGTCCTCCTGCTCCGGGTGCGGGTGCGGGTCGCGCAGGAGGTCGCGCAGGAGGGCGGCGGTCTCCTCGAAGCCGCCGGCGCCGTCCTCGGCGGTGCGGTGGGCGCGCAGCAGTTCGGCGTGGGCCGCCCGGGCGGTCTCCACGGCCGCGCTGTGGGCGGCGAGCTGGGCGGTGGCGGCGCGCAGCAGGCCCTGGGCCTGGTCCACGTCGGCGGGGGTGCGGTCCTCGGGGAGCTCCGTGTGGGACCCGCCGTCGGCGGGGGCGTGCCGCTCGGCCTCGCCGCGCAGCCGGCCGAGCTGCTCGCTGGCGGCGGAGGCGCGGGATTCGAGCATCTGGACCAGGGACTCGGCGCGGGCCGCGGCGGCCTGGCGAGAGGGGCCGTCGGCCCCGTCGGTGCCTTCGAGCAGCTGGGCGGCGCGGGTGCGGACCTTGTTGGTGAGCCGGTCGAGTTCGGCGGTGGCGGCGCTCTCGTCGCTCTCCGCGCGGGCCTGTTCGGCGCGCAGGTCGGCGCCGACGCCCACCTTCTCGTACAGCTGGGACGCGGCCCGGTAGGCCTCGCGGAGGGCGGGGAGCGCGGCGCGGGGGGCCTGCCCGTCCGGCTCGGGGAGCTGTTCGGGGGCCCCGGCGATCTCGGCGCGCTCGGCGCGCAGGGCGCGGGCGGTGCGGCGGGCGTCGTCGCCGGCGCGCTGGGCGGCGCGGCGGTCCTCGTCGGCGGCGCGGGCGCGGTCGAGGCAGACCTCGGCGCGGGCTTCGGACTCGGCGGCCTCGTCGGCGAGTTCGCGGAGCCGGGCCTGCCAGGCGGAGCGCTCGCGGAGTCGGTGGGCGAGTCCGGAGAGGGCGTCGGCGGCGCGGCGGGCCCGCTGGGCGGCGTCCTGACGCTCGTCGCGGATGCGGGTGGCGTCCGCGGCGGCCTCGTCGGCTTCCGCGCGGGCGGTGCGCAGTTCGGTGAGCTCGGCCTCGGCCTCCTGGGCGAAGGCGCGGGCGGCGGCCGCGGCGGCGGCGAGCTCGGCGAGCCGGCCTGCGGGGCAGCCGGTGCGCCAGGAGGCGAGGCGGGCGGCGAGGGTGCGGTCGCCGGCCAGGCGGGCGGCGAGTTCGCGGATCTCGGTGTCGCGGGCGGCGGCGCGGGTGCGCAGGGCCTGCCGCTCCTCGTCGGCGGCGTGCTCGTCGTGCATGGCCGGGTTCGGGGGCACGAGGAAGACGTCGGGGCGGGCCGCGGGGTCGCCGGCGCCGGGTACGGGGGCGAGGAGGGCGGCGGCGGTGCCGACGGCCACGGCGGAGCGGGGCAGCAGGGCGGCGGAGCCGAGGACTTCGCGGGCGCGGCCGTGGGTGTCGGGGTCGGTGATGACCACGCCGTCGACGAGCTCGGGGCGGGCGGCGAGTACGGCGGCGTGGTCGGCGGGGTCCACGGACTGGGCGAGGTAGCGCCAGCCGGGGAGGGCCGGGATGCCGTGCTCGCCGAGGTACTCGACGGTGGCGAGCACGTCGGGGCCGGGCGGCAGGAGGCCGCCGTCGCCGAGGGCGCCGAGGATGCGGGAGTCGTCGGCTGCGGCGGTGCGCAGGTCGAACAGCTGGCGTTCGGCGGAGGCGACGGTGGATTCGAGGAGTTCGCGCAGGTCGTCGGCGTTGCGGTCGAGGTCCTCGGCGCCCAGGCCGGCGCCTTCGGCGGCGTCGTGGGCGGCGCTCTCGGCGGGGCCTGCGGGGGATTCGGCGGAGCGGGGGCGGGGCAGGCCGGGGGCGGCTGCGGCGGCCGGGCCCGCGCCGCGGCCCGCGGCGGCCGGCAGGCCCAGCAGTTCGGCCAGGCGCGGTTCCCGGCCCAGGGAGTCGGCGGCCCGCTGCTCGGCCCCGTACGCGGCCTCGGCCGCATCGGCGGCGTCGGCGGCGCGGGCGGCGGTCAGTTCGGCGCGGGATTCGGCGGTGGCGGCCTCGCGGGCCGTCTCGGCGGTGCTGCGGGCGGCCTCGCGGGCCTCGTCCCAGGCGGCCACGGCGGTCTTCTCGGCGTCGCTGGCGGCGAGGGCGGCGCGCGCCGGGTCGGCGTCGGGGGCCGTGTCGTCGAGCCAGCCGGCCCGGACCGCCTCGGCGGTCTCCTGCTCGACCTCGGCGAGCCGCTGGCGCAGGTGCCCGGCCTCGCTGCGGGCGCGCTGGGCGGCGGTGGCGGCGGCGGTGGCGTCCCGGTGGGAGCTCTCGGCCTCGGCCTGGAGGACGGCCGAGCGCTCCTCTTCCTCGTTGGCGACGCGCTCCCCGTCCTCGGCGGCCGTGTGGAGGGCGCGTACGAGGTCGGCGGCGGCGGTGGCGCGGGCGGCCAGGGCCGGGGCGGCGTCCCGCTCGGCCTCCAGGATGGCGGCGGCGACGCGCGCGGCGCGGTCGGCGGCGGCGCGGTGGCGCAGGACGGCCTCGGCGGCCTGCCAGGCGGCGTACAGGGTGCGCGCGTCGGCCAGTTCGCGCTTCTGGGCGGCGGCGGCCTTCTCGGCCACGCCGAGGGCCAGGGAGGCGTGCCGGTAGGCCAGTTCGGCGGCGATGAGGGAGCTGCGGCCGCGGGCGGACTCGGCGGAGGTGACCTCGTGCGCCGCGGCGGTGACCTGCTGGGCCAGTTCGGCGGCGCGGCCGCGCTCCTCGGCGGCGCGGGCGGAGAGCCGCCGGGCGAGGGTGCGGGTGCGGCGCTCGGCCCCGGCGTGCACCTCGCGCGTACGGGCGCGGGTCCCGGCGGCCTCGACGATCCGGCCGAGCAGGTCCACGGACCCGGCCGTGAACTCGCGCTCGGCCATGAGTTCGGCGCGGCGGCCGAGCTTGTTGCCGAAGCCGTGGACGAGGTCCGCGAGCCCGTCGGTGTCGCGGGTGTCCGTGACGGCGCGCAGCAGCAGGTCGGTGAAGTCGGAGTCCTTCTTCACCGCGAACAGGCCGGCGGCCTCGCCCTCGTCGGCGTTCATCTCCCGCTGGTAGCGGAAGAGTTCGGGGTCGAGTCCGAGGTCGCCGAGGTGCTCGTTCCAGCGGTCGTGGATCTCCTCCCAGCAGACGTCGAGGTGCGGGTAGGCCTTGCCCGCCTCGGTGACGGCGTCGCGGAAGCCCTTCATCGTGCGGCGGCGGCCCTGGGCCCCGGAGGCGCCCTCGGCGGTGGGGCGGACGGCCGTGGCCTCGGCCACGGGCAGGGAGTCGAGGCTGAGGCCCGGGCCGGGGCGGAAGGAGTACCAGGCCTCCGCGAACTTGCGGGGGTCGTTGGACACCTGCCGGCCGCGCCACTCGCTGACCTTGCCGACGACCACGCACTCGCCGGTCTGGGTGTGCTGCCACTCCAGCGCCACGTGCCCGCAGTCGTCGGCGAGCAGGAACTTGCGCAGCACGCCCGAGCTGGCCCCGCCGAGGGTGTTGCGGTGGCCGGGCAGCATGACCGAGAAGATCAGCTTGAGCAGGACGGACTTCCCGCCGCCGTTCTCCAGGAAGAGGACCCCGGCCGGGGCCGGGCGGCGCGGCGGGCCGACCGGCTCCGCCGCGAAGAACTCCGCCTGCTGGGGCGCCGGGTGGGGCACGGGCTCGCCGACTCCGCGCAGGTCGAGCACGGTGTCGGCGTAGCGCGCACCGGCGGGACCGATGGAATAGAGGCGGATGCGGGACAGCTCGTACATGGCGACGACTCTCGTGGTGGCTGCGCGGTGTGCGTGCGTGGGGCTGTGGGGTCTCGGGGGCTGCGGGCCGGTCGGGCCGGCCCGCAGGTCAGGCGTGGAAGGGCAGGCCGGCGTCCGCGGCGAGCTCCAGGTCGTCGCCCTCAGGCGGCGGGAGCAGGCTGGCCGTGCCGTCCGTCACGGGGACCACGCCCAGGTCGAGGAGCTCGGCCATCGCCGCGCTGCCGGCCATGTCGCGCACCTGGAGCTGGTAGCGCGCGGTGGTCCGGTACGCGCCCCCGGAGTCGTCCCCGGTCCGCTGGAGGAAGCCCGAGTCGGTGAGGAAGGCGACGGCCTTGCCGACGATGCCGGTGGTGGACCCGGCGAGGCGGCGGGCGTCCTTGGTGGCACCGGTGGCGCTGCGGCGGGCGTAGACCCGCCAGGCCGCCTCCAGGCCCGGGGCGTCGGAGGCCGGGTCGGTGTTCTCCCCGAGCGCGGCGGCGCGCTCCTCCAGGCGGTGGCAGGCCTGCCGGACGAAGGCGTCGACCCCGTTGACCGTGATCCGGCCGATGTAGCCGTCGTCGGCGAGGTCCTCGGGGCGGGGGAAGGCGAGCGCGGCCACGGCCAGGTGGGCCAGGCCGTGCAGGAAGCGGTCGCCGGAGTCGGCGGTGGTCCGGCGGGCGTAGTCGCCCATGCGGACCGCGAAGACCGAGTCCTCGGCCGCGGCGACCGCCATCCCGGCCCGCGTCGAGACCTCCAGCACGACCAGGCCCAGGCCTGCGGCCACGGCGTCGGCGATCCGGGCGAAGGCCGGGTCCTCGCGGTGGCGGCGCAGCAGCTCGGCGTACTCCGCGTCACGCGCGGGCAGCAGCTTGGGCTGGAGGCCGAAGGCGACGAGCCGGGCCGCGTCCGCGGCGTCGGCGGGGGTGACTCCCGCACCTGCGGGGGCCGGGCCTGCGGGGGCCGCGGCGGGCGGGCCGTCGGGCTCGCTCCACGCGGGCTCTTCGGCGTGGTGGTCGCTCACGGCTGCTGCTCCTCGGCTGGCACTGCGGTCGGTCGGAAGGGGTTCGTCGGAAGGGGCGCGTACGGGGGCCTGGGCCCGGGCGGGGTCATGCGGCCTCCGTACGGTCGGCCGCCATGCCGGCGGCGTCGAGCAGGGCCGTGCCCACGATCAGGTCGGCGCCGCCGAACTCCGGGTCCTCCAGCTCCGTGCCGTCGTCCACCGCGAACACCAGCCGCTCCTCGCCCTGCCGGTACGCCGTGCCCACCGCCGGGCTGGCCGCGTGCACCGCGAGCAGGGCCACCAGGTACGGCAGGTCAGGATCCCGACGGCGGGCCTCGGCCAGGAGTCCGGACAGCCGGCGGGGGGCGTCGTGGGGCAGGTCGAGGAGCTGACGCGCGGCGGCGAGCTGTTCCTCGCTGAAGCGGCTGTCGTCGGGGGTCGCGACCAGGTCGGGCTCGGGCATCTCGGCGCCGAGGTGCTCGCGCTCCAGGGGCGGGGTGAGCAGTATCTCGACCAGGTCGGCGACGCGGACGGACACGGGGGTGCGCAGGCCCGTACCGGCCGCGAAGAAGGCGTCCGTCACGCGCGTGGCCTGCTCCAGGGGCAGGGGCAGGACGGGGGCGACGAGCTGGCCGTACAGGTCGATGCCGGAGCGGGGGGCCGGGGCGGCGAAGGCCTGCCGGTCCTGCTCGGCGCGGAACAGCGGGCCGGCCTCCAGCAGCCGCGACTGGAGCTGGGTGTGGCGGCGGATGCAGTCCTTCACGATGTCGACGAGCTCGGCTGCGCGGCGCTTGTGCCCGGGGTCCTCGGCCTCGTCGCGGGCCTTGCGGATGTTCGTGAGGATCGCGTTCTCGTGGCGGTAGCGGTCGGCCACGTGGTCCAGGGCCTCCGCGATCATGTCGGGCACGGCCTGGAGCCAGTCCACCGCGCGCACGTTGCGCCGGGTCGCGTCGAGGGTCTTGCGGAGGGTCTCGGCGTACTGGACCGTGCGGTACCGGGCCTGCTCGGCCGCGAGCTGGGCGTCGGCCAGCCGGCCGCGGCTGATCAGCACCTCCAGCTTCACCTCGGCGGCGATCTGGGCGCTGGTGACATCGGTGTCGAGCGCTCCGACGAGCACGTTCACCGCCTCGTCCGTCGTGCGCAGGTAGACCGCGCCCCCGTAGCCGGGGACCTCCTCCAGGAGCTTGAAGTCGTAGTCCCTGCGGACGTAGACCCCGTCGGGCCCGAAGGTTCCGTAGATCGCGCGGAAGCCGCGGTCCACGCTGCCGACGTTGATCAGGTTCTCCAGCACCCAGCGGGCCACCCGCTCGTGCTCCGCCGCGGGGCGCCGGGGGGCCTGGGCAGCGACGCGGGGCAGCAGCCGGGCCACGATCTGCTCGTGGTCGGCGCCGGTGTCGAAGTCCATGTTGAGCGTGACCAGGTCGATCGCGGCGAGCGCGACCTCCGCCATGGCGTAGACGCCGTACTCGCCCGCGAGATTGGCCTTGCGCACGTCGAGGTCGTGCAGCGGGGCGGTGCAGGCCAGGGCACGCAGGCGCCGGGCCAGGCCCTCGTCGGCGGCCGGGCCCGGAGCCGGGGACGGAACGGTCTTCACCGGGGCAGGAATGGTCACGACGAAAAGATTAGGCGCTCCCACGGACAACGACCCAAACGCACGGTTTCGCCCGACTCGGCTACACCCCCGGATCCGGACCGCGGCCCGCCCCCGGACCCGCCTCCCCCACACCCTGCCCCTCTACCCCCGCCCGTCCCCCCTGTCCCCTGCCCTACGCTCACGCCATGGCATCCATGATCGACCTCAACGCCGACTTGGGCGAGGGCTTCGGGCGCTGGACGCTCACGGACGACGAGGCCCTGCTGTCGGTGGTCACGAGCGCGAACGTCGCCTGCGGCTTCCACGCCGGCGACCCGTCCACCATGCGCCGGGTGTGCGCGCTCGCGGCCGAGCGCGGGGTCCGGATCGGCGCCCAGGTCGCGTACCGGGACCTCGCAGGCTTCGGCAGGCGCGCGATGGACGTGCCCGCGCAGGAGCTCGCGGACGAGGTGGCGTACCAGATCGGGGCCCTGGAGGCCTTCGCGCGGGCGGCCGGTTCCAGGGTGTCGTACGTCAAACCGCACGGGGCCCTCTACAACCGCACCGTGCACGACGGGGACCAGGCCGCCGCCGTGGTCGCCGGGGTGCTCCTGGCCGCCCCGGGGCTCCCGGTGCTCGGCCTGCCCGGCTCCCGGCTGCTCGACGCCGCGGCCGCGGCGGGCCTGCCCGCGGTCCCCGAGGCCTTCGCGGACCGCGCGTACACGGCCGCGGGGACCCTCGTACCGCGCACCGAGCCCGGCGCGGTGCTGCACGACCCGGACGCGGCCCTGGCCCAGGCCCTGTCCCTCGCCTCGACGGGCACGGTCACGGCCGCGACGGGCGAGCGCATCGCCGTCCCCGGCCGCTCGCTGTGCCTGCACGGCGACACCCCCGGAGCCGCCGCCCTGGCCGCCCGCGTCCGCGCGGCCCTCGCGGACGCGGGCGTACGCGTGGAGGCCTTCACGTGACCGACCAGCCCACAGCCGTGCCCCCCGGCCCCCGCGTCCTCCCCTTCGGCAGCACCGGCCTCCTCCTGGAACTGGACTCCGGCGCCGAGGTGGCCGCCTGGCACGCCGAACTGCTGAGGCGGCGCGCGGCGGGCGAGCTGCCGGGCGTACGCGAGATCGTCCCCGCGGCCCGCACCGTTCTCCTCGACGGGATCACCACCCCCGCCGCCCTCGCGGCCCTCACCGCGCGGCTGTCCACCTGGTCGGCCCCGCCGCTGGAGCCCTCGGAGGGCCCGGAGGTCACCGTGCCGGTCCGGTACGACGGCCCGGACCTGCCGGAGGTGGCCGCCCTGTGGGGCCTCCCGCCGCGCGAAGCGGTCGCGGTCCTGTCCACGACGGCATTCCGGGTGGCGTTCTGCGGTTTCGCCCCCGGCTTCGGCTACCTGACCGGACTCCCCGCGCACCTGCACGTACCGCGCCGCGCCACACCCCGCACCCACGTCCCCGCGGGCTCCCTCGCGCTCGCGGGCGAGTACGCCGGGGTCTACCCGCGCTCCTCCCCCGGCGGCTGGCAGCTCGTCGGCACCGCGGAAGCCGTCCTGTGGGACCCCGCGCGCGACCCCGCGGCCCTCTTCGCCCCGGGCACCCGCGTCCGCTTCCCGGAGGCACCGTGAACCCGCCCCCCGCCGCCCTGGACGTGGTGCGCCCGGGAGCCCTGACCACGGTCCAGGACCGGGGCCGCCCCGGCCACGCCCACCTCGGCGTCCCGCACTCGGGCGCACTCGACCTGCCGGCCCACACCCTCGCCAACCGCCTCGTCGGCAACCCCACCGGGGCCGCCACCCTCGAAACCACCCTCGACGGGGTCGCCCTGCGGGCCACGGGCCCGGTCACCGTGGCGGTCACGGGCGCACCCTGTCCGGTCCGCGTGGACGGCCGCCCGGCCGCCTGGGGCGCCCCGGTACGCGTCCCCGCAGGCGCGGTCCTGGACCTCGGCCGGGCCACCGCCGGAGTCCGCTGCTACGTCGCCGTACGCGGCGGCATCGACGTCCCGCCGGTCCTGGGCAGCCGTGCCACGGACCTCCTGTCGGGCCTCGGCCCGGCCCCCCTGGCCCGGGGCCACCGGCTGCCCGTGGCAGACCCCCGGCCCGACCCCGGCCCCACCGCCGTGGACGTCGTCCCCCTGCCCGCCCCGCCCACGGAACTGGTCCTCCCCCTCCTCCCCGGCCCCCGCCGGGACTGGTTCACCGCCGAAGCCCTCGCCACCCTGGTGACGGCCGTCTACCGCGTCTCCCCCTCCGGCAACCGCATCGGCCTCCGCACGGAAGGCCCGCCGCTGAGCCGGGCCCGCGGCGGCGAGCTCCCCAGCGAGGGCATGGTCCTGGGCGCGGTCCAGGTCCCCCCGGACGGCCTCCCGGTCGTCTTCCTGGCCGACCACCCGGTAACCGGCGGCTACCCGGTCATCGCCGTAGTCCCGCCCCACGCCCTCCCGGCAGCAGCCCAGTCCCGCCCGGGCACCCCGATCCGCTTCACCTGGCTCACCTGACCACGTCCGGCGACCCCGAGTCCCGCCGCTCGGACCGCAGAACACGGGACCCGGGTCCGCCGCACCCCCCGGCCGCCCGTCGCGGCTCCGCCGCGCGCGCAGTTCCGCCCAGCGGGCCACGGGACACGGGTCCGGCTGCCGCCGGGCGGCGGGGGCCCGTAGCGGTCGCTGGCGGCTTCTGCCCAGCCGAGGCCGGCCCGCAGGCCGCTGAGACCGCTGAGACCGCTGAGACCGCTGGAGGGCGTAGCGATCGCTGGCGGCCTATGCCCAGCCGGAGCCGGCCCGGAGGCCGCTGAGACGGCCGCGGCTGTGTAGCGATCCTCCGCGGCTTGTGGTCTTTCCGCCCAGCGGAACGGGATGCGCCTGGCCGACACTGACCGCCCGTGTCCCTGGTCCCCCTGCTGCTTTTTCTCCTGTGGCTGCTGGCAAGTCTGGGACTTGACGTCCCGTGGTGGCCTGTCAAGGGCGGAGCGAAGCGGAGTCGCGCAGCGACGCGAAGCGCCCTTGACAGGGTGCCGCGGGACGGCCGCACCCTCAGACATGCGAGCAGACACCGGAGAACCCCTCCTACCCGGACCGGGGGCTGGAGAGGTGGGCCGGGGTTAGAGGTCCGCTGCGCGGAGCAAGGTCCCCTACCCGCCCCTTCCCGAACTGGGGCTCCGCCCCAGACCCCGCGCCTCAAACGCCGGCGAGGCTGGATAGACGGGACCCCTGGTGGGGCTGGATAGCCGGGGTCGGGTGGGACCCCTGCCGGGGTGGATAGCGGGGGATGCAAGGGCCTCGGGCGGGCCCGACCCGGTGCCTCGCACGCCGACGTGGCTGGATACGCGGGGTCGGGGGGACCCCCTGGCGAGGCTGGAGGGCCAGGGTCGGGTGAGACCCCTGGCGAGGCTGGATGATCGGGGCCGGGCGGGACCCCCGCCGGGGTGGATAGCCGGGGTCCAGACGGGACTCGGGGTGGCCAGGCCCCGGGCCGGGAGCGGGGTCCGGATCCGAGCCCGTACGGGGTGGTCCCCGTACCCCGGCCCGCCCAGGGGGTGGTGGGCAAAGACCGGTCGGCCGGGGCGCTGAGGCGGGGGAGGAGACCCCGACCCGCGAAGCACCGTCCACCGGAGACGCACGGGCAGGGGGAGGAGACCCGGGCAAAGCCCTGACCCCCGCACCCCAGCCCACCCCCACCCCACCCCCTACAACGGCATGATCCGGCTCCGTACAGCCGACTGGACTTCCTCCTCCTCGGCCGGGTCGGCGGCCAGGCGGCGGAGGCGGTCGACTACACGGGCGTCGCCGGTGGCCGCGTGGTGGGCGGCCAGTTCGCGGGTGGTCTCCTCGCAGTCCCACAGGCACTCCACCGCGAAGCCCGCGGCGAAGGACGGGTCGGTGGCGGCCAGGGCAGCGGCCGCGCGGCCGCGGAGGTGGGAGGAGGCCGTCTCGCGGTAGACGTGGCGCAGGACCGGGGCCGCGCAGCCGATGGAGAGCCGGCGGGCGCCGTCGACGAGGGCGAAGAGGCCTTCGGCGTCGGGGCCCTCGGAACGGACGGTCTCGCGCAGGGCGCCCAGGACGAGGGTGGCGTCCGCGGCGGTGCCGCGCGCGGCCAGGGTGCGGGCTGCGGCGGCTCCGAGGGCGTCGGGGCGGTGGATCCAGCCGCGGGCCCGGTCGAGGGCCGCGGGGCTGCACAGGCGTTCGTAGGCGGCGACTACGGCCTCGTCGCCGGATGCGTCCCCGGTGCCGACGGCGTCCCCGACCGCGGCTTCGATGAGGTCGAGGACGGCCGGGTTCTCCGGCTCGGCCACGACGAGGTGGTGGAGGGCGGTGGCCCGGGCGGCCGCCCCGGCGTTTCCGGCGGCGGCGGCGAGGATCTCGGCGCGGTCCTCGGGGGTGGCGACGGCCGCCAGGCAGCGGGCGGCCGGCACGTGCAGGGGGGTGCCGCGGCGCAGTCCGTCGGCGGCCCACTCGAAGACGGCGGCGACTCCCCAGCCGGGCTGCGGGCCCGAGGGGCTGAGCTGGCGCTGCCAGCGGTCGAAGGAGCCCTGTTCGCGGGCGGCGCGCAGCCGGGCCCCGTGCTCGGGCAGCTCCTCCCACAGGCGCCAGGGGCGCGGCTCGTAGGCGTCGCGTACGGCGGCGGCCAGCCGCGCCTCGCCCCCGGCTCCGGCCGGGAAGCGGGCGAGGACGGGTCCCGCGAGGGCGCGGAGCCCGGCGTCGTCGTCGCGCAGGGCGAGCTCGTCGAGGGCCCAGGACCAGTTCGCGCCGGAGGCGGCGTACCGGCGCAGCAGGGCGAGGGCGTCGGCGCGCCCGTAGGAGGCGAGGTGTCCGAGGACGGACAGGGCGAGCCCGGTCCGCGCCTCGGCCTCGGCCGCCGCGGCGCGGTCGTCAGCGCATCCGCCGCCGCCACTGCCGACGCCGACGGCGCCGTCGAGCCCGTCCCCGGCGATGCCGTCGAGGACGTCCTGGGCGGAGAAGAGGTGCGCCTCGATCTCGCCGAGGTCGCCGGCCAGGTCCAGGTAGAGCCGGGCGTAGTACAGGGAGCGGTTCTCGACCTGCCAGTCGCCGCGCGGGTCGCGCAGGACGCAGAGGTTGAGGGCCGCCAGCGCTTCCGCGCGCGGCGCCGCGAGGGCGTGCAGCGTGCCGTCGCCACGGCCCCTCTGGAGGAGGCCGAGCAGCGTGCCGCTCGGAGCTATGACTGGTTCGAACATGGGAGTGGCCTCAAATCAAGCTGGGGACGCGACCGGGAATCGGGATTCACGTGGCCGCGTAACAGCATGTCGGGGCGCCCGCCGTCTTCCGCTCGATGTAGACCATTTCCTTCTCTCTTTCGTCGGTGACCGGAGCTCCCCCGTACCCCGTACTTCGGGGTGCTCTCCGGATCCGTCGCCATGATGGCCCAGGCAGTTTGCACGCCGCGACCACATTTACGGCTTCCCTTGCGGTGGACTCTGCGGCGGAACCCTTGGAGGAACCGCCTGGCAGGGGCCTCAGCGGGCTTCGAAAAGCTCCACGAGATCGGTCTTGCCGAACATCCGGGCGGTGTCCACGGCGGACGGCGTGCCCGCCTCCGGGTCGGCTCCGCCGGCGAGGAGGGCGCGGATGACGGCTTCCTGGCCCTTGAAGACGGCTCCGGCGAGCGGGGTCTGGCCGCGGTCGTTGGCCCGGTCGGCCTCGGCGCCGCGTGCGAGGAGGGCGGTGACGGCCTCGGCGTGGCCGTGGTAGGCGGCGAGCATGACGAGGGTGTCGCCGCGGTCGTTCGTCAGGTTGGCCGGGACACCGGCGTCGACGTAGGAGGCGAGGGCGGCGGCGTCCCCCTGCCGGGCCAGGTCGAAGATCTTGGTGGCGAGCTCCACCACGTCCGCGTCGGGAGCCTGTCCGGCCGGGCCGGACTGGGGCTGCTGGTCGCTCATCGGATGCGCTGCCTTTCTGCGTGTGTGTACGCGCTCCTGCACGCCTCTGCGCGCTTCTGCGCAGTTCTGAACGCCCTACGCGTTCTGCGTGATGGTGCCCGCCGCTCGACCTGCGCCGGATCCGTCCGGGCGCGGGGCGGTACGGCGCCGGGGCCGTACGGGTGAATCGACAGGGTACTGCCCGTCACGGCACATGGCGGGACCTGTCCGCGGTAAAGATCAGCAGGCGTCCGGGCCGGTCGCAGCAGGCGGCGGCAGGTACGGACCACCTGGGGGCCCGTCGCGCCAGTTGAGCTGAGCCGGTCAAGTGAAAACCCGCAGGATTCACCCTTATGCACCTTTTGTCGCATTGATACTTGCTGTGAGCCTGGAAGTACTCATGGTGACTGTCCCCACCAACCAGGAGAACTTCTGATGGTCCTCAACATCTCGGGCGTGGTGCTCCTCGGCATCATCTGCTTCCTCTTCTTCCGCAAGGACGGAATGAAGCTGTCCCACGCCTTCGTCTGCGCCCTGTTCGGCTTCTTCCTCGCGGGCTCCGCCATCGCCCCGAGCATCACGGCCAGCACGGCCAGCATCGCGTCGCTCCTCGGCGGCATCAAGCTCTGATCCCGCCCCGCTCCACCGACAGCTCCACCGACAAGTCCAGGAGACGCCCGTGGCCCGGCGACCACTCCCCCGCATCCTCACCGGCGGCACCGCTTCGCTGGCCCGGGGCCGCGAGATCGCGCGCACAGCGGCCGACAGTGCCACGGACGTCCTCCATCCGCTCCTCACGATCGGGCGCGGACTGCGCCTCCTGGCGGCCGCCGGCCGCCGCAGGTGGGCCGACACGCCCAAGGACAAGCGCGGTCCGACGCTCTTCCTCTCCGCCGCCTGCCTCCTGGCGGTGGCACTGGTCCCCTACGGGCCCCTGCTGGCCCTGGTCGCCCTGATGGCCGCCGCCGCCTGGCAGGGCCGCGACCGCACCCCCGCCCGCACCGGGCCGAGCGAGGCCGAGACCGAGCGCCTCGCCGCCCTGTACGAGGCCCTGGTGCCCTACTTCTCCCTGCCCGAGGACCCGGCTCCGCTCTTCGCCCACGGCGGTGAGTGGGACAAGGCCTTCAGCGGCTACGCGTTCGACGGCGCGGGCCGCATCACCCGGCTGCGGATCCGCTACCCCGCCTACTTCACCGACGGGGAGCCCGCCTCACGCGCCCGCATCGAGCAGCTCCTGCACACCAAGTCCGGCCGCGGCCGCGAGTACCTGTTCGCCTGGGACGAGGAGGCCAACCGCCTCGACCTGAGCGTGCTCTCCCCGCTGCCGGCCACCGTGGCCGCCCAGCGGTTCGTCACCTCGCCCTCCGAGACCGTCCTCGGTTTCACGGACCCGGGCGGGGTGCCGCGCACCCTGCCGGTGCTCGACGGCGGCGAGCAGCGGGACGCGCCCGCGGTGGTGTGGCGCACCGGCCCGCGCTCCGCCGAGCCGCACCTGCTCGCCGTCGGCCACCCGGGCAGCGGCACGTCCACGCTCCTGCGCTCGCTCGCCCTCCAGGCCCTCCACCACGGCGGCGAGGTCCTGGTCGTCGAGGGCGGCGGGCACGGCGAGTACGCCTGTCTGACCGGCCGGACCGGAGTGCTGGGCGTCGAGTGCGGACTGACCGGGGCCCTGGCCACCCTCGAGTGGGCGGCGCACGAGACCGAGCGGCGGCTGATCGCCGCGCACCGGGCCCGGCAGGCGGGCCGCCCCGACCCCGAGGACGTCCGGCGGCCGCTGTGGGTGCTCCTGGACCGGCCGAGCGTGTTCGGGCACCTGGCCGCGGCCGAGGGGCGGCCCGATCCGCTGTCGCTGCTCCAGGTCGTCTTCCGGCACGGCCGGGCCGTACAGGTGGCCGTGGTCGTGGCCGAGCAGTTCGAGAACCTGGAGCTGCTCGGGGACACCGTCTTCGCCCACACCCGCGCCCGCGTCGTCCTCGGCCCGGCGAGCGCCGGGCAGATCGCCGCGGTGCTGGGCGCGCCCCCGCACACCACGCCGACGGCCGAGGTGCCGCCCGGCCGCGGGTACGCCCGGATCGGCGCGGGGCCGGTGCACCGGCTCCAGGTCCCGGCCACCCCCGACCCGTACGACGACACGGCGAACGCCGCCCAGCGCCAGGCCGTACTGGACCTCCTGCCGCCCGCACCCAGCGCGCCGGACCAGGACGGGACGGAGCCCCCCGCGGGCGCGCCGGAGGCCCCGCAGGCGGCGCCGGCCGCGGAGGGCTGCGGGGCCGCGGAAACGGAAGGAGCCGCTCAGGTCGCCGGGGTGCCGGCCGCGGCGGCCGTCGAGACCTTCAAGGCGGTGGAGGGCCTCAAGGCCCTCGACGCCCTGCGGTCCTCGGAGACCACGCACACCGTCCCGCTCCCGGAGCGGGGCGCGGCCCCCGAGACGGCCCACTGACCGCACACGGCTGGCAGCGGCGACAGCCTCCCGCCCCCGGCGTCACCCCGCACCCCACGTCTCACAGATCACGCCTCACGCCTCACGCGACGAAGGTCCGCGGGCCCTCCGAGCCCGCGCCGGCCCCCGTGGCGACCAGGCGGGCGGCCGTGGCCAGGCGGACGGCCGCCTCGTCGGCGACCGGGCCGCCGACCGTGAAGGGCAGCCGTACGTACCCCTCGAAGGCCCCGTCGACGCCGAAGCGCGGGCCGGAGGGGACGCGGACCCCGACCCGCTCCCCCGCCTCCGCGAGCCGCGAGCCGGACAGGCCGCCCGCGCGGGCCCACAGCGTGAGCCCGCCGCGGGGCACCTCGAACTCCCAGTCGGGCAGCTCCCGCCGGACGGCCGCGACGAGCGCGTCCCGGTTCTCGCGGGCCTGTTCGCGGCGCAGCTCGGCGGCCTGCTCCCAGCCGCCGGTGCCCATGAGCCAGGTCACGGCGAGCTGCTCGACCACCGGGGTGCCCAGATCGGCGTACGCGCGCGCCGCGACCAGGCTGCGGATCACGTCGGGGGCGGCGCGGACCCAGCCGATCCGCATGCCCGCCCAGAAGGCCTTGCTGGCCGAGCCGACGGTGACGACCGTCGAGCCCGCGGGGTCGAAGGAGCACACCGGCCGCGGCATCTCCATGCCCGGCTCCAGCCACAGCTCCGACATGGTCTCGTCCACGACGAGCACGGTCCCGGCCGAGCGGGCCGCCTCGACCAGGGCCCGCCGCTGGTCCTCGTCCGCGAGGGCGCCGGTCGGATTGTGGAAGTCCGCGACCACGTAGGCGAGCCGCGGCGCGGAGTCGCGCAGCACCTGCCGCCAGACCGGCAGGTCCCAGCCGCCCAGCGCGTCGGCCATGGCGACGGGCACGAGCCGGGCCCCGGCGGCGCGCATCAGCTGGAGGATGTTCGCGTACGAGGGGGACTCGACGGCGATCCGCTCCCCGCGCCCGGCGAAGAGGTGGCAGATGGCGTCGATGGCGCCCATGGCCCCGGTGGTCACCATGATCTGCTCGGGCATGGTCGGGATGCCGCGGGCGGTGTAGCGGTCGGCGAGCATCCGGCGCAGGACCTGGAGCCCGGCCGGGTAGTCCCCGTGCGTGTGCGCGTACGGCGGCAGCTCCTCCAGCGCCCCCTGGACGGCGCGGGTCAGCCAGGGCTCGGGGGCCGGGAGGGCCGCGCAGCCGAGGTCGATCATCGAGCCCAGGGCCTCGGGCGGCAGCGGTTCGAGCCCGCGCGCGGGCAGCGGGTTCCCGGCGGGTACGGAGGTCCAGGAGCCGGCCCCGCGGCGGGATTCGAGGAAGCCCTCCGCGCGCAGGGCCTCGTAGGCGGCGGCGACCGTGGTGCGGCTGACCTCCAGGGCCACGGCGAGCTCGCGCTCGGCGGGGAGCCGGGCGGCGACCGGGATCCGGCCCTCCAGCACCAGCAGCCGGATGCCGTCGGCGAGGGAGCGGTACGCGGGCGGCTTGCGGGTGCCGGCGGCGACGGGGCGCGGCTGCTGGGAGGAGATCAGCCGGGCGAGCTGGGCCGCACCGACGGCAGAGGTCCACTGGGCCATGATTGCGGTCCACCTTCGGGAGATTGGCCTGCCTTCGCCTGCCACGGGACATGAGTGGAGGGGTTCAGCGTGCCACGCGCCGGTCCACTCGCACCAGGGGACCCTTCCTTCACCGCGGCGGCCCGCGAGGGTGGATACTGCCGCCGTGACCCACGCACTCCCCCGCCACCCGTACCTCGACCACCCGTCGCCGCTCGCCTTCGCCCACCGGGGCGGGGCCGCCGACGGCCTGGAGAACACGGCGGCCGCCTTCCGCCGGGCCGGGAAGCTCGGCTACCGCTACTTCGAGACCGACGTGCACGCCACGGCGGACGGGAAGCTGGTGGCCTTCCACGACCCGACCCTCGACCGGGTCACCGACGCCGCGGGCCGGATAGCCGAGCTGCCCTGGCGGGAGGTGGCCGGGGCGCGGGTGGGGGGCCGGGAGCCGCTGGCGCTCTTCGAGGACCTGGTCGGGGAGTTCCCGGAGGCCCGCTGGAACATCGACGTGAAGGCCGAGTCCGCGCTGCACCCACTGGTGAACCTGATCGCCCGGGCGAACCTGTGGGACCGCGTGTGCGTGGGCTCGTTCTCCGAGGCCCGGGTGGCGCGGGCGCAGCGGCTCGCGGGCCCGCGGCTGGCGACCTCGTACGGGGTGCTGGGGGTGGCGGCGCTGCGGCTGCGGTCGCTGTCGGTGCCCGCGCGGCTGCGGCCCGGGGCCGTGGCGGCGCAGGTTCCCGAGTCCCAGGCGGGCGTGCGCGTGGTGGACCGCCGGTTCGTCCGGGCGGCGCACGCCCGGGGCCTGCAGGTGCACGTGTGGACCGTGAACGATCCGCAACGTATGGAGGCTCTCCTCGACCTGGGGGTGGATGGCATCATGACCGACCGGATCGACATCTTGCGCACCGTGCTGGAGCGCCGCGGGGCCTGGGCCTGACACGTCCCGGGGTTCGCGCGCGGCCGGCCCGCGGCGCCGTTACGGGGATCAGCGAGGGGGCACCGTGAGTGCGGGGAACACGGATCCGGCGGGCACGCCCGGGGGATCCAGCGGCGCGGAGGGGCACCCCGCGGGGTCCGGGTCCGCCGCGGAGGCCGGGGTCCCTGCGGGGACCGGCCACCCGGCGCCGGGAGCGCCCGGGGCGGACGCGGCCGCCGAGCGGCGCCGCGAGCAGCACGGCTGGTACTTCTACGACTTCGCCTGCTCGGTGTACTCGGCGAGCGTCCTGACGGTGTTCATCGGCCCGTACCTCACCTCGGTGGCGAAGGCGGCGGCGGACGCCGAGGGCTTCGTGCACCCGCTGGGCATCCCGGTGCGGGCCGGCTCCTTCTTCGCGTACGCCGTATCGGTCTCGGTGATCCTCGCGGTGCTGGCGATGCCGCTGGTCGGGGCGGTGGCGGACCGTACGGGCCGCAAGAAGCCGCTGCTGGCGGCGGCCGCGTACACGGGTGCCGCCGCGACCACGGCCATGTTCTTCCTGGGCGGGGACCGCTACCTGCTCGGCGGGCTGCTGCTGATCGTGGCCAATGCCTCGATGGCCGTGTCGATGGTGCTCTACAACGCCTACCTGCCGCAGATCGCGGAGCCGGACGAGCGGGACGCGGTCTCCTCCCGGGGCTGGGCCTTCGGGTACACCGCGGGCTCCGTGATGCTCGTCGTGAACCTGGTCCTCTACACCGGGCACGAGTCCTTCGGCCTCTCCGAGGGCATGGCGGTGCGGATCTGCCTGGCCTCGGCGGGCCTGTGGTGGGGCGCCTTCGCGATCATCCCGCTGCGCCGGCTGCGGGACCGGCGGGTGGGCCCGGCCGGGGCCGGCGGGCATGCGGGCAGCGGCTGGAAGCAGCTCGTGGCCACGCTGAAGGACATGCGCAAGCACCCGCTGACCCTGTCGTTCCTGCTGGCCTACCTGATCTACAACGACGGGGTCCAGACCGTGATCTCCCAGGCCTCCATCTACGGCTCGGAGGAGCTGGGCCTGGAGCAGGGCACGCTGATCGCCGCGGTCCTGCTGGTGCAGGTGCTGGCCGTGGCCGGCGCGCTGGCGATGGGCCGGGTGGCGCGCGTCCACGGGGCCAAGCGGACGATCCTCGGCTCACTGGCCGCCTGGACGGTGACGCTGGCCGCGGGGTACTTCCTGCCGGCCGGGCAGCCCGTGTGGTTCTTCGTGCTCGCGGCGATGATCGGGCTGGTGCTGGGCGGCAGCCAGGCGCTGTCGCGCTCGCTGTTCTCGCACCTGGTGCCGCGCGGGAAGGAGGCCGAGTACTTCTCGGCGTACGAGATCAGCGACCGCGGGGTGAGCTGGGTGGGGCCGCTGGTGTTCGGTCTCACGTACCAGCTGACGGGGAGCTACCGGGACGCCATCATCTCCCTGGTGGTGTTCTTCGCCGTGGGGTTCGTGCTGCTCGCGAGGGTGCCGGTGCGCCGGGCCGTGGAGGCGGCCGGAAACCCGGTTCCGGACCGGATTTAGACGTCGAACTAAAAGGCCGGTAGTATACGCCTTTGGCCTGCCAGGCGGAGCGTTACTGCGTGCTCGCAAAGTGAAGACGTTGGGTGACATCTGCTGCCAGATGTGACAAAACGGGCATTGGTGGGTACAACAAGGGGCGGCACGACGGGCGACGCATGAGCGGGAGCGGGAATCTATACCGCCGACCGGACGTTGACCGGATGACGACGACAGCGACACCTGTCCTGTGGGCGACAAGCCCGGGAGGCACGATTCATGAGTGAGCGAGCTCTCCGCGGCACGCGACTCGTGGTTACCAGCTACGAGACGGACCGCGGCATCGATCTGGCCCCGCGCCAGGCGGTGGAGTACGCATGCCAGAACGGACATCGATTCGAGATGCCGTTCTCGGTTGAGGCGGAGATTCCGCCGGAGTGGGAGTGCAAGACCTGCGGTGCGCAGGCACTCCTTGTGGACGGGGACGGGCCCGAAGAGAAGAAGGGCAAGCCCGCGCGCACGCACTGGGACATGCTCATGGAGCGGCGTACCCGCGAAGAGCTGGAGGAGGTCCTGGCCGAGAGGCTGGCGGTCCTTCGGTCCGGCGCCATGAACATCGCGGTGCATCCGCGAGACAGCCGCAAGTCCGCCTGACGGCGGACTCGCACCGCGCCCGCACCGGCGCACATCGAGAGCCGCGGGGCTCCACCACGCCATGTGGTGGAGCCCCGCGGCTTTTCCGTGTGCCGGAACCGGTGCGTCCGGGTGGCCGTACGGACGCACGGGGACGGGGAGGGCGCGGCGGGACCGACCCCGGAATGCAGGAGACCCGGCCCGCCGGGGTACGGCGGACCGGGTGCGGGGCGCAAGGGCGCCAGGAGACGGGTTCGGGGGCCCGGCCTGAGGCCGGTCGGATCAGGTCACGTCAGTCACGACCGCCGGCGCTCACTGGCCGAGCGGCGGGTACTGCTGCTGCGGGGCCCGGGGGCCGGCCCCCGGGCCGTCCTCGCGGATGACCTCGCCCTGGACGACCTTGCCGTCGGGGTAGTGGATCCGGGCCTGCTGGAAGGCGTCCCCGAGGCTGCCGGGGGACGCCTTGGCCATCCGGCGCTCCAGGGTGCGCCCGGCCCGCCGGGAGACCAGCGCGCGGACAGGGGGCACCAGGAGCAGCAGTCCGGCCAGGTCCGAGACCAGGCCGGGCATGATCAGGAGCAGTCCGGCCAGCATGGTCAGGCCGTTGCCCTGCCCCGCGGGGCGCTCCGGGGGTGTCCCGGGTCCCGCACCCGCGGCGGCCGCCTGGGCCTGCTGGAACGTTTCCGTCAGGTTCTTGAAGGCCCGGCGTCCGGCCCGCTTGATGACCACGGCACCGAGGACGACCCCGCCGGCCAGCAGGGCGAACACCCCGAGGCCTCCGATGAGGTCTCCGACCACGGTCAGCAGCCAGATCTCCAGCAGGAGCCAGGCGGCGACGGCCAGGGGGGCGAAGGTGCGGGCGCGCGGGCGCCTGCGGGCGGTCGATGCGGTTGCGCCGGTCGTCATGCTCCCAGTGTGCCCGTACCGCCGTAAAAGCGGCTTCAGGGAGGCACCGGGGGCCCGGGGGACCCGCGGCTCCCGCCCCGGAGGGGCCGCCGCGGCCCTCAGGGCCGCCTGTCCCCGCCCCTGGCCAGCCGGAGCACCTGGGAGGCGCGCGTGCCCACGCCCCAGGCCGTGACCCGCCACAGCGCCTCGACGACGATGTCCCGGCTCATCTTGGAGTCGCCGAACTCGCGCTCGACGAAGGTGATGGGCACCTCGACCACGTGGAAGCCCGCCTCGACGGACCGCCGGGCCAGGTCGACCTGGAAGCAGTAGCCCTGCGAGGCCACCTCCTCCAGGCCCAGCCCCTCCAGCGTCTCCTTGCGGAAGGCCCGGAAGCCGCCGGTGACGTCGCGGATGGGCACGTCGAGCATCAGGCGGGAGTACGTGCTGCCGCCGCGCGAGAGCAGCATCCGGTGCCTGGGCCAGTTGACCACCCGGCCGCCGGGCACCCAGCGCGAGCCGAGGACCAGGTCGGCGCCCTTGAGCGCGGTGAGCAGGCGGGGCAGCTCCTCCGGCTGGTGGGAGCCGTCGGCGTCCATCTCGACCAGGACGCCGTAGCCGTGCTCGATGCCCCAGCGGAAGCCGGCGAGGTAGGCGGCGCCGAGCCCCTCCTTGCCCTTGCGGTGCAGCACGTGGACGAACCCGTCCTCGGCGGCCAGGTCGTCGGCGATCTTGCCGGTGCCGTCGGGGCTGTTGTCGTCGGCCACGAGGACGTGCGCCTCGGGCACCGCGGCGCGCACCCGGGACACGATCGGCCTGATGTTGTCCGCCTCGTTGAAGGTCGGAATGATCACCAGGGCCGTGCCGAGCGGTCCGTACCGCCGTTCACCGCCGTCGCTCACTGAATCCCCTTTGCCGTCCGTTCACAGGAACCCCACCTTAGCGAGCGCTCAGAGCCGCCTTCGCGCCGACGCGGGTTCCCCGGCGCTCGGGGGTCCGCGGCGGCGGGACCGGGGCCCGGAGTCCTTCGGGCCGGCCCCGGGGGCCCGCCGGCTGCGGGCGGCCGAGGCCGTTGTCTACTGGACGCCCGGGCCCCACCCGGGTCGCACCCGCCGACCCGGCGAAACCTTCCCTCGCCCCCGAGGCGCGGGAGCGCGGCAGCGGCCGGTTCGACGGTGTCGGACGTCCTGTGGTGGACGCGGCCGAACCTACCCGCCCCCCGCCGCCTGCTGTCAACACCCTTCCGACCTGCTCTTTTACCTGAAAGGGCCAGGTCAGTACGGGAGGCCCCGGGATCCGGGTCCCGGGGCCGCGCACATCGATCGGCGCAATGCCCGCGGGTGCCGTCACCCCTGCGGGCGCGCGTACACCTCCCGGCCGCCGACGTACGTGCCGAGGCATACCGGCAGGTCACGGCCGGGGGTGAGGTCCGGCAGGCCCGGGGTGCCGGAGCGCGGGTCGGTGGACCAGCGGGCCACCCGGTCGTCGGGGGCCTGGACGACGAGCTCGTCCGTACGCCAGAGCGCATAGTCGGCCGGGGCCCCGGGGACCAGGACGCCCGCGTCGTCGCGCCCCAGCGCCCGCCAGCCGCCGCGGGTGTGGGCGGTGAAGGCGGCGCGCACCGAGATCCGGTGCTCCGGGGTCCGGTGGAAGGCCGCGGCCCGGACGGTGCCCCAGGGGTCGAGCGGGGTCACGGGGGCGTCCGAGCCGAAGGCGAGCGGGATGCCGGCGCGGAGCATGGCGGCGTACGGGTTGAGGGTGCGGGCGCGGTCGGCGCCGAGCCGGTCGGCGTACATGCCCTCCGCCCCGCCCCAGGCCGCGTCGAAGGCGGGCTGCACGGAGGCGGTCAGGCCGAACTCGGCGAAGGCCGCGATGCTGTCCGCGTCCATCATCTCGGCGTGCTCCACACGGTGCCGGGCGGCCCGGATCCGGGCGGCGCCGACCTGCTCGGCGGCCTTGCGGACCCCCTCGACCACCGCGCCGACGGCCGCGTCCCCGATGGCGTGGAAGCCGGCCTGGATCCCGGCCTCGGTGCAGGCGGCCACGTGGGCCGCCACGTCGGCGGCACCGAGGTACGCGGTGCCGGTGTGGCCGGGGTCCCCGGCATCGGCGTACGGGGTGTGCAGGCAGGCCGTGCGGGAGCCGAGGGCGCCGTCGACGAAGAGGTCCCCGGCGGCGCCGACGGCGCCGAGGGCGCGGGCCCGGTCCACGTCCTGCTCGGCCCAGTAGCCGAAGACCCGCGGGCCCGCGGTGCGGCGGGCCAGCTCCAGGAGGGCGGTGAAGTCCTCCGGGGAGGAGATCCCCGGGCCGCCGCACTCGTGGAGGGAGCCGATGCCGAGCGAGGCCGCCCGGTCCAGGGCCGCCCGCTGGGCCTCCTCGCGCTGCGCGGGGGTGACGGCGGCCAGGGCGGCGGCCCGCACGGTGTGGTGGGCGTCCCGGGTCAGGGGCTGCTCGGGGTGGAAGCCGGGCTGGTCGCGGACGCCGGGGACCAGGTCGAGCAGGGCGGTGGTGGTGACGGCGGAGTGCACGTCGATGCGGCTGAGGTAGAGCGGGCGGCCGGCGGCTGCCTCGTCCAGCTCGGCCCGGTGCGGGGCGCGGCGCTCGGGCCAGCGGGCGGCGTCCCAGCCGTGGCCGAGGAGGACCCGGTCGGCGGGGCGCTGCGCGGCGTGGGCGCGGACGAGGGCGAGGGCCTCGCCGAGGGTGCGGGCGCCGGTGAGGTCGAGGCCGGTCAGGGCCAGGCCGGTGGCGGTGGTGTGCACGTGGGCGTCCGTGAACGCCGGGGTGACCAGGGCGCCGTCCAGGTCGACGGTCTCGTCCACGCCCTCCGCGAAGGCGTCCGCGGCCCCCTCCGAGCCGACCCAGGCGATACGGCCGCGCTCCACGACCATGGCGGTGGCGAAGGGGTCGGCGGGGCTGTGCACCTCGCCGCGGCGGAGCAGGACGGTGCGGTGGGGGGCGGCGGCTCCGGCTTCTTCGGCGGGGCCTGCGGGGGTATCGGTCATGCGGAACAGTCTCGCGGGTGTGGGGGGTGCGGAGTGCACGGGGTGGGGGCGGGGTCCCGGGGGCGGGGGTGGGCGCCGGTCGGGTGGGCCGGGGGGTGGGCCCGGGGGGGGCCGCGGGGGTGGGCGGCCGCTGCGCGGGGCTTTCCCCTACCCGCCCCTTCCCGATCCCGGGGCTCCGCCCCGGACCCCGCGCCTCAAACGCCGGCGGGGCTGGAATGGGTCCGGGCGGGACGGTGGGTGGCCCGGGGGTGGGGCTTGGGTGGCTCAGGTTGGACGGTGGGTCGTCCTGGTGGGGCTGGGGTCGCCTGGGTGGGGCTGGGTGGGTCGGTCGGCATCGAGGCAAGCCGGTGGAGCGAGGACGGGGTGGGGTGGCCGGTGGAGTGGGGGTGGTTCGGTCAGATGCGGGGTGGGCGGGATTCGTACGGGGTGGAGAGGACGACCGTGGTGCGGGTGGCGACGTGGGCGAGGGCGCGCAGGCGGCCCAGGAGGTCCTCCAGTTCGAGGGGGGTGGCCACGCGGACCTTGAGGATGTAGTTCTCGTCGCCCGCGACGCTGTGGCAGGCCTCGATCTCGGGCACCCCGGAGAGCCGCTCGGCGATGTCGTCGGGCGCGCTCGGGTCGAAGGGCTTGACCGAGATGAACGCCGTCAGCGGCAGGCCGACGGCCTCGGGGTCGACGACCGCCGCGTAACCCCGGATGACACCGCGCTGTTCGAGCCGGCGTACGCGCTGGTGGACCGCCGACGTGGACAGTCCGGTGGCCTTGCCCAGATCTGTGTAGCTCATCCGCCCGTCCTTGACGAGCAGGTCCACGATCTGGCGGTCCAGTTCCTCCATTGCACTCATAGCGGCCAAACCTATGGCCCCGGGGCACTCCAGGCACAGCGCCGGCGGCCCCGGAGGGGCACCTGCACCGGGCATGTGACGAAGGCCACAACGGTAAGTGGGCGTACACCGGGGTGTTGTGGTTACTCGTGCCGCGCGACGGGAAGTGCTTGCTGTGGCCGGGGCCGAACAGGCCAGCCCGGCCCACCCAAGGGGGAGTACATCCATGCCGAACACCATGCGCGCCGGCCGCACCGAGCCGGAACCCCTCGATCTCGCCGACTCCGCCGAGGAGGACGGCCCCGACGCGGACGGCCTCTGGTCCGCGGAGTCCTTCGAGGTCCACCACGCCCTGTGCCCCGACTGCGGCCAGTCCATCGCGCTGGTCGCGGACGAGGAGTTCCTCCCGGAGCACGCGCTCTGCCTGACCCCGTGGAACCCCTTCGGGCTCACGGTCTGCCCCGGCACCGGGCGCCCGGCGTCCGCCGCCGACGGGGCCTGGGACGAGGAGGACGGCCCCGAGGAGGGCCGGGAGGCCGACGCCTTCGCACTCCTGACACTCCCTCAGGGCCTGGACTGGCGGACGCAGCCGTTCTCGCACGTGGGCGGCCCCGGCTCGCACCCGGTGCGCCTGGTGCAGCCCGTGCTGGGGCAGCGCCAGCACGCCAAGGCCGCCTGAGGCAGGCCCCCTCCGGCGCGCCGGGCGCCCCGCGGCTCCCGGCCCGCCTACCAGTAGGTGCCCTGCACCATGGCGGCCAGGCTGGCGTGGTGCAGGATCAGCCCGTCGGGGTCGGCGGGCACCTCCACCTCCCCGAAGTATGCCTGCCGGTAGGCGATCCGCAGCATCACGACGGCGTGCCGCAGCGCCGCGTACAGCGTGTGGAACTCCATGTCGCGCGGGACGTGCCCGGTGAGTTCGGCGTACCGGCGCTCCACGTTGGCGCGCGACAGGAAGTCCGGCAGTCCCGGCTGGCCGAATCCGACCGTCAGGTCCTGGAAGAAGCGGTGGAGGTAGACGGTCCAGCCCAGGTCCACCTCGCGCGGGGCGAACGCGGCCATCTCCCAGTCGAGTACGGCGACCGGGTCGAACCCGTCGTAGACCACGTTCCCGATGCGCGCGTCGCCCCAGTTGAGGACCGCGGGCCCCTCGTCCGCGGGCCAGAGCTCCTCCAGCCGGTCGAAGGCCCGCTCGATCAGCGGGGACCGGGACAGCCCCCTCACCACCCAGTCGTAGTAGGCCCGTTGGGACTCCACGTGCCGGCGCAGCGGGCTGCCCTCCCCCTCCGGCAGCAGGAACTGCGCCTGCTCGGCGGGGAACTGGTCGTGCAGCCGGGCGAGGAGCGAGACGCTCTGCTCCTCCAGGTGGGCGCGCTCGGCGTCGGTGGCCGCGTGCAGCCAGTTGCCCTCGTACGTGTAGGGCATGACGTCGGGCGGGACCCGGCCCTCGGCCCGCTCCATGACGAAGAAGGGCGAACCCAGCGGCTCGGGGTCGGTTTCCAGCCACTGCACCCGGGGGACGGGCAGGTCGGTGTGCTCGGCCACCAGGCTCATGACCCGGTGCTGGCGGGGCATGTCGTACGAGGGGAAGACGGTGTACGCGGCCGGGTCGGCGGCCAGCCGCAGGGCGCAGGCGCGCAGGGGCGTGCCGGGGTGTTCGATGTCGAAGAGCAGGGTCTCGCTGGACATCCCGTTGGAGCCGGGTACGGAGATCCCGGTGACCCGGGCCCCGGGGAGGCTGCGGCCCAGCCAGGCGGCGAGCCTGCGGCCGAGCTCCTCGGGCTCGCGGGTGGACGTGCGGGGACGTGGTGCCGTTGCCATGGGTGCTCCTGTCCGCTGCGGGGGTGCCGGCCGCCGGGCCGGGCGGGATCCGGAAGACCGTTCAGGACCGCTCGGGGGCAGCTCGGGGCCGTCCCGGAGCAGACCGCCTACGGCGCCGTGGACTCGTAGCCGCTGAAGCCGCTCGGGTCGTGGCGGCCGAAGCTGCCGTGTTCGAAGATCCCGTAGCCGGTGCGCCCGTCGAGGGTGAAGCGGGCGGAGTGGTCGGTGACCCCGTAGGCGGCCAGGGGGTGGGCGGCCGGGTCGGAGAGGTCGTAGACGCGCCGGTCGGTCCAGCCGCGGCCCCGCCAGCTGCCGTGCTGCCAGTCGGGGGCGGGCGGGTAGCCGGCGCCGATCGCGAGCGGGGAGGAGGCGAGGATCTCGACGCCCATCTCCAGGGGTTTGCGGGCCTGGTCGGTGAGGTGGACGACGGCGCTCTCGGGGTGGCGGGTGCCGGAGCGGTAGCGGATGTCGGTCTGGGGCCAGCCGAGCTGCCGGTCGGGGCGGCCGGCGGCCTCGGGGTGGACCAGGAGGGCCTCGTTCAGGATGCGGTGGCCGTCGGCGTCCTCCTGCACGATGACCATGACGAACCGGTCCTCGAAGCGGACGGGTATCCAGAGCCAGTGGAAGCCCTCGGGCCGCTGCTCCTCGGCGGCCCGGCCGCCCTCCTCCCCGGGCAGCGGGCGCACGCCCCAGCTGCGGTCGCGGGTGCCGGTCCACTCCCCCTCGGCGAGCCG
The DNA here is from genome assembly GCF_055600495.1 of Streptomyces sp. NPDC038213. Classification (NCBI taxonomy): domain Bacteria; kingdom Bacillati; phylum Actinomycetota; class Actinomycetes; order Kitasatosporales; family Streptomycetaceae; genus Streptomyces; species Streptomyces sp. NPDC038213. Next base: position 41,718 of record NZ_JBVJYM010000034.1, read on the forward strand.
GATCTCGCGCCCCCCGGCCCTGATGGTGCCGGTGACCGCGCCGGCCTGGACGAAGCGGCGGCCCTCCAGCATGAGCCGGTCGCCGCGGCGCTGGACGTGGTGGGGCTCCCAGACGGCGGGGAAGGCCGCGGTCCAGGTGAGGTCGTACGAGAGGCCGCCGGGGTCCCCGGGGTCGGGGTCGCAGTGCAGGGTGAGCCTGCGCAGCGGGGTGTCGACGGTGATCCGCAGGGGGCCGACGGACAGGTCCGTGCGGTCCTCGCCGAGGGCGTCGGAGGCGCGTACGGCGAGGAGTTCATCACCCAGGCGCAGGGTGGCGTAGGCGTCGACGACCCCGGTGTTGGGGTAGACCCCGAGGCCGAGGATGAGCAGGGCCCGGCCCTCGTGGTCGAAGACGTGGAAGATGCAGCGGTCGTAGGCGTTGCGGTCGCCGGTGGCGACGTGCTTCATCGACAGGGGCACCTGGTGGATCGGGTACTCGTCCAGGGCGACGGGACGGTCCGCGGGCATGACGCACCTCCTGGGCAGGGATGGCCCGAGCGGAAATGACGGTACGTCAGAAACCGGCTACGGGACCATACTCGTGTCACCAGGCGGCGTGAAAAGGCGGACGGCCGGGCAGGCCGGGGACACCTCGAACTCATCCCCGACCCCCGGGGCCGATTACCCGCACCGGCGCGGGCGCGTTGGCCCAGACATGACCATGATGGACACCCCCGTCGGGCGTCGCCGCAGGCCCGTGCCCAGCGGCTTCGAAGAATCGGTTCAGCGGCTGCCCGCGGACCCGCCGATCTACCGGGCCCTGCTGGACCGCTGGGCCTCGGACGGCCGCACCCTGCCGGGCCGGCGCGACCCGGAGTGGGCGCGGCTCACCAGCACGCCCGTATGGCCGGGCGGCGGGCTGTACTGAGCCGCCGCCCGGATCCCGGACCGGTCCCTGCGGACCGGCGCGGGCGGCCTCAGCGCGTCTCGGGGCCCGCGAGGTGCCGGGCGATGACCATGCGCTGGATCTGGTTGGTGCCCTCGACGATCTGGAGCACCTTCGCCTCGCGCATCAGGCGCTCGGCTGGGAAGTCCGCGGTGTAGCCGTAGCCGCCCAGGACCTGCACCGCGTCCGTCGTGACGCCCATCGCCGCGTCGGTGCAGAAGAGCTTGGCCATGGCGGCCTGCCGCGAGAAGGGCCTGCCCGCGTCGCGCAGCCGCGCGGCCGCGAGGTAGAGCGCGCGGCCCGCCTCGATCTTCGTGGCCATGTCCGCGAGCATGAACCGCAGCCCCTGGAAGTCGGAGATCGGACGGCCGAACTGCCGGCGGTCCGCCGCGTACGCGAGCGCCTCGTCCAGGGCCGCCTGGGCCACGCCGATCGCGCAGGCGGCGATCCCGAGCCGCCCGGAGTCCAGGGCCGACAGGGCCAGGGTGAAGCCCTGCCCCTCCTCGCCGAGCCGGCGGCGGTCGGAGACGCGGACCCCGTCGAAGTGGATCTGGGCGGTGGGCGAGCCCTTCATGCCCATCTTCTTCTCGGGGGCGGCAGCGCTCAGGCCGGGCGCGTCACCGGGCACCAGGAAGGCCGTGATCCCGCGGGGGCCCTCGCCGCCGCTGCGGGCCAGGACGGTGTAGAAGTCGGCGACGCCGCCGTGGGTGATCCAGGCCTTGGTGCCGGTCAGCACCCAGTCGTCGCCGTCGCGGACCGCCTTGGTGGCGAGGGAGGCCGCGTCGGAGCCCGAGGAGGGCTCGGAGAGGCAGTACGCGCCGAGGAGGCCGCCGCCGAGCATGGCGGGCAGGAACTCCGCCTGCTGCTCCTTGGTGCCGAAGCCGGCCAGCCCGTGGCAGGCCAGCGAGTGCACGCTCACCCCGAGGCCCACGGTCAGCCGCGCCGCGGCCAGCTCCTCCAGGACCTGGAGGTAGACCTCGTACGGCTGGTCGCCGCCGCCGTGCTCCGAGGCGTACGGCAGGCCCAGCAGGCCGGACTCGGACAGCAGGGCGAACAGCTCGCGGGGGAACTCCCCCGCCTCCTCCTGCGCGGCGGCGTGCGGACGGATCTCCCGCTCGGCGATCTCGCGTACGAGTGCGAGGAGGTCCCTGGACTCCTCGGTGGGCAGCTGTCGGTCCACCGGCTGCGGGGCACGGTCGGTCATGGCGGCGCTCTCCTCCCTCGTGGGGCAGTGCGGCGGAGCGCGCCGGGTGTGCGCGCCGCCGGAGTGGGTGCTCGTGCAGCCGATGCTGCCCCTTCGGATCACGAAAGCGGCTGACCTGCGGCTGCGGCGGGGCCGAGTATGCCCGATGACGGCTGTTCCGTCACGGGTTCAAGATCGCCAACTGCCCTTCAGAGGGCCGCCGGCACGGGTGGAGCTGGACATTCCGGAACGAATTCCCCGACCACGTCGAGAGTGGCCCTCAGCAGGCGCACGAGCATCCCGGTCAGCTCCTCGCGGCCGGGCGCCCGCTCGGGGTCCTGTGCGATCCACTCCAGGGTGATGTCCTCCACCCCGCCGAGCCACCCGAGGAGGGCGAGCCGGGCGAGCGGGGGGATGCTCCCGCGGCCGTACGCGCCCTCCGCGACGGCCCGTACGAGCTCCTCGCGCACGGAGTCGCGGATGGCGAGCACCTCCGCGTCGGAGCCCACGCCGCCGGTGGCGATCGTGCGGTACGCGGCCTGGTGCTCGCGGGCGTAGCGGAGGTAGCCGTCCACGGTGCGGCGCAGGTGCTCGGCGCGGGTCAGCCCGGCTCCGGCGCCGGCGCAGGCGACGAGTCCGGAGACGGAGTCCTCGACGATGGCGAGGTAGTAGCCGCGTTTGCTCTTGAAGTAGTAGTAGACGAGCCCCTTGGCGACCCCGGCCTGCCGGGCGATGTCGTCCATGGAGAGCGCGTCGTACGCCGTGTCCGCGAACAGGCGGCGGCCGATGGATATGAGCTCGGCCCTCCGGTTCCGGGACCGCTCCGACGCACCGCGCTGGTGCTGACTACTGTTCATCCGGCCTCAGACCTCGAACTGCCACAGGATGCCCCGCAGTATGGCAGAGGGGTCCGGGCCGGACTTCCCGTACGGGCCGGCGGCTACATCAGGCCGGTCTGGGTGACGAACATGGCGAGTACGACGACGAGGGTCCAGCCGAGCACGTGCTCCAGCCACTTCGGGGTCCCGTCGGGTCCGCCGGTGCGCTCGCGCCTGCGGGCGCGGACACGGTCGCCGGTGGCGGTGGGGGCTGCGGTGCTGCTGGTCATGGTGGCTCGCATCGGTCGTCTGGCAGTGGACGTCCCCCCGGTCCGTCCAATGTGCCAGCACCGGCCGCCCCCGCGGTAGAGAGCTTGGTCACTCCGGCGCCCGCCGGGGGTCCTCCCGGCGGGCGCCGTCCGGCACGGGGCGGTCAGGTCCTTCGCCGGTCGGCGGTGGACATCGCCAGGCCGAGCAGCAGGGCGACCGCGCCGGTGACCACGTTGGTCCACACGCTGCGCGTGGTGGACACGTCGCCCGCGATCACCCACGGGGACACGATGGTCCACGCGCCGATCGCGATGGCGGCCCACGCCATGGCGTGGGTGCGCTCGTACGCGGAGCCCGTGCCGCCCATGAACAGGCAGTACGCGGCTCCGGTGACGAGGTTGCAGACGGCCAGGGCGGTCAGGTCGCTGAACCCGACGATCCACGGCGAGGCCGCCAGGAACACGCCCGTGAGCAGGGCCAGGGTCTCGATGCCCTGGGCCCGGGGGGTGATGGTCGCCGCCTCGAACCGGGAGCGCATCTCGGCGAGGTCGGGGTGGTGCTCAATGGTCGGATGGATGGACATGGCGGGCCGCCTCCTACCGAAGCATTTATCTGCCCTTTATCCCCTATGTAACGCTTGTCGGGGCGGCCTGGTCAACGGGCTGCGGGCGCGGATTTCTCAGTCGGCCCCGAGCACCCCCGCCGCCGCGAGCGCCCGCAGCTGCGCCGGGTCCGGCCGGGCGGGCACGTACAGGTAGCAGATCCCGCCCGAGCCGGAGAGGGTCTTGCCGGCGGCGTCGTACCGCAGGGTCCGCAGCCAGACGTTCTCGAACTCGCGGCGGCGGTAGACGCGGCGGACGGCCGCGTCGGTGGCGGAGTTCGGGTCGTTGGCGACCACGTCCCCGGCGGGGGTGAAGCCGACGACGGCCATCAGGTGCCCGGCGGTGCCGTAGCCCGCCCCGGTCAGCTCCTCCTGCCGGAAGGACTGCGAGGTGATCACCGGGATCCCGGCGGCGACGAGGGCCTCGGCGTCGGTGAGGGAGCACAGCCGCGTCACCACGGCCGCCAGGTCGGGGTACGTGGCGGCGTAGGCGGCGTTGAAGGACCAGTTCCCGCAGCCCTTGTACTGGTGGTCGTAGGTCTGCCGGGCGGCGTGGCACACCTGCGGGTCGTCGTAGGCCGGGTCCACCCAGGCCAGCTCGGCCCGGCTGGGCCGGCGGCCCCAGTACTCGACGGTCATCTGCGAGGAGGTGGGGCTGCACCAGGCCTCGCCGCCGTTGTCGTACTCCGGGTACCGGCCCTTGTGGATCTCCTGCGAGTACCGCGGTACGGCGAGCTCGCGGCCGGGTCCGGGAGCGGTCGCGGGCACGGTGTGACGGGCCGGCACGTCGGAGGCCATCGCGCCCGCGAGGTGGACGAGCGGGGTCAGGCGGGTGCCGGGCCTGCGGTACAGGGTCAGGCGCAGCTGCCAGTGCGTGATGCGCAGCCCCTCGGCGGCGGGGGCCCCGTCCACGGCGAGGGTGTCGGTCCACACCCGGCTGCGGCCGTCGCCCTGGCCGTCGACGGAGGTCCGCCGGATGTCGGCCTCGCCCGAGGCCCAGCGGGCCATGACGTACCAGGGGCTGAGGGTGCCGTCGGTGTAGGTGGCGCGGACCTCGGTCTGGATCCAGGTGCCGGGCGGGGTGTGGGCGTTCCAGGACGCGACGACCTCGGTGGCGGGGACCCCGGAGCGGTGGACCGGGGAGGTCCAGCGGGCGTAGTGCCACGGCGTGGTGCGGCCGGTGTGCGAGTCGGCGTACTCCGTGTCGCCCGAGGTGGCGCCGATGCGCAGGGCGGGGCGGGGGGCGGTCGTGACGGCCGTCCCCTCGTGGGACCCCGCGCGCCAGTGGGCGGCGGTGTGCCAGAAGCGGTTGGAGACGGTGCGGGCCGGGGCTGCGCCGCCGGGGGCGGGCGCGGGGGCTCCGCCGGGCGCGGGCAGCGGGGCGGAGCCGCGGGTGCGGGGGGCGGCCCCGGCCGGGCCGGGGCCCGCGGCGGCCGCGGCCAGGGCGAGGGCCGCGGCCAGTACGGCCCGGCGCGGTGCGGAAGCGGTCATCGGCGGGAACCCCCAGGGTGGTCCGGACGGCTGTCCCGCCACCTTCGCAGGAGCGGAGCGGCGGCGGCCAGGCACAGGGCTCGTGTCCCGCGGAAGTACGCTGGTCGGGTGCCCCTCCCGGACCCGGACGCCGCCTCCCCCGCCGCCCCCGCCGCCTCTTCGGAGCCGTGCTCCTCCGTCTCCGCCGCCCCGCCTGCGGCGGCCGGCCGCGCGGAGGCGCCCGGCCCGCTCGGCCCGCTGGCCGCGTCGCTCGCCGCCGCGCCCCCCTCCTGCGGCCCGGTGCGGCTGGTCGCGGTGGACGGGCACGCGGGGTCGGGCAAGAGCACCTTCGCCGCGCGGCTGGCGCAGGCCCTCGGCGGGGCCCCCGTCCTGCACCTGGACGACGTGGCCACGCACGGGGAGCTGTTCGGCTGGACCGGGCGGTTCCGGCGGCAGGTGCTGGAGCCGCTGGCCGCCGGCCGGGCCGCGCACTGGCGGCCGTACGACTGGACCGCCCGCGGCTTCGGCCCGGAGCGGGTGCAGGAGCCCGTACCGCTGCTCCTGATCGAGGGGGTCGGCACCGGGCGCCGGGAGCTGCGCCCGTACCTGGCGCGGCTCCTGTGGATGGACACCCCGCGCGCCGAGTCGTGGGGGCGCGGGCGGGCCCGGGACGGGAGCGCGCAGGCGGATTTCTGGGACGGGTGGGAGCGCGCGGAGCTCGATCACTTCGCGAGTGATCCTTCGCGCCCCTTCGCCGACACCCTGGTGCGCCAGAGCGGTACGGGATACGAGTGGACTTCGGGGGCGGATGCGACGGCCGGGGCACCCCGTTTCGTCACCCAGAGCGACGAACTGCCCCCGGTTTGATCCACGCTCAAAACTGCCCTCCGGCAGCCCCCCGATCCCGCTTGACCGGGGCGCCGCGGCAGCCTTACGTTCTGAATGTGCGGCCCAGCGGGCCTCACCTCCCCGAAGCCCCCGGTCGTTCCCCCGTGACCGGGGGCTTCGCTCTGCCCCGTACGACCCCCGTCGGCCGCACCCCTCCGGCCCCTCGTTCACCCTGAGTCACGGTCACCCCCCGGCCGCCCGCTCCCCCGAGTGTCCGCCGCGCCCTACGTCGGCGTCTTCGCCGCAGGTACGATGCGAAACTGATTCCGGCGGAGCGGTCTGCACAACTCCCGTCCATGACGCGGAGGTTGGGGGATGCGATGGACTTCGGCACGCAGGGCGGCAGCTACGCCCCGGCCGAACTCGCCTGGCTGCGCGGGGTGGACGCGTACATGATGGGCGCCTACCCGCAGGCCGAGGAGGAGTTCCGGACCGCCGTCCGCTGTGATCCGGCGATGGCCGACGCCTGGCTGGGGCTGCACGCCCTGCGGGTGGACACCACCAACGCGCTGCTGCGCATGTACGCCCACCACGACCGCTTCGGCGAGCAGCGGGCCCGCCACCGGCGCACCCTCAACTCCTGGTACTGGCTGGGCTGGTGGGTGCAGCCCGTGCTGGAGAGCCGGCGCGACCTGCTGCTCGCGCACGCCTCGCACTGGCTGGACGGCCGGCACGTCCCGGAGCTCGACCAGGCCCTCGCCGGGCTGCCTCCGGTGGACGCGGATCCGCAGGTCCGCTTCCTGCACGCCTGCCGCGCGTACCTCGTCAAGGACTGGGACCAGCTGGTGCGGCACACCGAGCCGCTCGTCGACGATCCGCTGCTGGGCATCGAGTCCGGGCTCTTCGGCGGGATGGCCCGGGTCCGCCTGGAGATGTACGGGCAGGCCGAACCGGTGCTCTCGACGGCCCTGATGCGCTGCCGCAGCGAGCAGCCCCAGCGCAAGGAGCTGCGCTACTGGCTGGCCCGCGCCCACGAGGGCACCGGCCGCAGCGCCGCCGCCCTCCCCCTGTACCGCGCCGTGCACCGGGTGGACCCGGCCTTCATGGACACCGCGGCCCGCCTCACCGCCATCGCCGAGGGCGACGGGCTCGACGGCACGCACGGGCTGGACGGGCTGGGGTACGCCGCCGGCGCCGGGGACTACGCGGCGGCGGTGGTCGGCGGCGGCACCGGGCAGGACGCCGCGGAGGGCCAGCCCGATGCGGAACCGCTGCCGGGCTCCGACTCCCCCGACGGCCGCGAGCCGCGGTTCGGGCCGGTGCCGGCCCCGCTGTCCGGCGTACCGGGCCCGCCCGGACCGCCGCTGCCGCCCGACCGGCCCCGGCGCAAGCCCTCCGTACCCCCGCAGTCCGGGCCGCCGGACCTGCCGGCCGGGCCCTCGGACCCCGAACTGCTCGCCGAGGCCCTGGCCGAGCTGGAGCAGATGGTGGGGCTGGCGCCGGTCAAGCGGCAGGTCAAGGCCCTGTCCGCGCAGCTCCACATGGCGCGGCTGCGGGCCGGCCAGGGGCTGCCCGTCCAGCCGCCCAAGCGGCACTTCGTCTTCTCCGGCCCCTCCGGTACGGGCAAGACGACCGTGGCCCGGATCCTGGGCCGGGTCTTCTACGCGCTGGGGCTGCTGGGCGGCGACCACCTGGTCGAGGCCCAACGGGCCGACCTGGTCGGCGAGTTCCTGGGCCAGACCGCCGTGAAGGCCAACGAGCTCATCGACTCCGCCATCGGCGGGGTGCTGTTCGTGGACGAGGCGTACAGCCTCTCCAACTCCGGCTACAGCAAGGGCGACGCGTACGGGGACGAGGCCCTCCAGGTGCTGCTGAAGCGGGCCGAGGACAACCGCGACCAGCTCGTGGTGATCCTCGCGGGCTATCCGGCGGGCATGGACCGGCTGCTCGCCACCAACCCCGGGCTGTCCTCCCGCTTCACCACCCGCGTGGACTTCCCGAGCTACCGGCCGTCCGAACTCACCGCGATCGGCGGGGTGCTGGCCGCCGCCAACGGCGACCAGTGGGACGCGGAGGCCGCCGAGGAGCTCGGCAGCATCAGCGCGCACGTGGTCGAGCAGGGCTGGATCGACGAACTGGGCAACGGCCGCTTCCTGCGCACCCTGTACGAGAAGAGCTGCGCCTACCGCGACCTGCGGCTGACCGGCTACCCGGGCACCCCGGGCCGCGAGGACCTGGCCACCCTGCGCCTGCCCGACCTGATGCAGGCCTACGGAGAGGTCCTCTCGGGCCGCGGCCCCCAGGACCGCGGGCGCCCCGAGCCCCCGCCGTTGTGACGGCGCGGTCCCGGGGGCCGCGGGGCCCGGGAGGATCCGCGGGGACCTACCCGAACACCGCCGCCCCCGGGACCGCCGCCCCCGGCGCGGGGGCGGGCAGGACCTCCCGCAGCCGGTGCGCCGGGTCCCGCACCTCGCCGACCAGCATTTCGAGCACGTCCTCCAGGGCCACCAGCCCCAGCACCCGGCCGGCCGCATCGGCGACCTGCGCCAGATGGGTGGCCTCGCGCCGCATCACGCCCAGCGCGTCGTCCAGGGGCAGGGTGGCGCCGAGCACGGGCATCCGGTGCCAGACCTGCTGCGGCACCGCCCGCTCCCGCTCCTCCAGGTCGAGCACGTCCTTGACGTGCAGGTAGCCCAGGAAGGCCCCGCCCGCGCCGTCCGCGCGGACCGGGAAGCGCGAGTAGCCGGTGCGCACGGTCAGCGCCTCGATCTGCCGCGGGGTGGCGGACGGTCCGACCGTGACCAGCTGGGCCCGGTCGAGGAGCACGTCCGTCACCGGGCGGCTGCCCAGCTCCAGCGCGTCCTCCAGCCGCTCCTGCTCCACCGCCGCCAGCAGTCCGGCCTGCCGGGAGTCCTCGACCAGCCGGCCGAGCTGGGCGCTCGTGTAGGCCGCCTCGACCTCGTCCTTCGGCTCCACGCGGAAGGCCCGCAGCACCAGGCGGGCGCAGGCGCCCAGCGCGGCGGTGACGGGCCCGCAGAGCCGGGCGAAGCCGACCAGCCCGGGGGCCAGCCGCAGGGCGGTGCGCCCGGGGTCCGCCATGGCGAGGTTCTTGGGGAGCATCTCCCCGATCACCAGGTGCAGGAAGACCACGGCGGCCAGGGCGGCCGCGTACCCGAGGGGGTGGACGAGCGCCTGCGGCACGTGCACCGCGAGGAAGACGGGCTCCAGCAGCCGGGCCACGGTGGGCTCGGCGACCGCTCCGAGGGTCAGCGAGCACAGGGTGATGCCGAACTGGGCCGCCGCCATCATCCGGGGCAGGTTCTCCAGTCCGTACAGCACCTGCCGGGCCCGCTTGGAGGCGGCGGCCAGCGGCTCGATCTGGCTGCGCCGCACGGAGACCAGGGCGAACTCCGCACCGACGAAGAAGCCGTTCGCCAGCACCAGCAGCAGGGCGAAGACCAGGTGCAGGGCGTTCACCGGCCGCCCACCGCCTCCGCGATCCGCGGCTCGGCCGCGGCGGGCACGGTGCGCACCAGCCGGACCCGCTCGGCCCGGAAGCGGCCGACCCGGCGGACGGAGAGCTTCCAGCCGGGCAGTTCGGCCCGGTCGCCGGGGGCGGGGATCCGGCCGAGGAGGTCCGCGACCAGCCCGGCCACGGTCTCGTACGGCCCCTCGGGGACCTCCAGTCCTATCCGGCGCAGGGTGTGCACCCGGCAGGAGCCGTCGGCGTCCCAGGCGGGCCGCCCGTCCTCGGCGGGCGCGGCGGCCAGTTCGGGGGTCTCCTCCCCGGCGAGGTCGTGCTCGTCGCGGACCTCCCCGACGAGCTCCTCGACGATGTCCTCCAGGGTGACCACCCCGGCGGTGCCGCCGTACTCGTCGACGACCACGGCCATCGGCTGCTCCTTGCGCAGCCGCTCCAGCAGCCGCTGCACGGGCAGGGTCTGCGGGACGAGCAGGGCGGGTACGGAGATCAGCCCGGCCCGGGTGCGCGCCCGCTCCTGCTCCGGCACGGCCAGGGCGTCCTTGAGGTGGACCACCCCGACCACCTCGTCGATGCGCTCGCGGTAGACGGGGAACCGGGACAGGCCGGTGGCCCGGGTCAGGTTGAGCACGTCGGCGGCGGTGGCCCCGGCCTGGAGGGCGCTGACGCGGACCCGGGGGGTCATCACGTGCTGGGCGGTGAGCCCGCCCAGTGAGAGGGTGCGGACGAACAGGTCGGCCGTGTCCTGTTCGAGGGCGCCCGCGCGGGCCGAGTGGCGGACCAGGGAGACCAGTTCGCCGGGGGTGCGGGCGGAGGCCAGCTCCTCGGCGGGCTCCACGCCGAAGGCCCGTACCAGGCGGTTCGCGACGGAGTTGAGCCCGGAGATGACCGGTCGGAAGAGGCGGGAGAAGGCGTGCTGCGGGCCGGCCACGAAGCGGGCGACCTGGAGCGGCCGGGAGACCGCCCAGTTCTTCGGCACCAGTTCGCCGACCACCATCTGCACGGCGGAGGCCAGCAGCATGCCGACGGCCACGGAGACCCCGGAGACGGCCCCGTGCGGGAGTCCGGTGGCGGTGAGCGGGCCGGCGAGCAGCCCGGCGAGGGCGGGTTCCGCGAGCATGCCGACCACGAGGGAGGTGAGGGTGATGCCGAGCTGGGTGCCGGAGAGCTGGAAGGACAGCTCCCGCAGGGCCTTGACGACCGTGCGGGCGCGGCGGTCGCCCTCGGCGGCGGCGCGCTCGGCGTCCTGCCGCTCGACGGTGACGAGGCCGAACTCGGCGGCCACGAAGAATCCGTTGGCCAGGATCAGGGCGAAGGCCGCCCCGAGCAGGAGTAGCGGGATGGTCATGCCGCCGCCTCGCGGGAGGTGGCGGCGCGGGTACTACCGGACGATCCGTCCATCGCTGGAGGGAGTCACTCCTCTGGTGGCAGGGGGCCGCGGCTGCCGGGGGGCCGGAGCCGGCGGCGGGGCGCACGGCTGCGCCCCGGCACCAGGGTAGTCATTGCGGTCGGGCCCGCAACGGGGGCTCAAGCGGCGGCGGAGCCCGTACCGCGGGTTTCGGCGAGGGCGCGCAGGGCGCGCGCGTCGCCGATGGCCTGGGCGCGGGCCACTCCTGGCTGGATGCCCAGGGCGGGCAGGCTGGTGCCGTCGTTGAGGTCGAGGAACACCCAGGGGTCGCCGGGGCGGAGGTTGACGCGGAGGATCTGCGCCCATTCCAGGCGGCGGGTGGTGGTCAGGTTGACCACGGTCACCCCGGCCTCGTCGGCGACCACCTTGGGGCGGCTGAGCAGGACGAGGACGGAGCTGAGCAGTCCGGCGGTGAAGATGAAGCTGATCTTCTCGCCGGTGCTCAGGCGCTCCAGCATCAGGGCGACCACGGTGATGGTCGCGAACATGGCCGAGCCGACGCCCAGCAGGATCACCCGGGTCCGGGTGGGCCGGAAGGTGACCGGCAGGGCGGGCGGGGCTGCGGGGGCGGCGGACTCGGCCATGGTGTGCGGTGCCTTTGCGGGGTTGCCGTGTGAGGGGGTGCGGGTCAGAGCCGGCAGGCGTGGATCGAGGTGGTGAGGATCGCGCGGGCGCCGAGCTCGTACAGGTCGTCCATGATCCGCTGGGCCTCCTTGGCGGGGACCATGGCGCGGACGGCGACCCAGCCCTCGTTGTGCAGGGGGGAGACCGTCGGCGATTCGAGGCCGGGGGTGAGGGCCACGGCGCGCTCCAGGTGCTCGGCGCGGCAGTCGTAGTCCATCATCACGTAGCTGCGGGCGACCAGGACGCCCTGGAGGCGGCGCAGGAAGGTCTGGATCCGCGGGTCCTCGACTCCGGCGCCGGTCTGGCGGACCACGATGGCCTCGGACTGCAGGATCGGCTCGCCGATGACCTCCAGTCCGGCGTTGCGCAGGCTCGTGCCGGTCTCGACCACGTCGGCGATGATCTGGGCGACGCCCAGCTGGATCGCGGTCTCGACGGCGCCGTCGAGGTGGACGACGGAGGCGTCGACGCCCTGCTCGGCGAGGTGCTTGGCGACGATGCCCTCGTACGAGGTGGCGATCGTCATGCCGCCGAAGTCCTCCGGGCCGCGGGCGGTGCCGGGGCGGGTGGCGTAGCGGAAGGTGGAGCGGGCGAAGTTCAGCGGGAGGATCTCCTCCGCGTTCGCGCCGGAGTCCAGCAGCAGGTCGCGGCCGGTGATGCCGATGTCGAGCTTGCCGGAGGCCACGTAGATCGCGATGTCCTTGGGCCGGAGGTAGAAGAACTCCACCTCGTTCTCGGGGTCGATGACCACGAGTTCCTTGGACTCCTTGCGCTGGCGGTAGCCGGCCTCATGGAGCATTGCCGACGCAGGTCCGGAGAGGGAACCCTTGTTGGGGACGGCGATGCGCAGCATGGGGACGGTTTCCTTTGTTCGCGGTACGTGAGTGCTGTGCGGAGCGTGGGTGGTACGGGGGTGGTGCGGGCTGGTGCCGGGAGGTGCGGGGCCCGGCGGCGGTGCCGCCGGGCGGCCCGTCAGAGGTGCTTGTAGACCTCGTCGAGGGAGATCCCGCGCGCGACCATCATCACCTGTACGTGGTACAGCAGCTGCGAGATCTCCTCGGCAGCCGCCTCCTTGCCCTCGTACTCGGCGGCCATCCAGACCTCGGCGGCCTCCTCGACGACCTTCTTGCCGATGGCATGGACGCCCTTGCCGACCAGTTCCGCGGTACGGGAGGTGCTGGGGTCGCCGGTGGCCGCCTTGTGCTGCAGCTCGGCGAAGAGCTCTTCGAAAGTCTTGTTGGCCATGATGGTCCTCAGAATACGGGGTGCGCCCCGGCCACTCAGCGCCAGGGTTCGCTGACGGTCCGCAGGGTCATGGCGGTGGCGACGGCGGCGGTGACCGCTTCGTGCCCCTTGTCCTCGTTCGAGCCCTCGAGGCCGGCCCGGTCGAGGGCCTGCTCGTCGGTGTCGCAGGTGAGCACACCGAAGCCGATCGGGACGCCGGTGTCGACGGACACCTTGACGAGACCCTGGGTGACGCCCTGGCACACGTAGTCGAAGTGCGGGGTTCCGCCGCGGATCACCACGCCGAGGGCCACCACGGCATCGTAGCCGCGCTCGGCGAGCACCTTCGCGACGACGGGGAGCTCGAAGCTGCCCGGCACCCGCAGCAGGGTGGGCTCGTCGATGCCGAGCTCGTGGAGGGCGCGCAGCGCGCCGTCCACGAGTCCGTCCATGACCTTCTCGTGCCACTGCGCCGCGATCACGGCGACCCGCAGGTCTCCGCAGTTGCGTACGCTCAGTTCGGGTGCGCCCTTGCCGCTCACGGTTCTCCTCGGTGCTTGGTTCTGGGGTGGTGGGTGGTGGGTGGTGGGGTGGCGGGTCGTGCCGGGTGCGGCTACTGGTTGCCGCAGGCGGAGACGACCGAGGCCGCGGCCGCGTCCAGCCAGGGCAGGTCGTGGCCCATCCGGTCCCGCTTGGTGCGCAGGTAGCGCAGGTTGTGCTCGCCGGCCTCGACGGGCATGGGCTCGCGCTGGTTGACGCGGACCCCGCCGCGCACGAGGGCGTCGGCCTTCTCGGGGTTGTTGGTGAGCAGCCGCACGGAGCGGACGCCGAGGTCGGCGAGCATCTGGGCGCCGGCCCCGTAGTCGCGGGCGTCGGCGGGCAGTCCGAGTTCGAGGTTCGCGTCGAGGGTGTCGCGGCCGCGCTCCTGGAGCTCGTAGGCGCGGAGCTTGGACAGCAGGCCGATGCCGCGGCCCTCGTGGCCGCGCAGGTAGACCACGACCCCGCGGCCCTCGGCCTGGATGCGGGCCATGGAGGCGTGCAGCTGGGGGCCGCAGTCGCAGCGCAGCGAGTGGAAGATGTCGCCGGTCAGGCATTCGGAGTGCATCCGGACCAGGACGTCCTCGCCGCCGGCGATCTCGCCGTGGACCAGGGCGACGTGCTCGACCCCGTCGACGGTGGAGCGGTAGCCGTACGCCGTGAAGGCGCCGAAGGAGGTCGGGAGGCTGACCTCGGCCTCGCGGCGGACGGTGGGCTCGGCGCTGCGGCGGAAGGCGATCAGGTCCTCGATGGAGATGATCGTCAGTCCGTGCTTGCGGGCGAAGGGGATCAGCTCGGGCAGCCGGAGCATGACCCCGTCCTCTCCGGCGATCTCGACGATGGCGCCGGCGGGCCGCAGTCCGGCGAGCCGGGCGAGGTCGACGGCGGCCTCGGTGTGGCCGGGGCGGGCGAGTACGCCGCCGGGCTTGGCGCGCAGCGGGAAGATGTGGCCGGGGCGGACGAAGTCGTCGGCTCCGGTGGTGCCGCAGGCCAGGAGCCGCAGGGTGGTGGCGCGGTCGGCGGCGGAGATGCCGGTGGTGACCCCGTGTGCGGGGCCCGCGTCCACGGAGACGGTGAAGGCGGTCTGCATCGACTCGGTGTTGCGGACGACCATCTGGGGCAGTTCGAGCCGGTCGAGCTCGTCCCCCTCCATGGGGGCGCAGATCAGGCCGCGGCACTCGCTCATCATGAAGGCGATGATCTCGGGGGTGGCCATCTCGGCGGCGATGACGAGGTCGCCCTCGTTCTCCCGGTCCTCGTCGTCGACGACGACCACGGGGCGGCCGGCCGCGATGTCCCGGATGGCCTGCTCGACCGGGTCGAGGCGGAAGTTCTCGGGGAGGTCGGTGAGCGCCTGAACGGGCTTGAGGGTCATGCCGCCGCTCCTTCGAGAGCCGGGGTGGTGGGGTTGGTGCGGGAGCGCTGGTACCAGTCGTACGCGCCCCACAGGACGAGCGCGCCGTAGACGACGTAGACGAGGCCGGAGAAGGCGTAGCCGTTCGCGAAGGCGAGGGGGACGCCGACCAGGTCGACGAGCAGCCACGCGAACCAGAACTCGACCATGCCCCTGGCCTGGGCGTACATGGCGACGATGGTGCCGACGAACACGTAGGCGTCGGGCCAGGGGTCCCAGGACAGGGCCGGGAAGGCGGTGAAGAGCCCGCCGACGGCGAGGGTGCCGAGGGCGGCCGCTCCGGCCAGGGCCGCGCGCTCGCGCCAGGTGGCGAAGCGGACGGCGAGGGAGCCGTCCTGGGCCTGCTGTCGGCCGCGGGTCCACTGGTACCAGCCCCAGGAGGCCACGAGGACGACGACGACCTGTTTGCCGGCGCTGCCGGAGAGGTGTCCGGCGGCGAAGGCGGCGAAGAGGACCGCGCCGGAGAGGAGCTGGATGGGCCAGGTCCATACGGAGCGGCGCCAGCCGAGGGCCAGGGCGATCAGGCCGGCGGTGTTGCCGATCATGTCGGCCCATTTGATCTGCTGGTCGAAGACCGTGAAGGCCTCGGAGTTCAGCCAGGTCAGGGGGCTCATGCCGGGTTCTCCTCGGTGGGGCGGGCGGTCTGCCCGTCCTCGGTGGTGCGGGCGTGCAGGGGGTCCACTCCGGCGGCGAGGAGGCGCTCGACGTACTTCGCGAGGACGTCGACCTCCAGGTTGACCGGGTCCCCGGCCTGCTTGTGGCCGAGGGTGGTCAGGGCGAGGGTGGTGGGGATGAGGCTGACGGTGAAGTGGCCGGCGGCCGCCTCGACCACCGTGAGGCTGACGCCGTCGACGGTGATGGAGCCCTTCTCGACCACGTACCGGGCCAGCTCCGCCGGGAGGCCGATCTTGACGATCTCCCAGTGCTCGGAGGGGGTGCGGTCCAGGATGGTGCCGGTGCCGTCCACGTGGCCCTGGACCAGGTGGCCGCCGAGGCGGCCGCCGAGGGCCATGGGGCGCTCCAGGTTGACGCGGGAGCCGACGCCGAGGGCGCCGAGGCTGGAGCGCTTGAGGGTCTCGGCCATCACGTCGGCGGTGAACTCGCCGTCCGAGGTCTCCACCACCGTCAGGCAGACGCCGTTGACGGCGATCGAGTCGCCGTGCTTGGCGCCCTCGGTGACGACGGGGCCGCGCAGCCGGAAGCGGGAGGCGTCCGCGAGCTCCTCGACGGCGGTGACCTCGCCCAGTTCTTCGACGATTCCGGTGAACACTCAGTGCTCCTTGGGGGCGGTGGCGGGAACGGCGGTGATGCGCAGATCGGGGCCGATGCGGACGGTCTCGGTGATGTCGAGCCGCAGCGCGTCGGCGATCGTGGCGATGCCGGCGTCGGCGAGGGCCGCGGGGCCCGCGCCGAGCAGGACGGGTGCGAGGTAGCCGACGACCTTGTCGACTGCGCCCGCGGCGACGAAGGACCCGGCGAGAGCCGGGCCGCCTTCGAGGAGTACGGAGCGGACGCCGCGCGCGTACAGCTCGCGCAGCAGGGCGTCCACGGAGAGGCCGTGCGGGCCGGCCGGCAGCCGGACCGTGTCGACCCCGGGGAGGTGGGCCGTGTCGGCGTCCTCCCCGACGGCCAGCAGCGTGGGGGCCGCGTCGTCGAGGACCCGGGCGGTGGGCCGGACGGTGGCGCGGGTGTCGAGGACGACGCGCAGCGGCTGGGTGGCCCCGCGGCCCGCGGGCAGGCCGCGGACGGCGAGGTGCGGGTCGTCGGCGTGCAGGGTGCCGGAGCCGACGAGCACGGCGTCGGCCTCGGCGCGCAGCCGGTGGACGTCGGCGCGCGAGGCGGCCGAGCTGATCCAGCGGCTGGTGGAGTCGGCGGCGGCGATGCGCCCGTCGAGGGTGGCGGCGTACTTCCACAGGACGTACGGGCGGCCCAGGCGTACGGAGGTGAGCCAGGCGGCGTTGCCCTCGGCGGCCTCCGCGGCGAGGAGTCCCTCCGTGACCTCGACGCCCGCGGCGCGCAGGGTGGCGGCGCCGCCGCCGGCCTCGGCTCCGGGGTCGGGGACGGCGTAGTGCACGCGGGCGATGCCCGCCTCGATGAGGGCCTGGGCGCAGGGACCGGTGCGTCCGGTGTGGTTGCAGGGTTCGAGGGTGACGTAGGCGGTGCCGCCGCGGGCCCGGTCGCCGGCCGCGCGCAGGGCGTGGACCTCGGCGTGCGGGCCGCCGGCCCGCTGGTGGTAGCCCTCGCCCGCGATCGTGCCGTCGGCGGCGGTGACCACGCAGCCGACGACGGGGTTCGGGCTGGTGGAGCCGAGGGCGCGGGCCGCGAGCACGACGGCTCGCCGCATGGCGTCTGCATCGGCGTTTTCGGCCACCGGGTCCTCCTGCCTCATCGGGCACGGACTCCGGGGCCTGTCGGGATACGACAGAAGAGCGGGACGCACGGGGGTACGCCGAAGCCGGAAGGACAGGCTCCCGCGGCTGGAAAACGCCGGTGAGCCGCCTGGGGCGGCGTACCCGTGACTGGCCCGCCGCGCACTGCCTCCCATCCGGACTTTAACCGTCGGTCCAGGAATTTCACCTGGTCAACCGGCCGCTGGCTGCGGACGGGTCGCGGACTGTAACCGCCGGTTCGGAATTGCACCGACCCCGGAGTGCGCTGCTACTGGTACAGGGTCAGTGTGCCACGGCCGATCGGCGCCCATGCGGGTGAACGAATGTGGCCTGGATCACAATCGGACGCATTCAGGCAGGTTCGAAGCAGCCGTTCCCCCGTTGGTCCAGACCTATTGACGGCGTGGTCTAGTCCTCTTAATCTCTGCTTCAACTTCCGGGAGACAGCCCGTCGGATGTGCGCACACCGCGGGCCCAATTCGCGCCACCTATCAGTTCGTTGTGTCCTGCCAACCTCCCTTCCCCAGGAGCCACGATCGTGCTGTCCCCCACGCGCACGAGAGCCACGCTGATGGCAGCCGGAGCCGCAGTCGCCGGCCTGCTGTTCAGCTCGCTCTCCGCAGGCGTCTCGCACGCCGCAGACAACGAGTCCTGTCGACCTGACGGCCTCTACAAGACGCCCGGCGTCGACGTGCCCTACTGCTCTGTCTACGACAGCGAGGGCCGCGAGAAGATGGGCGCCGACCACCAGCGCCGCGTCATCGGCTACTTCACCAACTGGCGCACCGGCAAGAACGGCCAGCCCGCCTACCTGGTGAACAACATCCCGTGGGGCAAGGTCACCCACCTGAACTACGCCTTCGCCCACGTGGACGGCAGCAACAAGCTGTCCGTGGGCCCGGACGGCCCCAACAACGCCTCCACCGGGATGACCTGGCCGGGCGTGGCGGGCGCCGAGATGGACCCGGCGTTCCCCTACCAGGGCCACTTCAACCTGCTGAACAAGTACAAGAAGCAGTACCCGAACGTGAAGACCCTGGTCTCGGTCGGCGGCTGGGCGGAGACCGGCGGCTACTTCGCCGAGAACGGCACCCGCGTCAACTCCGGCGGCTTCTACACGATGGCCACCAACGCGGACGGCTCGGTCAACCAGGCAGGCATCAACACCTTCGCGGACTCCGCCGTCGCCTTCGTCAAGAAGTACGGGTTCAACGGCGTCGACATCGACTACGAGTACGCCACCAGCATGAAGGACGCGGGCAACCCGCTGGACTTCACGATCTCCAACGCCCGCCGCGCCGGGCTGGTCAAGGGCTACGACGCCCTCATGAAGACCCTCCGCGAGAAGCTCGACACCGCGGGCGCCGCCGACGGCAAGCACTACCTGCTGACCGTGGCCGCCCCCTCCTCCGGGTACCTGCTGCGCGGTATGGAGACGTACCAGATGCAGAAGTACCTGGACTACGTCAACATCATGTCCTACGACCTGCACGGCGCCTGGAACGAGTACGTCGGCCCGAACGCCTCCCTGTTCGACGACGGCAAGGACGCGGAGCTCGCCGCGGCCGGGGTCTACGGCTCCCAGCAGTACGGCGGCATCGGCTACCTCAACACCGACTGGGCGTACCACTACTTCCGCGGCTCCATGCCCGCCGGCCGGATCAACATCGGCCTGCCGTACTACACCCGCGGCTTCAAGAACGTCCAGGGCGGCACCGACGGCCTGTGGGGCAAGGCGTCCACCACCACCTGCCCGGCCGGCGCGGGGCTGACCAAGTGCGGTGACGGCGCGGTCGGCATCGACAACCTGTGGCACGACAAGGACGACAACGGGGTCGAGTCCCCGGCGGGCTCCAACCCGATGTGGCACGCCAAGAACCTCGAGAAGGGCGTGGTCGGCGACTACGTCACCAAGTACGGCTTCCCGGCGAACACCACCCTGACCGGCACCTACGCCCGCAAGTACGACTCGACCCTGGTCGCGCCGTGGCTGTGGAACGCGCAGAAGAAGGTCTTCCTCTCCACCGAGGACGAGCAGTCCGTGGCCGCCAAGGCCGACTACGTGGTCAACCGGGGCATCGGCGGCACCATGGTCTGGGAGCTCGCCGGCGACTACTCGTACAACGCCGCCAAGGGCCAGTACGAGATGGGCGACACGCTCACCGACGTGATGTACCAGAAGTTCAAGGCCGCGAGCCCGTACGGGGCGACCAAGGCGGGCGGGACCGCGCTGCCCACGCAGGCCGTGGACATCAAGACGGAGTTCACCGAGTTCAAGCTGGGCGACTCCAACTACCCGCTGACCCCGAAGGTCAAGATCACCAACAACACGAACACGGCGCTGCCCGGCGGCACCGAGTTCCAGTTCGACTACTCGACCTCGGCCCCCGGCAACGCCTCGGACCAGTCGGGCTTCAACACCAAGGTGATCAGCAGCGACCACACGGGCAACAACGTGGGCGGCCTGAAGGGCAACTTCCACCGCGTCTCGCTGAAGCTCCCGGCCTGGCAGTCGCTGGCCCCGGGCGCCACCATCGACCTGGCGTTCAACTACTACCTGCCGGTGTCCACCCCCACCAACTGGACGGTGAACATCTCCGGCACCACCTACGCCCTGGCCGGCGACCTGGCCCGCGGCACCACCCTGGTGCAGCCCGGCACGGGCGGCACGACGGGCGGCACCACCGGCGGTACGACGGGCAGCACGACCGGCGGCACGACCACGGGCGGCACGACCGGCGGCACCGATGGCGGCACCACCACCGGGGGCACCACGGGCGGCACCACGGGCGGCACGACCGGCAGCACCACGGGCGGCACCTGCACCAACCCGCCGTACGTCCACGGCACGGTCTACACCGGCGGCACGACCGTCTCCCACCAGGGCCGCAACTGGAAGGCCCAGTGGTGGACGCAGAACGAGGCACCCGGCACCACCGGCCAGTGGGGTGTCTGGAAGGACCTGGGCGCCTGCTGATCCCACGGGGGTGAGCACACGTCACAGAGAGAGGAGGACCCGGTGGCCCGGCGGCCACCGGGTCCTCCCGCGTCCGGGGCCGCCGCAGCCGCAGCCGCCGCGGGCCCGCCTACCGGGCCCGCGGCGGCTGCCGCGCATCCGGCACACCCCTCAGCGCCGCTCCCCCGGCCCGAACAGCGCGTCCTGCGCCCCCTCGCGGGCCAGCAGCCGGCCGCCCTCCAGCACCGCGGCCCCGCCGAGGGCGGTGGCGCGGACCTCGGTGGGGACGGGGGTGAGGGTGAGCAGCCGGTCCGCGACCCGGGCGGCGAGGGCCGCACCGCCCGCCAGGCCCAGCTCCCCGCCGAGGACCACGCAGCCCGGGTCCAGTACGGCGGCCACCGCGGCCGCGCCCACGGCCAGCCGCTCGGCCAGCGCGTCCAGGAACGCCCCGCCCGCGGCCCCGGCCACGGCCTCCTCGGCCGTCCCGGCGAACCCGTGCTCCGCGGCCAGGGCCGTGACGGCCGCCCGCCCGGCCAGGGCGTGGAACCCGCCCTCGCAGCCGGTGGCGGTGGGCAGCCGCCCGGTGCCGGGTACGGGCAGGAAGCCGATCTCGCCCGCGCCCCCGGAGGCGCCGCGCCGCAGCTTCCCGTCCAGGACCACGGCGGCACCCACCCCGTCGCCCAGCCACAGCAGCACGAAGGAGTCGGTGCCGCGCGCGGCGCCCAGGCTCTGCTCGGCGACAGCGGCCAGGTTGGTCTCGTTCTCGACCCGTACGGTCGCGGGCAGCCGGCGGTCCAGCAGGGCGACGAGCTCCCGGTGCCAGGCGGGCAGCTTGGCCGTATCGCGCAGTTCGCCGGTGGCCGGGGCCACCAGGCCCGGGGCCCCGATCACCACGGTGTGCAGCTCCTGCGCGCCCGCCTCGCGCGCGGTGCGCACGAGCAGCGAGACCGCCTCCTCAGGCGCGGCCACGGGCAGTTCGGCCCGGGCCAGCGGGTGCCCGAGCAGGTCGGTGACCACGGCGGTGACGCTGTCGGTGCGGACGTCGAGGGCCGCGAGGTGGGCCCGGCGGGCCACGATCCCGTACACGCGGGCGTTGGGGCCGCGCCGCTGCTCGCCGGACTCCCCCACCACCTCGATCAGGCCCGAGCCGGCCAGCCGCTCGACCAGGTCGGCGACGGAGGGCCGCGACAGCCCGGTCATGGTCTTCAGCTGGGCCGCCGTCAGGGGGCCCTCCTGCTGGAGGAGGCGCAGCGCGAGCCGGTCGTTGATCGCGCGGGCCGTGCTGGGGGAGGCGGGAGACATCGAACGCACACTCCAGAACCTATCGGTTCGCGGCGGCGGGGCCACCGGACAACGGACCGCCGCCGGGGCTTATCTATCAGGCAGGCTCCCTGATAGTTTACGGCCATGACTGGGGACACCGACCTCGACCCGCGCCGGCTGCGCCGCGCCCGCGCCGCCATCGCCGCCGTCTTCTGCGTCCACGGCGCCGTGACCGGAAGCTTCGCCACGCGCATCCCCTGGATCCAGGAGAACGCCGCGCTCAGCGCGGGCGCCCTCGGGCTGGCGCTGGCCTTCCCCGCCGTCGGCGCGGCCCTGTCGATGCCGCTCGCGGGCCGGATCAACCACCGGTTCGGGGCCCGTACCGCCCTGACCGGGCTGCTCGCCCTGTGGACCCTGTCGCTGACCCTGCCGAGCCTGGCCCCCGGCCTGCCCGCCCTCTGCCTCGCCCTGTTCGTGTACGGCGCCACGGCCGGCATGTCGGACGTGGCGATGAACGCCCTCGGGGTCGAGACCGAGAACCGGCTCGGCCGCTCGATCATGTCCTCCCTGCACGGCATGTGGAGCGTCGGCGCCCTGCTCGGCGCGGCGGCCGGCACAGCGGCCGCCCATGCCGGGACGGACGCCCGCCTCCACCACCTGGCCGCCGCCCTGGTCCTCACCGCGCTCGGGCTCGCCGCCTGCCGCGGGGTCCTCGACCTGCGCAGCTCCCCCGGCGAGGAGCCGCCCCCGCACTTCGCCCTGCCCCCGCGCTCGGCCCTGCTGATCGGCGCGGTCGGCTTCTGCGCGGTCTTCGCCGAGGGCGCCAGCCTCGACTGGTCCGGGGTCTACCTGCGCGACGTCCTCGACGCCGACGCGGGTCTCGCCGCCGCCTCCACCACCGCCTTCGCGCTCACCATGGCCGTGGCCAGGCTCGCGGGCGACCGGGTCGTGGACCGCTACGGGGCGGTGCGCACGGTGCGCACCGGCGGCATCCTCGCCACCGCGGGCGGCCTGCTCGTGGTCGGGGTCCGCCACCCGGCCGCCGCCCTCACCGGCTTCGCGCTGATCGGCCTCGGCATCGCGGTGGTGGTCCCGCTGGCCTTCGCGGCCGCCGCGCGCAGCGGGCCCGCCCCGGCGCAGGCCATCGCGGGCGTCGCCACGATCACGTACACCTCGGGCCTCATCGCCCCCTCGGCCATCGGCGCGGTCGCCGACGCGACCTCGCTGGTCGCCTCCTTCGGACTGGTGACCCTGCTGGCCTGCGGACTGGCAGTCGGGGCGGGGGTCCTGCGCCCGAAGGGCCGGACGGGACGGGCCGGACGAGCCGCAGGTCCCGAGGCCGCCGAACAGGACGAAAGCGCAGGAATACGGCCGTAGGATACGGCTGGCCGCGCCGCGGTCCGATCATGGGCAGCTCCCGGCCGCCGCCGGGAGGGAAACGGAGTGAGAGATGCGCCTCGGCGTGGGCTGGACCCTGCACGGCGACGGGCGGACCCCCGCCCCCGGAGCGGTGGTGCGGCCGGACGAGCGGCTGTCCTGGCCGCGGACCGCCGGGCTCGGCGCGCAGCACGTCGTGGCGATGTTCGGGGCGAGCTTCGTGGCCCCCGTCCTCATGGGCCTGGACCCCAACCTGGCCATCATGATGTCCGGTGTCGCGACCGCGATCTTCCTGCTCGCGACCCGCGGCCGGGTCCCCTCGTACCTGGGCTGCTCGCTCTCCTTCGTCGGCGTGGCCGCCGCGATCAGGGCCTCCGGCGGTGACAGCGCCACCGTCACCGGCGCCGTGTTCGTCGTGGGCGCCGCGCTCTTCCTGGCGGGCCTCGCCGTACAGCGCTTCGGCGCCCGGATCATCCACGCGGCGATGCCCCCGGTGGTCACCGGCGCGGTCGTGATGCTGATCGGCTTCAACCTGGCCCCGGTCACCGCCGCGACCTACTGGCCGCAGGACCAGTGGACCGCCCTGCTCACCATGCTCTTCACCGGGCTGGCCGTGGTCTGCCTGCGCGGCTTCTGGTCCCGGATCGCGATCTTCCTCGGACTGCTCTTCGGGTACGGGATCTCCTGGCTCTTCGACCGGCTCTTCGGGAAGATCCACTCCACCCTGGGCGGCCCCGAGGCCGTGGACCACTGGCGGCTGGACCTGTCCGGGGTCGCGAAGGCCGACTGGATCGGACTGCCCTCCTTCCACGCCCCGTCCTTCGAGTGGTCGGCGATCCTCGTCGCCCTGCCCGTGGTCATCGCGCTGATCGCGGAGAACGCCGGACACGTCAAGGCCGTCGGCGAGATGACCGGGGACCCGCTGGACGACAAGCTGGGCACCGCCATCGCCGCCGACGGCGCCGCCTCGATGCTCTCCACCGCCGTGGGCGGCCCCCCGAACACCACCTACTCCGAGAACATCGGGGTCATGGCCGCCACCCGCGTCTACTCCACCGCCGCGTACTGGGCCGCCGCCGGCTTCGCCCTGCTCTTCGGCCTGTGCCCCAAGTTCGGCGCGGTCGTGGCCGCCATCCCCGGCGGGGTCCTCGGCGGCATCACCGTGATCCTGTACGGCATGATCGGCCTGCTCGGCGCCCAGATCTGGCTCAACGGCCGCGTGGACCTGCGCAATCCGCTCAACCTGGTCCCGGCCGCCGCGGGCATCATCATCGGCGTCGGCGGGGTCACACTGCAGATCACCGACAACTTCGAGCTCGGCGGCATCGCCCTCGGCACGATCGTGGTCATCACCGGCTACCACGCCCTGCGCCTGCTCGCCCCGGCCCACCTCAAGGAGCAGGAACCCCTGCTCGACTCGGGGACCTCCGGCTACGACGGGGGCGCCGGCGGCAGCGGAACCGACGGGGAGGACGGCAGCGCGGGCCCCGGCACCCGCGGCTGACGGCGCGCGGCGCGGGGGGCGGCTTCCGCCCCCGTTCGCCCGAACCGGCGAAGCGCGCCGCCAACTCTCCCGTACCCGCACCGGGGCCTGCGACCCTGCCCCCATGGATGCGGTACTCACACGGATGCGCACGCTCGACGACCGGCTGCCCCCGCACGACGGCGTGGCCGTCTTCAACCGCGTGTACCTGGCGGTCACCCAGGACCTGCAAGAGCGGATCGCGGCGGGCGAGTTCCCAGTCCGCCGCACCGCCGCCGCCCTGGCCGTGCGCTTCGCCGAGCGCTACCTCGACGCGGTCGGGGCCGCCGCCGAGGGGGACCCGGCCCCCGCCTGCTGGCGGCCGCTGTTCCAGTACCGCGCGCATCCCGGCGTACGCCCGCTCCAGCACGCCCTGGCCGGGATCAACGCCCACATCGGGCACGACCTCGCCCTCGCGGTGGTGGCCACCTGCCGGGCGCTGGAGTGCGGACCGCCCGCCCTGGAGCGGGACTTCGACCAGGTCGGGGAGGTGCTCGTGGCCCTGGAGGAGCGGATCCGCGAGGACCTGATGCCGGGCCCCGACCTGCTCCAGATCGCCGATCCGCTGACCCACCTGCTCGGCTCGTGGAGCCTCCAGCGGGCCCGGGACGCGGCCTGGGCCTCGGCCCGGCTGCTGTGGTCCCTGCGCGGATCCCCCGAACTGGCAGGGGAGTTCACCGAATCCCTGGACTCCGGGGTGGGGCTGGTCGGGCGCTGCCTGCTGACCCCGGTGGGCGTCCGCTGGGACCGCCCCGCGGCCCTCTGCGGCTGAGAGCCGGCCCCCTCCCCCGCCCCGCGCATGGATACGGGCCGCCGCCGTGCGCGGCTCCTGCGCACGGCGGCGGCCCGGGTCTCACGGGGTCCGCGGGGACCTGTCGGATGCTGCGGGACCTCAGTCCTCGGGCAGCTCGACCGGGGCGATCTCGTCGTACAGGTCGCCCGGACCGGGGTTGGAGGCGTCGGTGGCGCCGCCGAAGTGGTGCATGACGCCCCAGACGGCGTTCAGCGCGGTCTGCACGGCGCCCTCGGCCCAGCCGGCCGTCCAGGAGATGTCGTCGCCCGCGAGGAAGATGCCCCGCTTGTCCTCCGGCAGGCGGTCCTGCATGAAGTGCGTGAACAGGCGCCGCTGGTAGCGGTAGTGGCCCGGCAGGTTGGCCTTGAACGCGCCCATGAAGTAGGGCTCGTCCTCCCAGGACACGGTGACCGGGTTGCCGATGATGTGGCGGCGGATGTCGACCTTGGGGTAGATCTCGCCCAGGGACTTCAGCATGACCTCCATCCGCTCGTTCGCGGACAGCGGCAGCCACTTCAGGCTGTCGTCGCACCAGGTGTACGACAGGCAGATCACGGCCGGCTTGTCCGGGCCGTCGTCCAGGAGGTAGGTGCCGCGGGTCATCCGGTCGGTCAGCGTCATCGACATGACGTCGCGACCGGTCGGGTTCCCCTCGTCATCGACGGCCTTGTCCAGCCAGAACGGCCGGTCGACGGGCACGAACAGCTTCGAGGACTCCATGTAGTGGGTCCGCTCGATGGCCGTCCAGTGGTCGATCGGGAAGAGCGTGTCGTCGCACTCGATCTTCGACAGCAGCATCCACGACTGGGCGGTGAAGATGGCCGCGCGGTACGTGCGGATGTCCCCGGAGGCGTCGGTGACGGTGATCCGGTTGCCGGCGGTGCGGTGCAGGCGGGTGACCGCCGGGCGCGGGGTGCCGTCGTGCAGGGAGGACAGCGAGGTGCCCTGCGCCCAGTGGACGATCTTCTCGGGCTCGCGCTCCCACAGGCGCAGCGGCAGCTGCTGCGAGCCGCCGACGATGCCGCGGTGGTGGTCGTCGGCCTCGGTGTAGACGACGCGCAGGATCTCCAGGATGGAGTTCGGGAAGTCGGTGTCCCAGCCGCCGGTGCCGAAGCCGACCTGGCCGAAGATCTCCCGCTTGCGGAAGGACTTGAAGGCCTCGGACTTGCAGAGGTAGCCGTAGAAGGTCTCGTCGTCGAGCTTCTCGACGAGCCTGGCCCAGATCTCGCGGATGCGCGGGACGTCCCGCTCGCGCATCGCGGTGTTCATGTCCGAGAAGTCGGCGCCCTCTTCGAGGCAGGCGTTCCAGGCCTCGGCGACGTCGCGGTAGATCTGCGGGAGGTCGGCGATGGTCTCGGCGTAGTGCGTCTCGCCCTTGAGGTCCACGACGGTCGAGGGGGTGGACTCGGCCAGCGGGTTCGGGAAGGGCTCGGTCTTCAGGCCGACCAGGTCGATGTAGTGCTGGAGGGCGGTCGAGGAGGGCGGGAAGCGCATGGCGCCCATCTCCGCGGTCAGGCCCTCGGCCTCGGGACCCTCGAAGTTCACGGTCCGCAGCCGGCCGCCGATCTGGTCGGCCTCGTAGACGACGGGCTTGAGGCCCATCTTCATGAGCTCGTACGCCGAGATGATCCCCGAGAGGCCGCCGCCGATGACCGCGACCTCGGCGCCCAGCTCGGCAGCGGGTATCTGGCCCAGGCCCGCCGGGCTGGCGAGGAAGTCGTCGTAGGCGTACGGGAAGTCCGGTCCGAACATGGTGATCGGCGGCTGGCCGTCGGTGTGCGGAACGGCGGTGGGGACCGTGGACGTCATGGGGGTACGGCTCCTTGCGGGCAGGGTGGTGCGGGGGAGGGCTTGGGGAGGGCGGCGGCCGGGCCGGGGGGCCGGGCGGGCCGGGTCAGACCAGCGAGCCGTACAGGCCGGGCCTGCGGTCGCGCAGGTACGGGTTGTGCTCGCGGGAGGCGGCGAGGAACTCGGGGTCCACCTCGCCGAAGACCATGTCCTCCCCGCGGCCGGCGCGGGTCCTGACGACCCCGTCCGGGCCGGCCAGGCAGCTGAGCCCGACGAACTCGAACTCCCCTTCCGGACCGGTGCGGTTGACGTACGCGACGTACATCTGGCTCTCGAAGGCCCGGACGGGCACGAGGTGCTCGGCGACGAACTGGAACGGGTGCATCTGCGCGGTGGGCACCAGCAGCAGGTCGGTACCGGCCAGCGCGTGGGCGCGGACGTTCTCCGGGAACTCGACGTCGTAGCAGATCAGGATGCCGATGCGCAGTCCGCCGAGCTCCGCCTGGACCACCTGCACCCCGCCGGGGGTGAAGCTCTCCTGCTCGAAGCAGCCGAAGAGGTGGGTCTTGCGGTAGTTCGCGAGGGACGCGCCGTCGGGGCCGATCAGCTGGGCGGAGTTGTAGACGGTCTCGCCGTCGCGCTCCGGGTAGCCGTAGAGCACCGCGACCCCGTGGCGCCGCGCGATCTCGCCGATGGCGCGGGCGGACATGCCGTCGGCGGCCTCGGCCAGGCGGGCGACGTCCCCGCCGATGGCGTAGCCGGTGAGGTACATCTCGGGCGCGACCAGGAGGCCCGCTCCGGCGCCCGCGGCGCGCTCTGCGGCCTCGTCGAGCGCCTTCAGGTTCCCGGCGGTGTCGCCGAGGGTTCCGGAGCTCTGGAGGAGGGCGGTGCGCAGCTGGGGCATGGAGACCTCTGTGACGGATGGGGTTCCAGGGGGACCTTTAGACCGTACGGGGGAGACTTCCGACCGGACAAGGCGTGACCATTGCACGCCGCTGAACGATTCGTTGCGTGTTGAGAGCGTTCGACGGCGATTCGTTGCGTGCAGCCGCCGGTCTGCGGTCCCGGGCGCTGCCGGCCCTCCGCAGAACCGCAGGTCCGGGGGGCTGCGGGGGCGGCGGCGGTTCGTTGCGCGGTCGCCGTCGTACGGGAGGCCGGGTACGGGTGCCCGAGCGGATCCCCTACGCGGGCGCGCCGGAGGTGAAGCGGCGCAGCAGCGGCGAGAGGACCAGGACGGACTTGGTCCGCTCCACGAAGGGCTCGCCCGCGATCCGCTCCAGGACGCGCTCGAAGTGGCGCATGTCGGAGGCGAAGATCTGGACGAGGGCGTCCGCGTCGCCGGTGACGGTCGACGCGGACACCACCTCGGGGTACCGCTCCAGACCCCGCCGGATGTCGTCCGGCGAGGTGTTGTGGCGGCAGTAGATCTCGATGAAGCCCTCGGTCTCCCAGCCCATGGCGGCGGGGTCCACGCGGACGGTGAAGCCCGTGATGGCGCCTTCGGCCCGCAGCCGGTCCACCCGCCGTTTGACGGCGGGGGCCGAGAGGCCGACCTCGGAGCCGATGTCCGCGTAGGAGCGGCGGGCGTCCTCGGCGAGGGCGTGGACGATGCGTTCGTCGAGATCGTTCAGTCGCAAAGCGGGTGGATCACTTCTGTGCGGGGGCCTCTTCGGCCGTGGCGGCCAGGCTGGAGCGGCGGATGCCGTAGCAGAAGTAGATCACGAACCCGACGAGCATCCAGCCACCGAAGGCCAGCCAGGTCGCCATCGGCAGCTCCCACATCAGGTAGCAGCAGAAGCCGAAGCCCAGGATCGGGGTGACCGGGAAGAGCGCGACCTTGAAGGTGCGGTTCATGTCGGGGCGGGTGAAGCGCAGGATCACGACGGCGATGTTGACCAGTGCGAAGGCGAAGAGCGTGCCGATGCTGGTGGCGTTCGCGAGCTCGCTGAGCGGGATGGTCGCCGCGAGGATGCCGCAGAAGAGGCAGACGATGATCGTGTTGGCGCGGGGGGTGCCGGTCTTCGGGTCGACCTTGGCGAAGACCTTGGGGATCAGGCCGTCGCGGGCCATGGCGAAGAGCACGCGCGTCTGGCCGTACAGGACGGCGAAGACCACGCTGGCGATGGCGATGACGGCGCCGGCGGCCAGGACCACGCTCCAGAAGCTGTGGCCGGTGACGTCCTCCATGATCTTGGCCAGGGCGGCCTCGCTGCCCTCGAACTCCTGCCAGGGCATGGCGCCGACGGCCACGAAGGCGACCAGGCAGTAGAGGACGGTGACGATCCCCAGCGAGAGCATGATCGCGCGGGGCAGGTCCTTCTTCGGGTTCTTGGCCTCTTCACCTGCGGTGGAGGCGGCGTCGAAGCCGATGTACGAGAAGAAGAGCAGGGAGGCGGCGGTGCTGATGGCGGTGATGCCGAGCGGGGCGAGCGGAGTGTAGTTGCCTGCCTTGATGCCCATGAAGCCGATCACGCAGAAGAGCACCAGCGTGACGATCTTGACGCCGACCATGATCGAGTTGATCCGGGCGCTCTCCTTGGCCCCGCGGAGCAGGAAGACCATGGAGAGCATGACCACGACCAGGGCCGGGAGGTTGATGTAGCCGCCCTCGCCCAGCGGGGCGGAGACCGCCTCGGGGATGGTCACCCCGATCGTGCCGTCGAGCAGCTCGTTGAGGTACTGCCCCCAGCCCACGGCCACGGCGGCCACGGAGACCCCGTACTCCAGGACCAGGCACCAGCCGCAGACCCAGGCGACGAGCTCGCCCATGGTGGCGTACGAGTACGAGTACGAGGAGCCGGAGACCGGTATGGAACCGGCGAGCTCCGCGTACGACAGCGCCGAGAACAGCGCGGTCAGGCCCGCGACGACGAAGGCGATCCAGACGGCCGGACCGGCGATCGGGGTGGCCTCGCCGAGGACGACGAAGATGCCGGTGCCCAGGGTGGCGCCGATGCTGATCATCGTCAGCTGCCACATGGTGAGGGCGCGCTTGAGCGCACCGCCCTCGCCCTGGCCGCCCTCGGCGACGAGCCGCTCGACCGGCTTGCGCCGGAAGAGCGGGTTGCCGGTGCGCACAGCCGGTGCGGTGGCGGGGGGCGCCTGGCCAGTGTCCAGCACGGGGGGACTCCTTGTCGCTGCGGGGTGGGATGGCGTCGACCGCGGCGGATCCGGAGCAGGGCACGACTGCGCCAGGGCAGGCCTGGTTCAGGGCAGGGGTGCGCAAGGGGGACCGCCGAGCAGGCGGTCGCACCGCTCCACGTACAGCGAGTGAGCCTACGAGCTGGGAGTTCCCGCCCGTAATGCACCATCTTTGCACAATGGCGCACGATCATTGCGCGCATCTGCCCGAGATGGCTGTTTGTTGCATGAAGGTGATCGATCGCTGCGTCATCACCCTCAGTGATCGGAACGTGCCATTCCTCCGGACCGCACTTGACACCTCGTCAGATGTGCCCCAGGGTGCGGGACGCCCGCCACCGCAGTCGTGCTCTGTTTCCCCCTCCCGCCCATGGCGGCCGCGTCCCCGGGCAGGCTTGGTGTACCCGACGAGGACCAGACGATCGGAGGCGACCGGTGGGCGCAGACGGCACGGTGGGCACGGCGGGCACGGGCACGGCGGGCACGGTCCAGGCGGCGGACCCGGCGGACCCGGCGGTAGCCGCGGACGGCGGCTGGCTCGACCCCCTGCCCTACCTCCGGGGCGTGGCCTGGCTGGCCGACGGCCGGGCGGTGCGCGCGGACCCGGCCGACTCGATGCGGCTGCCCTGGGATACCGGGGAGCGGGCCACGCTGCCGATCGGCGTCCGGCTGGAGTTCGCGGCGGGGCCGGGGACCCGGGCGGTGGAGATCCGGTACCGGGCGACCGTACCGGGGCCCACGGACGCCCTGCGCGACCTCGCGCACGTCTTCGCCCTCTGGAACCGCGACGGGCTGCTGTGCGAGGTGTTCACGGAGCCCGCGCAGGAGTCGGTGGTACGGATACCCCTGCCGGCGGGCTGCGGGCCGTACACGGTCCATCCGCCGGAGACCCAGTCGCCCCTCGTCCTCGCCCTCCGCGGGGTGGGCGGCCCGCTGCTGCCGCCGCCGGTCCGGCCGCGGTGGGTGGTGCACGGGGACTCGATCACCGAGGGCTGGTGGTCCACCCGGCCCGCCCACGGCTGGCCGGCGGTCGCGGGGCGCGCGCTGGGTCTCGACACGGTGAACCTGGGGTACGCGGGGGCCGCGCGGGGCGAGCTCCCCACCGCCGAACAGCTCGCCACCCTGCCCGCGGACCTGCTGACCCTGGCCTTCGGCACCAACTGCTGGTCGCGGATCCCGTACTCCGTACCGCTGCTGTACGAGACCACCCGGGTCTTCCTCGACCTGATCCGCCAGGGCCACCCCGAAACCCCGCTGCTCCTGGTCTCCCCCGTGCTGCGCCCGGAGGCCGAGGCCACCCCCAACCGGCTGGGCGCGACGCTGGCGCAGCTGCGGGCGGCGATGGAGCGGGCGGTACGCGAGCGGATCCTCGGCGGGGACCGGCGCCTGGCCCTCCTCCCCGGCCTGCCCGTCCTGGGCCCGGAACACCTGGCGGACGGCCTCCACCCCAACGACGCGGGCCACGCGGCCCTGGGCCGCGCCGTAGCCGCCGCCCTCCACCATGAGGGCTTCGCCTGACCCCGCCCCACCACACGGGCCCCCGGCGCCCCACGCAACGGCGGGGCGGGACACGGCCGGGGCACCCGACCGCAACCGCACCCCGAGCAACCCCGCCCCCGCCGGCGATCGAAGCGCAGGGCCACCTCCAGCCCCGCCGGCGATAGAGGCGCGGGGTCCGGGGCGGAGCCGCGGGGGAGGGGAGGGGGCGGGTAGCGGGTCCGGGAAACGCGGAGGCCCCGGCCTCCCGTACGGGTACGGGGGGACGGGGCCTCCGGGAAGCGGGACTAGCTCCAGCTGGCGTGCAGCGGCTTGCCCTCGGCGTAACCGGCCGCGGACTGGATCCCCACGACCGCCTTCTCCTCGAACTCCGCCAGCGAACCGGCACCGGCGTACGTGCAGGAGGACCGCACACCGGCGATGATCGAGTCGATCAGGTCCTCGACCCCCGGCCGGGCCGGGTCGAGGAACATCCGTGAGGTCGAGATGCCCTCCTCGAACAGCGCCTTGCGCGCCCGGTCGTACGCCGACTCCTCCGAGGTCCGGTTGCGCACCGCACGCGCGGACGCCATGCCGAAGGACTCCTTGTACAGGCGCCCGTCAGCGGCCTGCTGGAGGTCGCCGGGGGACTCGTACGTCCCCGCGAACCAGGACCCGATCATCACGTTCGACGCACCGGCGGCCAGCGCCATCGCCACGTCGCGCGGGTGGCGGACACCGCCGTCGGCCCAGACGTGCTTGCCGTACTTCTTCGCCTCCGCCGCGCACTCCAGCACCGCGGAGAACTGCGGCCGGCCCACGCCGGTCATCATGCGGGTGGTGCACATGGCGCCGGGGCCCACACCGACCTTGATGATGTCCGCGCCGGCCTCGATGAGGTCCTTGACGCCCTCGGCGGCGACGATGTTGCCCGCGACGATCGGGACCTGCGGGTCCAGCGCGCGCACGGCCTTGATCGCGTTGATCATCGACTCCTGGTGCCCGTGGGCCGTGTCGATGACGATCGTGTCGACACCGGCGTCGAGCAGCTGCTTCGCCTTGGCGGCGAAGTCGCCGTTGATGCCGACGGCCGCGGCGATGCGCAGCTTGCCGGCCGCGTCCGTCGCCGGGGTGTACAGCGTCGCGCGCAGCGCGCCCTTGCGGGTCAGGATGCCGACGAGGCGGCCGTCCTTGTCCACGGCCGGGGCCAGCTTGCGGTGGCCGGCGTCGAGCTGGTTGAAGGCCTCGCGCGGGTCGATGTCGGCGTCGATGAGCAGCAGCTCCTTCGACATGACCTCGGAGAGCTGCGTGAAG
Organism: Streptomyces sp. NPDC038213; assembly: GCF_055600495.1. Taxonomy (NCBI): domain Bacteria; kingdom Bacillati; phylum Actinomycetota; class Actinomycetes; order Kitasatosporales; family Streptomycetaceae; genus Streptomyces; species Streptomyces sp. NPDC038213. The sequence goes on from NZ_JBVJYM010000034.1 coordinate 74,521, forward strand.
CGGTCCACGCCCGACAGGTCGTGCTCGGTGACCACGCCGACGGGGCGGTGATCCGCGTCCACGACCACACCCGCGCCGTGCGCCCGCTTGGGCAGCAGGGAGAGCGCGTCGGCGACGGTCTGCGTGGGCGCCAGCGTGATCGGGGTGTCGAGCACGAGGTGGCGGGTCTTGACCCAGGAGATGACGTCGGTGACGACCTCGATGGGGATGTCCTGGGGGATGACGACCATCCCGCCGCGGCGGGCCACGGTCTCGGCCATCCGGCGGCCCGCGATGGCGGTCATGTTCGCGACCACGAGGGGAATGGTGGTGCCGGTGCCGTCCGGCGAGGAGAGGTCGACGCCCTGACGGGAGCCCACCGCAGAGCGGCTCGGCACCATGAACACATCGTCGTACGTCAGGTCGTACGGCGGCTTCAGGTCATTGAGGAAACGCACGTGCTGAACATCCCAGTCAGTCGGAGGTACTAGGTTTCCCCGGCGGCGGCCGGAGGAAAACGCACGTACTTCATTCTCCCACGTCCGGCCCCGTGCCCCGCCCGGGACGATCGTCCAGGACGGGCCGGCCAGCATGGTCGTTTCCTACGGACCGGCGGAGGCCGGCGCGGACTCCGCCCGCCCGGATCCGGGGTCCCCGGCGGCCAGCAGCGCGGCCGCGTGGGCCACGCTCGCGAGGGTGGTGTGGTGGTGCCAGCCGCGGTACGAGCGCCCTTCGAAGTCCCGGATCCCGAGGGGTTCGGCGTACCGGGCGCAGTCGTGGGCGGCCCGTTCGGCGAGCCGGGCGAGGCGGAAGGTCCGGGCGGGCGGCCGGTCGGCCAGGCTGGTGATCCAGTACTCCTCCTCCGGTGGCCGGCCGGTCTCCGGCCGGGCGCCGAGCAGCAGCAGCGGCCCGGCGGCGGGCCCGGCCCGCTCCTCGCGGGGTACGGGCACCACGGCCGCCGAGGCCAGCAGGGCGACGGCGCCCGCGGCGGCCCCGGGCCGGGTCCAGGCCACGGGGTGGCGGCGCAGCCCCGGGGCGGCGAGCAGCTCACGGGCGGGGACGGCGGGTCCTGCGGGAACTCCTCCGGGACCCGCCGGGGCCACGGGCAGGGAGCCCCGCACCCCGAGGACGAAGGGGATCCCGCGCAGGGACAGGGCCTCGATGCAGGGCACGAGTTCCGGCTGCGGTACGTCCATGACCACGGGCCGGCGCGGCAGCGGCCACTCGGCGGCCATCCGCCGGACTGCGTGCACGGCGTCGAGGGTGGGGGTGAGGGAGCGGGCCCCCTCGGGTATCCCGGCCTGCCGCCGGAGCCCCTCGCCGGCCCAGGGGCCCGGCAGGGCGAGGCTCCACTCCACGGGGAAGGCGGCCTCCTGGGAGGCGAGCCAGACCCCGGCGGCCTGCTGGCAGTTGGCGGTGCGGCCGAGGGCGGGAACGAACTGCCGGCAGACGCCGACCGAGCGGTCCCCCGCCTTCTCGATGACCAGGGGCCGGACCACCCAGGCCTGCGGCGCCGGGAGGAGGCCCTCCAGGTACCGGGCGAGGGCCTTGCGGGCCGGGTACCAGTCCCAGGGGGACTTGCTGATGAACTGCTGGAGCCCGTGCTCCACGGACGGGCCGCCCGCACCGGCGATGGCGCGGACGGTCTTGCGGCCGCGGACGGCGACGAGTCCGTCCAGGTAGACGCGGGCCCAGTTCCGCTGGTCCCGCCGGGGTAAGGAGTCGGCGAAGACGTGCATCAGGTCGTCGAGTACTGCGGAGACGTCCGGCAAGGCCGTCTCCAGCCGTAATCCGCGAGTCAACTGCCCCTCCCCTGGCTGACTTTGGAGCCAGCACCCTACTGGAAGGACGGGCCCGGGAGGGAGGTCCGGCAGGCGGTCGGACGGCGGCCGCACCGGAGCCGCACGGCCCCGGCCGCGGGCCTCAGCGCCGCCCGGGGCCGTCCGCGGGGCCGTCCGCGGGGCGCGGGGAGCCGGGGTCCACCGGCCAGTGGCGGTCCGCGGCTCCCCTGCCGGGGCCGGATCCGGATGCGGCGCCGGACGCGGATGCCGGGCCGGAGCCGGGAGCGGGCCCGGCCGCAGCGGGGTCCGCGGGCCAGGGCCCGCCGCCGTCCGCGGCGGACACGGAGGCCGCACCCCCCGGCCCGGGCCCGGACTCCTCACGGCCCGACCCGGACTCCCCACGGCCCGACCCGGGGCCCCCGCCGTCCGCGGCCAGCACTACGGCCAGTCCCGCCCCGGCGGGGTCCCCCGCCTCCTCCCAGTACTCCACGGCCCCCTCCAGGACCTCGCGGAGCGTCTCCCAGTCGCCGGGGCGCTCCTGCGCGTACCCGTGCCAGCGGGTCACGGCGAGCAGCAGCCGCCCCGAGGCCCCGTCGGGGTACCAGGCGGTCTCCGTCAGGGCGTCGGCGAGGGCGTCCCAGTTGCGGCCGAACCAGTCGGGCAGCCCCAGGGTCCGCGCACACCGGTCCATGAGCGCCTGCCGGCTCCGTACGCCGTCCAGCGGGAGCACGACCACGGCGCGGCCCGCGTCCCGGGCGGCCGTGAGGGCGGGGGCGAGCGGCTGGGGGTGCAGGGTCATCGGAGAACCGCCTTGAACGAGGAGTAGTGGTCGTCCGTGTAGTACGTCTCGCCGCCCTGCCCGGTCACGATCCGCCGGGCGCCGCGGTCCCGCTCCCCCGGGGTGCGCACGGTGTACTCGCGGTAGTAGCCGCGCTTCTGCCGCGGCAGGAGCTTCTCGAAGTTCCCGAAGACCGTGCCGTCCTGCCGGTGCGGATAGGGCCCGCCGCGGTCGATGAGCGCCAGGGTGTCGCGGGCCTGCGGGGGCAGCTCGGCGGGGGTGACGGCGGCCATGCCGCGGGCCCAGCCGGGGGTGGGCTGGGCGGTGGCGCGCGGGGCGGCGGCCGAGGCCGCGGTGGAGCCGCCGGGGGCCGCGGTGCTCCCGCCGGCGCACCCGGCGGCGGCCCCCGCGAGGACCACGCAGAGGAGGACGGCCCCGAGCGCCCGCAGGACGCGCGGCAGCCGCGCGGGCAGGTTCCGGAAGATCATGCCGCCGATGCTGCCAAATATCCCTTTTGTTCGCGAATCCTCAGCAGTGTCACCGGCTTTCCTCCCGGGCGTCGCACCGGCGGTCTCCCCACCGGCGCCCCGGGAGCCGCGAACGCCGGGAGCCCGGACCTCGTGAGGTCCGGGCTCCCGGCGTTCGTCCGTACGCCCGCTCGCTGCGCGCGAATCCGGCTCAGGCGCCCTCGCCGGCCCCGCTGTCCGGGTCGGAGCGCTCCAGCGCGGGCCGCAGGCCCGGCGCGGACTCGGTGAGGAGGTAGTCGGCTACGGCCGTGTCGGTCACCAGGCTGGTGACCAGCCCGGAACGCAGCACCGCGCCGATGGCCGCCGCCTTGCGCAGCCCGCCCGCGATGGCCACCACCTCGGGGATCCGGCGCAGCCGGTCGGCCTCGACCGTGATGCAGCGCTCCCCCAGGTCGCGGCCGACCCGGCGGCCGTCCTTGTCGAAGAGGTGCGCGGACATCTCGGCGGCGACGCCGAGCGAGGCGTAGTGGGCCCGCTCCTCGTCCGTGAGCATGTCGTGGACCGTCGAGATGCCCGGTTCCCAGGAGCCGATGGACACCGCGGCGACGGTCACCTTGTCGAAGTACTCGAAGGCGCGGGCGATGCCGGTCTGGTTGCGCAGGGCCGCGGCGGTCGCCGGGTCGGGCAGCAGCATCGGCGCGTAGATCGGGTGCGCGTCCCCGCCGGAGACCTGAGCGGCCCGGCGGACGGCCTCGACGGAGCCGCGCTCGGCGGTCCCGGCGTCGTACACGCCCGTCAGCTGGACCACGGTGCACGGGGGCAGCCGGTGCAGGGCGGCGGCCATGTGGATGGTCGAGCGGCCCCAGGCCAGGCCGAGCACGTCGCCCTCGTTGACGAGCTCGCCGAGCAGGTCGGCGGCGACCGCGCCCAGGTTCTCCGGGTCGGGGGCGTCCTCGGAGGTGTCCGCGGGGGACTCGACGACGACCGCGTGCCGCAGTCCGTAGCGGGCGCGCAGCGCGTCGGAGCGCTCCGCGTCCAGTTCGGCGGGCACGCGGATCTCGATCCGTACGAGGTCGCGTTCCAAGGCGGTCTCCAGGACCCGCGCCACCTTGAAGCGGCTCACGCCGAACTCCTCGGCGATCTGGATCTTGGACTTGCCCTCCAGGTAGAAGCGGCGGGCCATGGCCGCCGCCTGCACCAGCTCCGCGGGTCCCATCCGCAGGGCTGACCGACCCGCCGGTACACCAGACACCGCGATCTCCTCACTGCTGTTCACACTCTCGGCTCGCCATTCATCCTGTCAGATTCGGCGGCCGTTGATCAGCCCGGACAGCTGACGTTCATCGAGCTGTTCACCGAGCCTTCTTCCGGGGCTTCCCGGCCCCGCGTCAGTGGGCGCAGGCCCAGGGGGCGGCGGCGATCGCCGCACCGGCCTGTTCGCGCAGGGTGCGCACCGCGGCGGCCGGGTCGGCGGCCCCGTACACGGCGCTGCCGGCCACGAACACGTCCGCGCCGGCCTCGGCGCAGCGCTCGATCGTCGCGGCCGAGACCCCGCCGTCGACCTGCAGCCACAGGTCCAGTCCGTGCTTGGCGATCAGCTCGCGGGTGCGGCGGATCTTGGGCAGCATCACGTCGAGGAACGACTGGCCGCCGAACCCGGGCTCCACCGTCATGATCAGGACCATGTCCAGCTCGGGGAGGATGTCCTCGTACTGCTCGATGGGCGTCGCCGGCTTGAGCGCCATGGACGCCCGGGCGCCCAGGGCGCGGATCTCCCGGGCCAGCCGGACGGGGGCGCCCGCGGCCTCGGCGTGGAAGGTGACCGATCCGGCGCCCGCCTCGACGTACTGCGGGGCCCAGCGGTCCGGGTCCTCGATCATCAGGTGCAGGTCCAGCGGGGTGTCCGTGGCCCGGCTCAGCGACTCCACGACCGGGACGCCGAGCGTGAGGTTCGGGACGAAGTGGTTGTCCATGACGTCGACGTGCAGCCAGTCGGCCCCCTCCACCGCCTTCGCCTCCTCGGCGAGCCGGGCGAAGTCCGCGGACAGGATGCTGGGATTGATCTGAACGGCCATGCCCCAAGCCTGCCATGCCCGGGGCCGCCCGCCCCCGCCGGGGCGGGGGCCGCCCCGGCGGGGGACGGGTCCGCCGGTCCCCCTCAGCCCGTGCGCCTCAGCAGCGCCAGGTACATCGCGTCGGTGCCGTGCAGGTGCGGCCACAACTGGACGTCCGGGCCCTCACCGAGCGCGGGCACCCCGGCCAGCAGCGGGCGGGCGTCGATCCACTCGGCCTGGACCGGGTCGCCGCCGCGCCCCTTCAGCACGTCCTCCACGACCGTCCGGGTCTCCGCGAGGTGCGGGGAGCAGGTGGCGTAGCCCACCACGCCGCCGATGCGTACGGCCGCCAGCGCCTCGCGCAGCAGTCCGCGCTGGAGCGGGCCGAAGGCCTGGAGGTCCTCGGCCCGGCGGCGCCAGCGGGCCTCGGGGCGGCGGCGCAGGGCGCCGAGGCCCGAGCAGGGCACGTCCATGAGGACGCGGTCGAAGGAGCCGGGCCGCCAGGGCGGGCGGGTGCCGTCGGCGGCGATGACCTGGTACGGGCCGGGGTTGCCGGCCAGCGCCCGCTCGACGAGCCGGGCCCGGTGGGGCTGCTTCTCGGAGGCGAGCAGGGCCGCCCCGCGCTGCGCGGCCAGCGCGGCCAGCAGCGCGGCCTTGCCGCCGGGGCCGGCGCAGCCGTCGAGCCAGCGCTCGTCCCGGCCTTCGAGGGGGGCGGCGGCCAGGGCGGCGGCGACCAGCTGGCTGCCCTCGTCCTGGACCCCGGCCCGGCCCTCGCGGACCGCCTCGATCGCACCGGGCTCGCCGCCCTCGGCGAGCCGGACGGCGTACGGCGACCAGCGGCCCGGGAGCACGGAGTCCGCGCCGACGGCGGCCGTCAGCTCCTCGGTGGTGGAGCGGCCGGGCCGGGCGACGAGGGTGACCTCGGGGCGCTCGTTGTCGGCTTCGAGGAGGTCCTCGATGCCCGCGCGGCCGCCGCCGAGGGCGTCCCAGAGGGCGGAGACCACCCAGCGCGGGTGGGAGTGGACCACCGACAGGTGCTGTTCGGCATCGTCCTCGTACGGCGGGGCGACCTGCTCCAGCCAGCCGTCCAGGTCGTGCGCGGCGATCTTGCGCAGGACGGCGTTGACGAACTTGGCCCGCCCGTCGCCGAGCACCACGCGGGCCAGCTCCACGCTGGCGGAGACCGCCGCGTGGGTGGGGATGCGGGTGCCGAGCAGCTGGTGGGCGCCCAGCGAGAGCACGTCGAGCACGGGCGGGTCCACCTCGCGCAGCGGCCGGTCCACGCAGGCCGAGATGATCGCGTCGTACGTGCCCTGGCGGCGCAGGGTGCCGTAGACGAGCTCGGTGGCGAGGGCCGCGTCCCGGGCCTCGAACGTCCCGCCCTTGGCCGCGGCGCTCTCGCGCGCCTTGCGCAGCAGCGGGGGCAGGACGAGGTTGGCGTACGCGTCGCGCTCGTCCACCGCCCGCAGCGCCTCGAAGGCGAGGATCCGTACGGGGTCCTTCTGGGGGCGCCGGTAGGGCTTGCCCTGCTTGGCGGGACGGCGAGGCTGTTCGGTCACGTGAAAGGTGCTCCGCGGGAGGAAATTTCGAGAGGGGAGAGGGGACGCCGGTGTCCGGCGGCCCCCTCAGCGTACGTCGGGGGCGCCGAGCCGCTCGCCGGGGGCGATCCGCACCCCGCGGGCCCAGTCGGCGCCGCGCATGGGCTTCTTGCCCTGCGGCTGCACCCACAGCAGTTCGACGGCGTGCGAGCCGGTGCCGACGTGGACGTGGTTCTTGCCGGCGGACAGCTCCCCGGGGGCGAGCCCCTCCTGCCCCGGCTGGAGGGCCAGCTGGATCAGCTTGAGCCGCTCGCCGCGGAAGACCGTCCAGGCGCCGGGGGCCGGGGTGCAGCCGCGCACCACGCGGTCGGCGCGCAGGGCCGGGGCGCTCCAGTCGACGTGGGCGTCCTCGACGGTGATCTTCGGGGCGTGGGAGACGCCCTCGGCGGGCTGGGCCACGGCGCGCAGGGTGCCGTCCTCGATGCCGTCCATGGTGGCGGCGAGCAGCCCGGCGCCCGCGAAGGCCAGCCGGGTCAGCAGGTCGCCGCTGGTGTCGGTGGGGCGGACCTGCTCGGTGAGCACGCCGAAGACGGGCCCCGTGTCCAGACCCTCCTCGATCCGGAAGGTCGAGGCCCCGGTCATCTCGTCGCCCGCCATCAGCGAGTGCTGGACGGGCGCGGCGCCGCGCCAGGCCGGCAGCAGCGAGAAGTGCAGGTTGACCCAGCCGTGGACGGGGATGTCCAGGGCGGACTTGGGGATCAGCGCGCCGTAGGCGACCACGGGGCAGCAGTCCGGGGCGATCTCCGCCAGCCGGGCGAGGAACTCGGGATCGCGCGGCTTGACCGGCTTCAGCACCTCGATGCCCGCCTCCTCGGCGCGCTCGGCGACCGGGCTGGCGACGAGCCGGCGGCCGCGGCCGGCCGGGGCGTCCGGGCGGGTGACGACGGCGGCGACCTCGTGCCGTCCGGAGGCGATCAGGGCGTCCAGGGCGGGAACGGCCACCTCGGGGGTGCCTGCGAAGACGAGCTTCACCGGTGTTCTACCTCGCTAATCTCGGCGGCTGCGACAAGCAGCGTCCCAGTCTAGGGGCCCGGGGCCGGTCCCTCACCCGGGGGGCGTACGCAGACGTTCGCGCCTCTCGCATATGCCGACACGCCCCCACAGCGTGACCACATCGGCGCATCGGGCGTTGGTCAAGAGAGATTGACCGAAAGGGGTCGCATTGCGCCGCGACCCGTCCGTTTCGACGCCGGTTCGAGAGGCTTGTACATGGCCGACCACGCCACCCACGACGCCCAAGCGCGGGCCAGCCTGCATCTACTGGTGCGGGACATCGAGCGGGTCCGACGGCAGGTGGACGCTCTCCGTACCCTCACCGCCCAGCTCGGCAACGTCTACCGCCCTCGCCGCTCCGGCCCCTCCACGGGCTTCGTCGTCTACGGCCGGGCCCCCGCCCCCACCGTCCGGCTGGCGCAGGAGCTGCGCGACAGCGTGGAGACGCTGGTCACCGCCGCGGTGGACTTCGACCGCTCCCTCGGCTTCTCCTGGGACGCGGTGGGCTCCGCCCTCGGTGTGACCAAGCAGGCGGTGCACCGCCGCTACGGCGCCCGCCGGGCCGGGACGGCCGCTCCGGCCGCCGAGTCCGAGCCCCTGGCGGAGGGCACGATCACCCGGGCCCTGGGCATGCCGTCCGTACCGGCGGCCCGCTCCATGCCGCCGCAGCCCACCTCCGGCAGCCAGGCCCTGCGCGAGGAGGCCTCCGCGGCCCCCCGCGCCGGGGCCTTCCCCGGGCCGCGCACCGGCTGACCCCCCGCGGCACGCCGACGCCGCAGCCGGGGCGCACCCGGAAAACCACTGCCCTGCAGGGCCTTCCCCTCCCTGCAGGGCAGTTCCGCGCCCGGGACCGGTACGGGGCCCCGGAGCCGGTACCGGGGCCGGGGCAGCAAACCCCGGCCGCGCGCACCCGTGCCCCTCAGCCGATGTCCGGCGGGTCGATGCGCACCCGCACCGGCTCCGCCGGGCCCCGGGCCAGCCGCGCGGCCTGCGCCGCCTTCAGGGCGGCCGCCAGCGCGGCCCCGCTGCCCGGGGGCACCCGGACCAGCGCCCGCTCCCCCGGATCCGGCTCGCCCCGCCGCGCCGGCAGCGGTACGGGCCCCAGCACCCGGGCGTCCCCCGGCAGCCGCACCGAGGCCAGGAACTCCGCCAGCGGCTCCGCCCGGCCCGCGACCGAGGCCATCCGCGACACCGGCGGGAAGCCCAGCTCCGCCCGCTCCGCCAGCTCCCGCACCGCGTGCCCCACCGGGTCCCAGCGCACCAGCGCCTGTACCGGCCGCAGCGTCGGCTCGGCGACGATCACCACCGTGCCCCCCTCGCCCTGGCCGCGCACCAGCGAGGCCGCGGCGATCCAGCGGCGCAGCGCCTCCTCCGCGGCCCGCAGGTCGGGGCGGCCCAGCATCGCCCAGCCGTCCAGCAGCAGCGCAGCCGCATAGCCCGGGCCCTCGGCGACCGGTTCGGCGCCGGGGGTGGAGACGATCAGCGCGGGCCGGTCCGGCACGGTGTCGAGGACGTGGTCGCGGCCCGAGGTGCGCACCGCGACGGCGGGGAAGGCCCGCCCCAGTTCCTCGGCGGTCCGCCGGGCCCCCACGACCTGGGCCCGCAGCCGTACGGAGCCGCAGGTCTCGCAGTGCCAGGAGCCCTCGGCCGTCCCGCACCAGCCGCAGTGCAGGGCCCGCTCGTCGGGCGCCTCCAGCGGTCCGGCGCAGTGCCGGCAGCGGGCGGGGGTGCGGCAGCGCTCGCAGGCCAGCCGGGGCACGTACCCCCGCCGCGGCACCTGCACCAGCACCGGCCCGTGCTTGAGGCCCTCCCTGACCGTCTCCCAGGCCAGGCTGGGCAGCCGGGCGGCCCGCGCGGCCCCGTCCCGGGCCACCTCGTCGTCGCCGACGGTCCGGATCCGCGGGGCGGCGGCCCGGACCTGCGCCCGGTCCGCGGCCAGCGGCCGGGCCCAGCCCGACTCCACCAGCTGGGCCGCCTCCACCGTGCAGGCCGTGGCCCCCAGCAGGAACCCGCAGCCCTCGTGGGCGGAGCGCAGCTCCAACACCTCCCGGACGTGCGGGAAGGGGGCGTTGTCGTCGCTGAGGCTGGAGTCCCCGTCGTCCCAGACGGCGACCAGCCCGAGGTCCCGTACGGGGGCGAACATGGCCGCGCGGGTGCCGATCACGGCCCGGACCGACCCCCGGTGCACGGCGAGCCATTCGCCGTAGCGCTTCTCGGGGCCCGAACCTGCGGTCAGTACGGCGTGCCGCCCGGCGCCGAGCAGCCCGGTGAGCGCCGCGTCGAGCCGGGCCACCGCCCGCCCGTCGGGCAGCACGGCCAGGGCCCCGCGCCCGGAGGCGAGGGCGGCGGCCACGGCCCGCGCCAGTTCGCCGGGCCAGCCGGGGCCGGGCAGCGCGGTCCACACGGCGCGCGGGGCGGCCCCGTCCGCCAGGGCCCGCAGGAAGGCCGGCCCGGAGGGGTAGCGCTCCCAGCTCCCCGGCGCGGGGGCGGGGGGCGGGGGCAGGGGCTCCGGGGAGGGCTTGGACTCGGCGCGGGCGTTGCGCGGGGGCACGGCGAGCTGGAGCACGTCGGCGAGGCTGCCGGCGTACCGGTCGGCGACCGCGCGGGCGAGGGCCAGCATCCGGGGGCTGAGCACGGGCTCCGGGGAGACCACGGAGGCCAGGGCGGCCAGCGGCCCGGAGTAGTCCGACTCGGCGCGGCGCTCCACGAGGAACCCGTCGATGAGCCCGCCGCCCTCGCGGCGGCCCTCGCGGACGTGGTGCGCGCCGGCCCCGAAGCGGACCCGGACCCGCACGCCGGGCTGGGCGGCCGCGTCCAGGTCGGCGGGTACGGCGTAGTCCCAGAGCTGGTCCAGGTGGAGGGCGCCCTTGTTGACGAGGATCCGGGCCACGGGCAGGTCGGGGGCGAGCGCGGCCCCCCGCCAGGTGCGCGGTTTGGCCTTGGGCGCGGCCTTGGCCTTCCGGACGGTCTCGCGGATCAGCGCGAGCTGCTCCGGGGGACCCCCCGGGTCCGCTCCGGTCCGGTCTTCGGGCCCGTTCACGCTGCTCACAGCTGATTTCTACCAAACGGCGGTGACAGCGCACGGCCCGCGGACGGCGAACGGCCCCGGACCGTGGGGTCCGGGGCCGTTCATGTGCCTGGTGCTGCCGGGGTCCTCAGAGCCCGGCGGCGGCGCGCAGCGCCTCGGTGCGGTCGGTGCGCTCCCAGGTGAAGTCGGGCAGCTCGCGGCCGAAGTGGCCGTAGGCGGCGGTCTGGGAGTAGATCGGGCGCAGCAGGTCGAGGTCGCGGATGATCGCGGCCGGGCGGAGGTCGAAGACCTCGCCGATGGCCGCCTCGATCTTGGCGGTGTCCACCTTGGCGGTGCCGAAGGTCTCGACGAAGAGGCCGACGGGCTCGGCCTTGCCGATCGCGTACGCGACCTGGACCTCGCAGCGGGCGGCGAGGCCGGCGGCGA
>NZ_JBVJYM010000035.1:0-81490 GCF_055600495.1 Streptomyces sp. NPDC038213
ACCCGGCTAGCGCTGATCTTGTAGGACCTGCCCGTCGCTGACGGTCAGGCGAAGTGAGCTAGGAATCCCCTCCCTTCAGGGAGGGGAGGAGTCAATGCTGCTCCTCGTGCCAGGCCCGGACGGCGCGGCGGTAGTCCGCCTCGCCCGCGCCGGACAGGAAGCGGGCCGAGAACTCGGCCCAGGGGGTGGTGGCGTACAGCTTCTGGAAGGCCTCGTCCCGGCCGTAGTCGGGGGCGCAGGAGGTGAAGTCGGCCCCGCCGGGGGCCTCGACCACGCCGGTGACCGCGTGCCGGGAGACCAGCAGGGTCTGCGGGGCGGCCTCCTTGGCCAGTTCGGCGGTCTCCACGATCTGCTCGCACGAGACGTACGCGGTCTCGGCGGCCTCGCAGAACAGGTCGTCGAAGTACGGGTCGGGGCCCAGGTACTGGGCGTTGCCCTGCCGGTCGGCGCGGTTCAGGTGGACGAGGGCCGCGTCCAGCCGCAGTCCCGGTACGGCCACGAACTCCTCGCCGTCCCCGTACGGGGAGCGGACGGTCCGCAGCCCGGGGTTGACCCGCAGCACGTCGGAGCCGAGGCCCGCGCGGACCGGCAGGAACGGCAGCCGGTTCGCGGCGGCGTGCAGGCCCCACATGAACATGGCCTCGTCGAGTTCGGTCATCTCGATGGACCCGCTCTCGCGCGCGGCGCGGAAGTGGGGCTCCAGCGGGATCGAGTCGAGGGTGACGAAGGGGGCGACCAGCCGCCGGATCCGGCCGGCCGCGGCGAGCATGCCCACGTCGGGGCCGCCGTACGCGACGACGGTCAGGTCGGTGACCTCCGTACGGAGCAGGGCCCGTACGAGCGCCATCGGCTTGCGCCGGGAGCCCCAGCCGCCGATGCCCAGCGTCATGCCGCTGCGCAGCCGGGCGGCCGCCTCGTCGGGGGTGAGCGTCTTGTCGGTCACGGCCGTTCCTCCCGGGGGGTGCCGAAGGTGTCGCGGACGCGGTCGGCCACCCCGCTGAGGTTGGCCTCGAAGGTGAACCCCTGCTCGAAGCGGTAGCTGCGGCGCACGTCGACGGGGTCGATGCCGTTGATGGCGGCCTTGGCCAGCCGGATCAGGGTGCCGTCCTTGCGGGCGATCTCCGCGGCCAGCTCCAGGGCGGCGGCGTGCAGCGCGGCCGCGGGGACCACCCGCCACACGGAGCCGTGGGCGTGGAGTTCGGCCGCGGTCGCGGTCCGCGAGGTGTAGTACAGGGCCCGCATCAGGTGCTGGGGGACGAGCCGGGCCAGGTGGGTGGCGGCGCCGAGGGCCCCGCGGTCGAGCTCGGGCAGGCCGAAGACGGCGTCCTCGCTGGCGACGATGGCGTCGGCGTTGCCCACCAGGCCGATGCCGCCGCCGAGGCAGAAGCCGTGCACGGCGGCGACCACCGGCACCTCGCACTCGTACACCGCCGCGAAGGCCTCGTAGCAGCCGCGGTTGGCGCCGAGCAGGGCGGTGTGCCCGCTGTCGCGCTGCATCTCCTTGATGTCCACCCCGGCGTTGAAGCCCCGGCCGGCGGCGGCGAGGACCACGCAGCGGACGTCGGGGTCGCGGCCCGCCGCGCGCAGGGCGTCGGCGAGCGCGTACCAGCCCTGGACCGGCAGGGCGTTGACGGGCGGGAAGTCGACGGTGACGAGGGCTACGCCCTTGTCCGGGCGTGAGGTGGAGACACCCATGTGCGGATCAGCTACCTTTCCACCAAACATTTGTTAGGTGAGGAAGGTAGCAGCCCATGGAGCTCGACGGGAGGGTCGCGGTCGTCACCGGCGGCACGCGCGGAGTCGGCGCCGGCATCACGCGGGAGTTCCTCGCGGCCGGCGCCCAGGTCCACGTCCTCGCCCGCCGCCCGCCGGACGAACCCCTCGAAAGCGGCGGGCGCACCGCCGTCCACCTGCCCGTGGACCTGCGCGACCCGGAGGCCGTCGAGGAGGCCCTCGCCCGGGTCGTACGGGAGCGGGGGCGGCTGGACTGCCTGGTCAACAACGCGGGCGGGACCCCGTACCGGCTGCTCGGCGAGGGCGGCGCGGCCCGCCACGCGCGCGTGGTCGAGCTCAACCTGCTCGCCCCGCTCACCGCCTCCCTCGCCGCCTACCCGTACCTGCGGGCCGCGCGCGGCTCGGTGGTGATGGTCGGCAGCGTCAGCGGCACCCGGCCCTCCCCGGGCACGGCGGCCTACGGCGCGGCCAAGGCCGGGCTGGAGAGCCTGGCCCGCTCCATGGCCGTCGAATGGGCCCCGGAGGTACGGGTGAACACCCTGGTCCTCGGCATGGTGCGCACGGAGCTGTCCCACCTGCACTACGGGGACGCGGAGGGGGTCGCGGCGGTCGGCCGGACCGTCCCGCTCGGGCGGCTGGCCGAACCGGCCGAGGTGGGCGCGGCCGCCGTGTTCCTCGCCTCGGAGCGGGCGGCGTACGTGAGCGGGGCCGGGCTGCTCCTGCACGGGGGCGGCGAGCGCCCGGCCTTCCTCGGCGCGGCCACGGCGAACACGGCAGCGGGCGCGGCGGAGAGCACCGGCGGCACGGCGGAACCCCCGCCCCAGGACGAGAAGGAGAGCTGACATGGCCGGAATCTGCGAGGGCCGCGTGGTCGCGGTCACCGGTGCGGGCCGCGGGCTGGGCCGGGCCCACGCCCTGGCCTTCGCCGCGGAGGGCGCCCGGGTCGTGGTCAACGACCTCGGGGTGGGGCTCGACGGGGCCCCCGGCCCCTCGGGGCCGGCCGCGGAGGTGGTGGCGGAGATCCGGGCCGCGGGCGGGGAGGCCGTGGCGCACGGCGGGGACATCGCCACCACCGCCGGCGCCGCCTCCCTCGTCGCCTGCGCCCTCGACTCCTTCGGACGGCTGGACACCCTGGTCAACAACGCCGGCTTCCTGCGGGACCGGATGCTGGTCAACCTCGACGAGGAGGACTGGGACGCGGTCATGCGGGTGCACTTGAAGGGCCACTTCCTGCCGCTGCGCCATGCCGCCGCCTGGTGGCGGGCCGAGGACAAGGCGGGGCGCCGGGTCGCGGCGCGGGTGGTCAACACCACCTCGGGCGCGGGCCTGCTGGGCTCGGTGGGCCAGGGCAACTACAGCGCGGCCAAGGCCGGGATCGTCGGGCTGACGCTCGTGGCGGCCGCCGAGATGGGCCGGTACGGGGTCCAGGTCAACGCCGTCGCCCCCGCGGCCCGCACCCGCATGACGGAGCGGACCTTCGCGGAGACGATGGCGGCGCCCGCAGCGGGGGAGTTCGACGCGATGGCCCCGGAGAACGTGTCCCCGCTGGTGGTGTGGCTGGGCGCGGAGGCCTCCGCGGGGGTCAGCGGCCGGGTCTTCGAGGCCGAGGCGGGCCGGATCACCGTCATGGAGGGCTGGCGGCCGGGCCCGGGCGCGGACCGCGGGGCCCGCTGGAGTCCGGCGGAGGCCGGGGAGGCCGCCCTCGAACTGCTGGCCGCGGCGCAGCCCCCGGGCGGGGTGTACGGGGCGCGCTGACCGGGGTCCGGACACGGACCGGGCCCGGCCCCCTGGCGGGAGGTCGGGCCCGGATCCGTAACTCGTGCGACGAGGCGTACTTACCCACACCGCCGGTCCGCTCAACCGCAATCCGCGCAGGATATTCGCCCAATCGAGCGCACGACCGGTCGGACGGGTGACGGAGTCAGGTGTTCCGCCCACCCCGGAGCGGGCACGCCACGGGAAGGAGCCGTCCGGACGCCGCCGTGCGGGGCGCAGTCGGGGGAGGGGGCCGGTGAGGGGGCGGCGGAGACTGAAGTGGGCGCTGGCGGGAGCGGCGCTGTGCGTACTGACCTGGGCGGTCCTGATCGCGATAGCGGTGAACCCTCACTGGCAGGCGACGGAGGACGGGCTCGGCGCGGGCATCCTCTACCTCGCCCTTGCCCCCCTCCTCATCTGCGTCCTGGCGATCCCGGGGCTCCGCCCCGGACCCCGTTCCGTGCGCTGCGCGCCCGGTGCGCTCAAACGCCGCGCGGGCTGGATACCTCCAGCCCCGCCAGGGGGTCCCCCCGGACGAAGTCTGGGGGAGTTTGAGGCGCGGGGGTGTGGGGGTGTGGGGGCGGAGCCCCCGCTTCGGGAAGGGGCGGGTAGGGGAAGGCCCCGCGCAGCGGGTCAGGTGTGGCAGTCCAGTTCCGTGCGGCACAGGCCGCACCGCGCCCGCACCCGGCGGCGCACCGGCAACCGCAGCCCCCGGCCGCAGACCGGACAGCGGAAGCACACCCGCAACCCCTCGGGCCCGCCGCCCTCGAACCAGTAGCCGGGGCCCGCCCCCGTACCGGCACCCGCCCCCCGCCGTGCCCGCGCATACCGCGCCCGCTCCACGGCGCCCGCCGCCGCCAGCGGTGCCCGGCGGAGCTCCCGGCGGGCCTCGGTGCGGCCGCGGACGTACGCCTCGTAGGCCTGCGGGCTGGTGAAGGCGGGCGAGGGGTCCTCGCCGAAGGCCATGGCCCGCCGGGCCAGGACGTACCCGTACTCTTCCGGCGTCAGGTACCCCAGCTTCTGCAGCGAGACCGCGTCCTCGCGGTAGGCGTCGAGCAGCAGCCACCCCGCGCCGAGGTACGCGCAGACGGTGTCGGTCAGGATCTCGTCCTCGGCCGCCCCGGGGAAGCGCAGGTCCAGCCGGTGCAGGAGCACGTGGGTGGCCTCGTGGGCCAGCGCCGCAGCGATGTCGCGCCGGTGCCCGGGGACGCGGAAGCGGTCGTTCAGCTCCACGAAGTACTCCGGCCCGGCAGCCAGCTCCACGCGCGCCGCCTCCGCCATGGCCCGGAAGGAGACCACCATCCGGGCCTGCGGCAGCCGCAGGTGGCGCACCAGCGCCCCGGCCACCCGCTGCGCCCCGAGGTACGGGTCCTCGTCCGCGCCGATCGCGGCGTCGGCGGGGGAGAAGGGGGTGCCGTAGGCCCGTACCCCGTCGGGGGTGAGCCGCCGGTAGAGGGCCGTGACGGCGGAGCGGACCGTGCCGAGGTGCGGAAATCCGTGCGCGACCGGGCTCCTGCGGGCCCCTTCGTCCGTCATTTCGCCACTCCCGCCGCAAACTTGGCCGAAAACGCCATCTTGTTCGGACCGCGCCCGCTGCTGTGACATGTACGCGCCAGACGCACGCCCCACCCCCCACGAAAGGCAGTGTGTTGACAGTGCTGTCCACCCACGAACAGCCCGCACGCCGCACCGGCAGCCGTACCGCCCGCTTCCTCAAGCGGACCGTCGCCGCCGCAGCCGTCACCCTCGCGGCCATCAGCCTGCACGCCCCCGCCACCGCGGCCCCCGCCCCCGTCGTCGGCGGCACCCGCGCCGCCCAGGGCGAGTTCCCCTGGATGGTCCGCCTCTCCATGGGCTGCGGCGGCACCCTGTACACCCAGCAGATCGTCCTGACCGCCGCCCACTGCGTCGGCGCCTCCGGCAACACCACCTCGATCACCGCCACCGCCGGCGTCGTCGACCTCAACAGCTCCAGCGCCATCAAGGTCCGCTCCACCAAGGTCCTGCGCGCCCCCGGCTACAACGGCACGGGCAAGGACTGGGCCCTGATCAAACTCGCCCAGCCCATCAACCTGCCCACCATCAAGATCGCCGAGACCACGCAGTACAACACCGGCACCTTCACCGTCGCCGGCTGGGGCGCGGCCCGCGAGGGCGGCAGCCAGCAGCGCTACCTGCTGAAGGCCAACGTGCCCTTCGTCTCCGACGCCGACTGCCAGCGCGCCTACGGCAGCTCCCTGGTCCCCGGCGAGGAGATCTGCGCCGGCTACGCCCAGGGCGGGGTCGACACCTGTCAGGGCGACTCCGGCGGCCCCATGTTCCGCCGCGACAACGCCAACGCCTGGGTCCAGGTCGGCATCACCAGCTGGGGCGAGGGCTGTGCCCGCGCCGGCTACCCCGGGGTCTACACCGAGGTGTCCACCTTCGCCGCCGCGATCAAGTCCGCGGCCGCGAGCATGTGATCCCGCGGGCGCGGCAGCAGACCGTACCGGCGCCCCTCTGCCCGTACGGCGCGCCGCGCCCGCACCCGCGGACGGACCCGCACCCGCGGACGCACACCCCTCCCCCTCCCGGCCGGGCCACCACCGGCCGGGAGGGGGAGGCCCCGCTCCCGGCCGCCCGCCCCCCGGTTGCGGACCGCCCCGGCCCCCGGTCCCATGGGAGGGACCCACCGGCGGGCTACCCAGGGGCAGGCAACCCATGACGATCACCGTGGTCATCGCGGACGACCAGGAAATGGTCAGGACCGGATTCCGGATGATCCTGGAGAGCCAGCCCGACATCGAGGTCCTCGCCGACGTGGTCGACGGGCAGGCCGCCCTGGAGGCCGTCGAGGCCCACCGGCCCGACGTGCTCCTCCTCGACATCCGGATGCCGAAGCTCGACGGACCGGAAGTCACCCGGCGCCTCGCCGGCCGCGACCGCCCCCGCATCGTCATCGTCACCACCTTCGACCTCGACGAGTACGTCCACGCGGCCCTCCACGGCGGCGCGTCCGGCTTCCTCCTCAAGGACGCGAGCCCCGCCATGCTGGTTGAGGCCGTCCGCGCCGCGGCCGTAGGAGACTCCCTCGTCTCACCCGCCATCACCGTCCGCCTGCTGCGCGAGATGGCCCCCCGGGCCGCCTCCGCGGCCGCCGCCCGCCGCCCCGCCGAACCCCTCACGGACCGCGAGACGGAGGTCGTACGCTGCCTCGCCCGCGGGATGACCAACGCCGAGATCGCCGCCGAGCTCTACGTCTCCCTCTCCACCGTCAAGACCCACCTCGCCAACGTCCAGGCCAAGCTCGACGCCCGCAACCGCGTCGAGATCGCCGCCTGGGCCTGGGAGAGCGGCCTCGCCACGAGCAGCCCGTGAGCCCCCTGGCGAGCTGGGCGCGCCGCCACCCCCGCAGTGCGGACCTCATCCGGGCCGCCCTCTCCCTCGCCCTCCTCGGCCTCGTCAGCTTCGAAGGGGTCGTCCTCGCCCGGCAGCCCACCCTCCCGCACGCCGTCGTCTGGTTCTCCGGCATCCTCGTCTGCCTCGCGGCCGCGCCCTGGCCGCGCATCCCGCTCGTCGCCCGCGCCTGGTTCGCCGCCGCCGTGACCTGGACCGCGACCTGCCTGCTGATCTTCGGGGACCCGCCGCTCAAGGTCTGGGGCGGCGGCGAGGCCCTCGCCCTCCTCGTCCTGCTCAGCCAGGTCCTCCTGCGCACCCCCGCCCGCACCGCCGCCGTCCTCGGCCCCCTCCTCGGCCTCGGCTGCATGGCCGTGCCGGTACGCGACGCCGACCCCGGGCGCTTCACCCTCCTCTTCTCCGTGCTCACCGTCGTCGTCGGCGCCTACTCCCTCGTCCTGCGCCTCCAGGCCGTCCAGCGGGTCCGCGAACTGCGCGCCGTACGCACCGCCGAACGCCTCGACCTCGCCCGCGAACTCCACGACCTCGTCGCCCACCACGTCACCGGCATCGTCGTCGAGGCCCGCGCCGCCCGCTTCACCGGAGTCGGCGCCGAGCGCGCCGCCGAAACCCTCGCCCGCATCGAGACCGCCGGAGACGAGGCCCTCGGCGCCATGCGCCGCCTCGTCCGCGTCCTGCGCGAGGACGAGAACCGAGAGCACCCCGAGAACCCCGCGGGACCCCCGGGCCCGAAGACCGCCCCCGCCACCAGCCCCGTCGCCGGCCTCGCCGAGATCCGCGAACTGGTCGAGCGCTTCGCGGCCACCGGACCGCCCACGGCCCTCCACACCGAGCCGGGGCTCGACACCAGGCTCCCCGGGGACGTCGCCGCCACCGCGCACCGCATCGTCCTCGAATCCCTCACCAACATCACCAAGCACGCCGCCGGCGCCCGCGCCGTCCGCGTCGGCCTGCGCACGGTCCCCGAGGGGCTCGAAATCCGCGTGGCCAACGAGGGCGGCCGCCCCGCCCGCCTCTCCGAGCAGGCCCGCGGCGGGGGCTACGGACTCGCCGGGATGACCGAGCGCGCCGAGGCCATGGGCGGCACCCTCACCGCCGGCCCCGCCCCCGGGGGCGGCTGGCTCGTCACCGCCCGCCTGCCGCTCTGACCCCGGCCCCGCCCCGGACCGCGTACCGTCCCCGCGGTCAGGACCCGATCCGGCCACACCGAAAGGATCGCGTCTCACCGTCCGACCACACGATGATCCGACCGCACCGCGCCCACTAAGCTCACACCCCATGAACACCAGCGAGATCGACGACAGCGTCCGTGCCGAGCTCTCCCGGCTGCGGGACAGCATCGACAACATCGACGCCGCCGTGGTCCACATGCTCGCCGAACGCTTCAAGGCCACCCAGCAGGTCGGCCACCTCAAGGCCAAGCACCACCTGCCCCCGGCCGACCCCCAGCGCGAAGCCAACCAGATCACCCGGCTGCGCCAGCTCGCCGAAGCGGCCAAGCTCGACCCCGCCTTCGCGGAGAAGCTCCTCAACTTCATCATCGCCGAAGTGATCCGCCACCACGAGACGATCGCTGCGGGCGAAGACCAGAACCCTTAAGCCGACGGGCCCCATCAGGCAGCATGGGGCCCATGTCCGCACTGACGCGCAACGAAGCGCAGCTCCGAGCCCAGCTCCTCGAGGTCCACCGCTACGCGATCGACCTCGACCTCACCACCGGCGACGAGTCCTTCGACTCCACCACCGTCATCCGCTTCACCGCCCGGAGCGACGGCGACACCTTCGTCGAACTCAAACCCCAAGAGCTGCGCTCCGCCGTCCTCGACGGACACCCCCTCGACCCCGGCGCCCTCCAGGACAACCGGCTGCCCCTCACCGGGCTCACCGCCGGCCCCCACGAGCTGCGCATCGACGCCCGGATGCGCTACTCCCGCACCGGCGAGGGGATGCACCGCTTCACCGACCCCACGGACGGCGAGGCGTACGTCTACACCCAGCTCTTCCTCGACGACGTCCAGCGCGTCTACGCCGCCTTCGACCAGCCCGACCTCAAGGCCGTCTTCGCGATCGGGGTCACCGCCCCCGCCGGCTGGACCGTCCTCGCCAACGCCGTCACCGAGCAGACCGGCGAGCGCGCCGACGGAGCCGGCATCTGGCAGGCCGCCGACACCCCCGTCATCTCCACGTACCTCGCCGCCGTCGCCGCGGGCCCCTGGCACAGCATCCGCACCGAGCACGCCGGACTGCCCTTCGGCATCCACTGCCGCCGCTCCCTCGCCCCCCACCTCGACGCCGACGCCGACGAGATCCTCGCCCTCACCACCGCCTGCTTCGACCGGTACCACGAGAAGTTCGCGGAGCCGTACCCCTTCGACTCCTACGACCAGGCCTTCGTCCCCGAGTTCAACGCCGGCGCCATGGAGAACCCGGGCCTCGTCACCTTCCGCGACGAGTTCGTCTACCGCTCGGCCGTCACCGACACCGAGCGCCAGACCCGCGCCATGGTCATCTCCCACGAGATGGCCCACATGTGGTTCGGCGACCTCGTCACCCTCCGCTGGTGGGACGACATCTGGCTGAACGAGTCCTTCGCCGAGTACATGGGCTACCAGACCCTCACCGAGGCCACCCGCTTCACCGGCACCTGGACCGAGTTCGCCGTCACCCGCAAGGCCTGGGGATACGACGCCGACCAGCGCCCCTCCACCCACCCCGTGGCCCCCGCCCCCGAGGACGTCCCCGACAGCGCCGCCGCCCTCCTCAACTTCGACGGCATCTCCTACGCCAAGGGCGCCTCCGCCCTGCGCCAGCTCGTCGCCTGGCTCGGCGAGGAGGACTTCCTCGCCGGCATCAACACCCACTTCGCGCGCCACCGCTTCGGCAACGCCTCCCTCGCCGACTTCGTCGACTCCCTGGCCGCCCACACCGACCGCGACGTCCACACCTGGGCCGACACCTGGCTGCGCACCACCGGCACCGACACCCTCACCCCCAAGACCGAGGAGAGCCCCGGCGGCTGGACCCTCACCGTCGACCACGCCGGCAGCCGCCCCCACCACCTCCTCGCCGGGCTCTACGACCGCACCCCCGACGGCGGCCTCGAACTGCGCGACCGGCTCCCCCTCGACATCCCCACCGACGAGGTCCTCTCCGCCGCCGGCCCCCGCCCCGCCCTCCTGCTCCTCAACGACCAGGACCTGGCCTACGCCAAGATCCGCCTGGACGGGGCCTCGGAGGAGACCGCGCTGCGCTCCCTGTCCGCCGTACCGGACCCGCTGACCCGCGCGGTCATCTGGAACACCCTGCGCGATATGGTCCGCGACGGCCAGCTCGACCCGGCCGCCTACCTGGAGACCGCCCACACCCACCTGCCCGAGGAGACCGACCTCGCGATCGTGCAGGGCGTCCTCGGCTTCGCCCGCCAGCAGATCGCCGACCGCTACCTCCCCGCCGGGGACCGCCCCGCCGCCCTCGCCCTCCTCACCAGCCTCGCCCGCACCCTGATCCGCCGCACCGAGGGCCTCACCGCCGAGGACTGGAACGGCCGCCCCCACGACGGCGGCTCCGCGGGCGGCAACGACGCGGGCCTGCGCCTGACGGCCGTACGCGCCTTCATCGACAGCGCCACCCAGCCCGACGCCATCGCCTCCTGGCTCGAGGACGACACCGTCCCCGGCGGCCCCGAGCTGGACCCGGAGCTCCGCTGGCGCATCCTCGCCCGGCTCTCCGTCCTCGGCGCCGCCGACGAGGCCCGCATCGCCGCCGAACTCGACCGCGACCCCACCGCGGCCGGCCGCGAGGGCGCCGCCCGCTGCCGGGCCGCCCTGCCCGAGGCCGCCGCCAAGGAGGCCGCCTGGGCGGCCATGTTCGACACCGACGAGCTCTCCAACTACCTGTTCACCGCCACCGCCCAGGGCTTCTG
Organism: Streptomyces sp. NPDC038213; assembly: GCF_055600495.1. NCBI lineage: Bacteria > Bacillati > Actinomycetota > Actinomycetes > Kitasatosporales > Streptomycetaceae > Streptomyces > Streptomyces sp. NPDC038213. The sequence continues at coordinate 10,808 of NZ_JBVJYM010000035.1, forward strand.
GCAGCCCGAGCAGGCCGAACTCCTCGCCCCCTACACCGGGCGCTACTACCCCGCGGCCACCGCCCTCGCCGACCGCCGCGGCCCCGCCCTCGCCGAAGCCGCCGGCCGCCACGCCTTCCCGGCCCACGAGATCACCTCCGAGGCCCTCGCCGCCGGGCGCGGGCACCTGGAGGAGGCCGAGATGATCCCCGCCCTGCGCCGCAAGCTCGTCGACCAGCTCGACGACCTCGCCCGCGCCCTCCACGTACGCACCACCCGGCACTGACACCCCACCCGCCCCCGACCCCCGGCCCCCAGCTGCCGGAATCAGCCCCTCCGCGGCCGAAAACCGTCTGACACCGCACCCCCGCGGTTACCCCATTCGGGTCTGATCGTTGAGCTGTCCGGGAGCACCCCCCGCTCCCGGACAGCCCGTGAGGAACCGCATGACCACGCCGCCCGCCCCCCACCCCCCACTCCCGCCCCTCGCCGGCGGCACCGGCGGCCCCGCCGCCCTGCGCCCCCTCCTCGGCACCGTCCTCGACGCCCTGGACACCGGAGCCCGCACCCGCGGCGGCCCCCTCCCCGCCGGCGGCCCCGACACCGTCGGCCCCCGCCTGCGCGCCGCCCTCGGCCCCGTCCTCCCCGACCGCGGCACCGGCGCCGCCGAGGCCCTCGGCACCCTCGTACGGGCCCTCGCCGAAGGCGCCGCCGACCCCGCGCACCCGCACTGCCTCGCGCACCTGCACTGCCCGCCGCTCGCCCTCGCCGCGGCCGCCGACCTCGCCGCCTCCTGCCTCAACCCCTCCCTCGACTCCTGGGACCAGGCCCCCGCCGCCTCCGCCCTCGAAGCCGAGCTCACCCGCACCCTCGCCCGCGAATTCCACGGCCCGCGACCCGCCCCCGGTCCCGGCGGCGCCCCGGACACCGCCCCCGACGCCGTCCCCGACGCCCTCGTCACCACCGGCGGCACCGAGGCCAACCAACTGGCCCTCCTCCTCGCCCGCGAACGCCACCGCGGCGCCGGCCCCCTGCGCCTGGTCCACGGGGCCAACGCCCACCACTCCCTGCCCCGCGCCGCCTGGCTCCTCGGCCTCCCCGCCCCCCTCGCCCTGGCCACCCCCCGCGGCACCCTCGACCCCGCCGACCTCGACCGGGCCCTGCGCGCGCACCCCGGCCCCCACCTCGTCGCCGCCACCGCCGGCACCACCGACGCCGGACTCATCGACCCCCTCGAAGAGATCGCCGCCGTCTGCCGCACCCACGGCGCCGACCTCCACGTCGACGCCGCCTACGGCGGGCTCCTCACCCTCAGCCCCCGCCACCGCCACCTGCTCGCCGGCCTCCAGCACGCCACCAGCATCACCGTCGACCTGCACAAACTCGGCTGGCAGCCGGTGGCGGCCGGCCTGCTCACCGTCCCCGACCGGCGCCTGCTCACCCCCCTGGCCCACCAGGCCGACTACCTCAACGCCGAGGACGATACCGAGGCCGGCCTCCCCGACCTCCTCGGCCGCTCCCTGCGCACCACCCGGCGCCCCGACGTACTCAAGATCGCCGTCACCCTCCGCGCCCTCGGCCGCGACGGCCTCGCCGCGCTCATCGACCGCACCTGCGCCAACGCGGCCCGGCTCGCCGCGCTCCTCGAAGCCCACCCCCGCTTCGAACTCCAGGCAGCCCCCACCATCACCACCGTCCTCTTCCGCCCCGCCGACACCAGCGACGAGGAACTCGCCGCCCTCCGCCGCACCCTGCTCCACCAGGGCACCGCCGTCCTCGGCCGCGCCACCGCCGACGGCCGCCTCTGGCTCAAGGCCACCCTCCTCAACCCCCACACCACCCCCGAAGACCTCGCACAGCTCCTGGAACTCCTGGAAGGCAGCACCCACCGATGACCGCGCACCCCGAAGCCCCCCGCGACCTCGTCGGAATCGGCATCGGCCCCTCCAACCTCTCCCTCGCCGCCCTCGCCCACGGCATCCCCGACGGACCCGCCGCCGCCTTCTACGACCAGCGCCCCGAGTTCCGCTGGCACCCCGGACTCCTCATCGAGGGCACCACCCTCCAGGTCCCGTTCCTCGCCGACCTGGTCACCCTCGCCGACCCCGCCAGCCCGTGGACCTTCCTCAACTACCTCCGGCACAAGGAACGGCTCTTCCCCTTCTACTTCGCCGAGCAGTTCCACATCCACCGCGCCGAGTACGACGCCTACTGCCGCTGGGTGGCCGGCAGCCTCCCCACCCTCCACTTCGGCCACCAGGTCGACGCCGTCCGCTGGAACCCCGAACGCGCCCTCTTCGAGGTCGACTACACCCAGCTCGACGCCGAAGGCGAAGCCGAGGCCCTCGGCCGCACCTACACCCGCAACCTCGCCCTCGGCATCGGCACCGCCCCCCACATCCCCGACCCGCTCAAACCCCTCGCCGACGCCCCCACGGTCCCCGTCATCCACTCCGCCGACTACCTCGACCACCGCACCCGCATCCTCGGCGCCGACCACGTCACCGTGATCGGCTCGGGGCAGTCCGGCGCCGAGGTCTTCCTCGACCTCCTGCGCTCCCGCCCCGCCGGCCGCGAACGCCTCACCTGGCTCGCCCGCACCCCCTCCTTCGCCCCCATGGAGTACTCCAAGCTCGGCCTGGAGCACTTCACCCCCGACTACACCCAGTACTTCCACTCCCTCCCCGAACCCGTCCGCGACCGCCTCATCCCCGCCCAGTGGCAGCTCCACAAGGGCATCGACACCGACACCATCACCGCCATCCACCAGGAGCTCTACCGGCGCACCCTGCACGGCGGCTGGCCCGACGCCGTCCTCACCCCCGGGGTCAGCGTCCGCACCGCCGGCCGCATCGCCACGACCAAGATCGAGCTCCACCTCGAACACGTCCAGCAGGGCACCCGCACCCGCCTCACCACCGACGCCGTCGTCCTCGCCACCGGCTACCGCGAGCGCCCCCTCGGCCGCCTCCTCGCCGGACTCGACCCCTACATCCGCAAGGACTCCGCCGGCCGCCCCCGCATCGACACCCGCTACCGCATGAGCCTCGACCCCGCCATCTCCGCCACCGGCAGCGCCGTCTACGTGCAGAACGGCGAACGCCACAGCCACGGGGTCGGCGCCCCCGACCTCGGCCTCACCGCCTGGCGCAGCGCCCACATCCTCAACACCCTCACCGGCACCGGGCCCTACCCCCTGCCCGACCGCACCGCCTTCACCACCTTCGGCCTCCAGACACGGGAACAGCCCCGCCCGCGCACCGCGGGGGAGCTGCTCCCACTCGTCGAACAGCCCTGAGGACCGGGCCGCCGGGACGCTAGAACACGGGCACGCCCGCCCGCGTCAGACGCCAGTCCACCGAGGCGAACTCCGCCGGGTCCACCGTCCCCTTCGCCTTCACCCAGCTGATGATCGTGTTCCGGATCTCGTCCGAGTCCGCCCACACCTGCCGGGCCTGCGCCACGTGCGGGAACGCCCCGCCGCCGGAGGCCCGGTAGTTGTTGACCGCCAGCACGAACTGCGCCGCCGGATCCACCGGCCGCCCCCCGAACGACAGCCCCGTGATCCGCGACCCCTTCGGCTGCGCGATGTCGATCCCGTACGACAGCCCGTACACCGCGTCGTAGTTGTAGTCCGGCGTCCCCTCCGCGTTCGTCAGCGCCGCCGGGTCCACCACCGCGTCCGGCGCCGTCCGCACGAAGTACTTCGCCGAGTACTCCAGGTAGTCCTTCAGCTGCGCACCCGTCAGCAGCCGCGCCTCCAGCGTGTTCTCGAAGGGGTACAGGCCCGCCGCGTCCCGGATCGTCACCCGCCCCGCCGGAATCGCCGCCGTCCGCGAGAAGCACGAGGCCTGCGAGAGCACCGGCAGCGCCGCCCACTCCGTACCGGCCAGCGCCGCCTTCACCGTCTCCGCCTGCACGTGGTTGATCAGGTCGATGATCGGCACGTCCTTCACCGGACCCTCCGCGGAGGCCATCGCCGCCGTCGAGGTGCCGATCACCTGGTTCACGTACGCCACGACCTTGCGGTGCTCGTCCTCCAGCAGCCGCACGATCTTCGGGTCCTCCGGCACCGTGTTCGAGTTCAGCACCTTCGCCGACACGCCCGCCACCGACCAGCGGCCCCGCTCCCAGACCAGCTCGAAGTCGAACAGCGTCAGGCGCTGGCCCCACTTCAGCGGCTCCGACAGCACCACGTCCCTGCCCGTCGCCCTGTTCTTCACCCGGTACTCGGGGATCTCCGTGTGCGCGTGCCCCACCAGGACCGCGTCGATCCCCGGCACCTGCTCCGCCACCAGGGCGGCCGCGTTCTCGATGTACGGGAGCTGGTCGCCGTACGAGGAGGTACCGCTCGACCCCGAGTGCGCCGAGACGATCACCACGTCCGCACCCATCGACCGCAGCCGCGGCACGTACTTCGCCGCCTGCTCCTCCAGCCCCGGGAACACCATCTTCCCCTGCACGTTCAGCTTGTCCCAGATCGCGACCCCCGGGTTCGTCAGACCCAGCACCGCCACCTTCACGTCCCGCCCGCACGGGGTCCGCAGCCGGTGCATGCTGTACGGCGGGAAGGCCGGCCGCAGCGTCCTCGCGTCCAGCGCGTTCGCCCCCAGCAGCGGGAAATCGCACTGCTCCTCGAACTTCCGCAGCACCGGTATGCCGTAGTTGAACTCGTGGTTCCCCAGCGCCGCCGCGTCGTAGCCGATCGCGTTCATCGCCTGCGCCATCGGGTGCACCGGACCGCGCCGCGCCGTGATCGGGTCGACCTTCGCGTAGTAGTACGACAGCTGCGTGCCCTGGATCGTGTCACCCGCATCGATGAGCAGCGTGTTGCGCCGGCCCTTCTCCGCCCGCACCTGCTCCACCAGCGTCGAGATCTTCGCCAGGCCGACGTCGTTGTGCGCCTTGTCGTCGAACTCCCGGTCCGTGAAGTAGTCCCAGTTGAAGACGTTCCCGTGCAGGTCCGTCGTCCCCATCACCGTGAACGCGTACCGCTTCTGCGGACGGCCCGCCGGGGCCTGCCCGGCGGCGGAAGCGGAAGCGGCCGGACCCGCCAGGGCCACCGCGGCACCGGTTGCGGCCGAAGTGCCCAGGAACGTCCTGCGATCGAACGGCATGTCTTCTCCCTCGTGAGGCAATGCAATGCGCGTAGATTCTGACCCACTCCCCGCACCCGCCAACACCCCCGCCCGCCACCCGATCCCGCCCCGCAGCCGCCCGCGCGGTGCGACAGTGGACCGCATGACACAGGACGCCACGCCCCAGCCCTACGGAACCCCCCAGACCCCCCGCGTAGCCGTCCGCGGCGAAGCCCACCTCGAAGTCGACCCCGAGATCGCCCGCATCGGCATCACCGTCAGCGCCCGCGGCACCGACCGGCGCACCGCCCTCGAAGACCTCACCCGCCGCAACGCCGCCGTCCTCGACCTCGTCAAGACCTACGGCAGCGCCGTCGAGAAACTCGAAACCGGCGCCTTCTCCATCACCCCCGAACTCACCCGCCGCGGCCGCGGCGAACACGTCCGCGCCTACCACGGCCGCGTCCACACCACCGCCGAGCTCAACGACTTCACCGCACTCGGCGAACTCACCACCCGCCTCGCCGACCAGGAGCTCACCAGCGTCGACGGACCCTGGTGGACCCTGCGCCCCACCTCGCCCGCCCACGGCCAGGCCCGCCGCCAGGCCGTGCTCGAAGCCGTCCAGCGTGCCCGCGAGTACGCCGAGGCCCTCGGGGCGCAGCTCACCGCCCTCCTCGAACTCGCCGACCTCGACGCCGAGGGCCCCGTACCGGTCGCGATGGCCCGCCCCGGCGGCGGCGCCTTCCGCTCCATGGCCTTCGCCGCCGAGGCCGAGAGCGCCCCCGCCCTCGACCTCGAACCCCAGCGCCAGACCGTCCACGCCGCCGTCAACGCCCGCTTCACCATGACCCCGCCGGCGCTCTGACCCTCCCGCCGACCCGGAAGGGCCCGTGGGGGGTGCTCATCGGAGCACCCCCCACAACCATTCGAGACTTGTCAACACCCTTTCACCAAAAGGTTGTTGAGTAGTCATAACGATCCCATTCACTACCGCCCGGTAGGCCATAGTCTCGGCCCATGCGCCGAGCCAAAATCGTCTGCACCCTGGGCCCCGCCACCGACTCGTACGAGCAGATCAAAGCCCTCGTCGAAGCCGGTATGAACATCGCCCGCCTCAACCTCAGCCACGGCACCTACGCCGAACACGAGGAGCGCTACCAGCGCGTACGCAAGGCCTCCGACGAGACCGGCCGCAGCGTCGGCGTCCTCGCCGACCTTCAAGGCCCGAAGATCCGGCTCGGCCGCTTCGCCGAAGGCCCCGTACTCCTTGAACGCGGCGACGAGTTCACCATCACCGTCGAGGACCACGAAGGCGACCGCCACACCTGCGGCACCACCTACAAGGGACTCCACACCGACGTCACCCCCGGCGAGCGCATCCTCGTCGACGACGGCCGCGTCACCCTCGAGGTCACCGCCGTCGACGGCCCCCGCGTCCGCACCCGCGTCATCGAGGGCGGCATGGTCTCCGACCACAAGGGGCTCAACCTCCCCGGCGTCGCCGTCTCCGTCCCCGCCCTCTCCGACAAGGACATCGAGGACCTCCGCTGGGCCCTGCGCACCGGCGCCGACGTCATCGCCCTCTCCTTCGTCCGCAGCGGCCGCGACATCGAGGACGTCCACCGCATCATGGACGAGGAGGGCCGCCGCCTCCCCGTGATCGCCAAGATCGAGAAGCCGCAGGCCGTCGAGAACATCGAGGACATCGTCGCCGCCTTCGACGGGATCATGGTCGCCCGCGGCGACCTCGGCGTGGAGATGCCCCTCGAACAGGTCCCCATCGTCCAGAAGCGCGCCGTCAAACTGGCCAAGCGCAACGCCAAGCCGGTCATCGTCGCCACCCAGATGCTGGACTCGATGATCGACAACAGCCGCCCCACCCGCGCCGAGGCCTCCGACGTCGCCAACGCCGTCATCGACGGCACCGACGCCGTGATGCTCTCCGGCGAGACCAGCGTCGGCAAGTACCCCGTCGAAACCGTCCGCACCATGTCCCGCATCGTCGAGGCCGCCGAGGAGGACATCCTCGCCAAGGGCCTGCCGCCCCTCACCGAGCGCAGCAAGCCCCGCACCCAGGGCGGGGCCGTCGCCCGCGCCGCTGCCGAGATCGGCGACTTCCTCGACGCCAAGTTCCTCGTCGCCTTCACCCAGAGCGGCGACACCGTCCGGCGGCTGTCCCGCTACCGCTCGCCCATCCCCCTGCTCGCCTTCACCCCCGACCCCGCCACCCGCTCACAGCTCAACCTCACCTGGGGCGTCGAGACCTTCCTCGGCCCCCACGTCGACTCCACCGACGCGATGGTCGCCCAGGTCGACGAGGAGCTGCTGCGGATCGGGCGCTGCGCCCCCGGCGACACGGTGGTCATCACCGCCGGCTCGCCCCCCGGCGTCGCGGGCTCCACCAACCTGGTCCGCGTCCACCACATCGGCGAGGCCGTGCGCTGATCCCGTACCGATGATCTTCCGGTGGCCGGAATGCGCCGCCGGAAGATCTCCGCGGAACCGGATCGTTATCCTCAAGTTTCGCTCAACTCTGATGACGCCCCGCGGGCAATCTCCATAGGTTCCTGTGCAGCCGAGGAAGACGTGCACTTCCTTTCGATGCTGAACCAAAGGAACTCCCCCCTCATGATGGTGTCCCGCGCCGGGCTCTCCGCCGCCGTGCTCGTCCTCTCCTTCGCCGCCACCGGCTGCCTCGGGAGCGACGAGCCGGAGAAGATCTCCATCGGCATCAAGTACGACCAGCCCGGCCTCGGCCTCAAGGGCCCCGACGGCACCTTCAGCGGATTCGACGTGGACGTGGCCACCTACGTGGCCAAGGAGCTTGGCTACGAGCCCGCGGACATCGAGTTCAAGCAGGTCACCAGCTCGGACCGGGAGCTGCTCCTCCAGTACGGCGAGGTCGACTACGTGGTCGCCAGCTACTCGATCACCGAGAAGCGCCGGGCCAAGGTCGACTTCGCGGGCCCGTACTTCACCGCCCACCAGGACATCCTGGTCCGCGCGGGCGACAAGGGGATCAAGGAGGCCGAGGACCTCAACAACAAGCGGATGTGCTCGGTCACCGGCTCCACCTCGGCCCAGAACGTCAAGGAGAAGCTCGCCCCCAAGGCCGGCCTGATGGAGCTCGGCAGCTACTCCGAGTGCGCCGTGGCCCTCAAGGACACCTACCTCGACGCGATGACCACGGACAACGTGATCCTCGCCGGGTACGCCGCCCAGAAGAAGTACCAGGGCGCCTTCAAGCTGGTCGGCCTGAGCCTGAGCGACGAGAAGTACGGCATCGGCGTCAAGAAGGGCGAGACGGAGCTCCGCGCCAAGATCAACGCGGCCCTGAAGAAGATGGCCCAGGACGGCTCCTGGACCGCGTACGTCCAGAAGAACTTCGGCCCCGCCGACTTCAAGTACGACCCGGCCCCGGCGATCAGCGAGGGCTGATCCCGCGAGCGGTACCGGCAGGGCGTCCACCGAGTGCGGTGGGCGCCTTTGCGGGCTTCACCGGGACGGGTGAAGATCGCCGATCAAGGAGGGCGACCTTGGAATCGAAGGAGAAGTACCCCGGGTCGGATTCGAACCGACGCTGTATGGGTTTTGAATCCATGGCCTCTACCGCTGGGCTACCGGGGCCCCTTCGAAACGAAGGATACCTAAGACCCTCCGTGCCACAAACATACAGGAGCTAGGTAGTCTCGTGGGAGCTGAACCAGCCTTGAACGAGGAGCTTCCGTGACCGCCGCCGAGCCCGAGCCCACGCCCGTCGACGCCGACCAGTCGCACGTACCTCCGCTGACGACGCGCGTCGTCATCGCCGAGGACGAGGCGCTGATCCGCCTCGACCTGAAGGAGATGCTCGAAGAGGAGGGCTACTCCGTCGTCGGTGAGGCCGGGGACGGGCAGACGGCGGTGGACCTGGCCCGCGAGCACACGCCGGACCTGGTGATCCTCGATGTCAAGATGCCCGTGCTGGACGGGATCTCGGCGGCCGAGCAGATCGCCAAGGAGTCGATCGCGCCGGTGCTGATGCTGACGGCGTTCTCGCAGCGCGACCTGGTGGAGCGGGCCCGGGACGCGGGCGCGATGGCGTACCTGGTCAAGCCGTTCAGCAAGAGCGACGTGGTGCCGGCCATCGAGATGGCGGTGTCGCGGTTCGCGGAGCTGAAGGCGCTGGAGAAGGAGGTCGAGGACCTCTCGCAGCGGCTGGAGACCCGCAAGCTCGTGGACCGGGCCAAGAGCGTCCTGCAGACCCAGTACGGGCTCACGGAGCCGGCGGCGTTCCGCTGGATCCAGAAGACCTCGATGGACCGCCGCATGTCGATGCAGCAGGTCGCCGAGGCGGTCATCGAGGACGCCGAGGAGAAGGCCGCCGCGGCCAGGCAGCAGCAGGGCTAGCGGCGCGGCCGCGATCCGCCTGACGTACGGCTGAGGCCCGCCCCCGGAGTGATCCGGAGGCGGGCCTCAGTCGTGTGCCGGGGAGGTCAGTCCTCGCCGAGGTAGGCCTTGCGGACGTCCTCGTTGTGGAGGAGTTCCTGGCCCGTGCCGGACAGGACGATCTTGCCGATCTCCATGACGTGCGCCTGGTCGGCGAGGGAGAGCGCCGCCTGGGCGTTCTGCTCGACGAGCAGGATGGTGGTGCCGGCGGCCTTGAGCTCCGCGATGGTGGCCATGATCTTCTGCATCATGAGCGGCGAGAGGCCCATGGAGGGCTCGTCGAGCATGAGCAGCTTGGGCTGGGACATCAGCGCGCGTCCCATGGCGAGCATCTGCTGCTCGCCGCCCGAGAGGGTGCCGGCGGCCTGCTTGCGGCGTTCGCCCAGGATGGGGAACATCTCGTAGGCGCGCTCGATGTCCTTCTCGATGCCCTCCTTGTCGGTGCGCAGGAAGGCACCGAGCTGGAGGTTCTCGGCGATCGTCAGCCGGGGGAAGATGTGGCGGCCCTCGGGGGAATGGGCCAGGCCCAGGGAGACGATCTTGTGCGCCGGGACGGTGCTGAGCGGCTGGCCGTCGAAGGTGATGCTGCCGGAGCGGGGCTTGATGAGTCCGGAGAGGGTGCGCAGGGTGGTGGTCTTGCCGGCGCCGTTGGTGCCGACGAGGCAGACGATCTCGCCCTGGTTGACCTCGAAGGAGATTCCCTTGACGGCTTCGATCTTGCCGTAGGCGACCTTGAGGTCCTCGACCTTGAGCAGTGCGGTCACTTGGCTTCTCCTTCCTTGTCCGTGCCGGTGGTGCCGGTGGTGCTGTCGGGGGCCGGTGCGGCCTCGTCCGCGGGTGCCCCGTCCGCCGGGGCGGAGTCCTCGGCGGCCTCTTCGGCCGCTTCCGCGGCCTCGGTGTGGGCCGCTTCGGCGTGGGCCTCGGCGGCCTCGACCTCGGCGAGTTCGGCGGCGCCCGGGTCGCCCTCCATGGGGGTGCCGAGGTAGGCGGCGATGACGCGCTCGTCGCCCTGGACCTCGGAGGCGGTGCCCTCGATGAGCTTCTCGCCCTGGACGAGGCAGGCCACCCGGTCGCAGAGGTTGAAGATGAAGCGCATGTCGTGCTCGATGACGAGGACGGCGACGCCCATGTCCCGGATGGCGAAGATGAGTTCTTCGGCCGCGCGGGTCTCCTGGGGGTTCATGCCGGCCGTGGGCTCGTCGAGGAGGATCAGGCCGGGGTCGCTGGCGAGGGCCCGGGCGATCTCCAGCTTGCGCTGCTCGCCGTAGGGGAGGTTCTTCGCCAGGTGCTGGGCCTTGTCCTGCAGGCCGATGAACTCCAGCAGCTCCATCGCGCGGGCCTCGCTGGCGGCTTCGGCCTTCTTGAAGCCGGGTCCGCGCAGCAGGGCCGACCAGAGGCCCTCCTTGGTCCGGGTGTGGCGTCCGACGAGGACGTTCTCCATCACGGTCATGTTGGAGAAGAGCCGGATGTTCTGGAAGGTACGGGCGATGCCTGCCTGGGTGACGAGGTGGGGCTTGGGCGGCAGGACGGTGCCCTTGTAGCTGACGGTGCCCTCGGTGGGGACGTACAGGCCGGTCAGGCAGTTGAAGAAGGTGGTCTTGCCGGCGCCGTTGGGGCCGATCAGACCGACGATCTCGCCCGCGTTGACGGTGAGGTCCACGCCGCGGACGGCGGTGAGGCCGCCGAACCGCATCGTGACGCCGCTGGCCGCGAGGACGGGGCTCTGGGTGGTGGTGGTCGTCATGGTGTTCACGCCCCCGCCTTGGCGGTGGCCAGGTCCGAGGGGGCCTGGTCAGCGGTGTCGTCGTGGTACTCGAGCTTCGCGCGCTTGTCGGCGATGAGGCCTTCGGGGCGGAAGCGCATGAGCAGGATGAGGGCGATGCCGAAGCCGAGGAGCTGGTAGTCCTGGAGGAACTGGAGCTTGGCCGGGATCAGGAAGAGCAGTGCGGCGCCGAGGATGGGGCCGCGGATGGTGCCCATGCCGCCGAGGATGACGGCGGCGAGGAGGAACGCCGAGTTCGGGGGCACGGGGCCGGCGAAGACGTAGTTCTCGGGGACGACCGTGGTGTTGACGTGCGCCTGGACCGTGCCGGCGACGCCGGCGAGGGTGGCGCCGAGGGCGAAGGCGATCAGCTTGACGCGGAAGCCGTTGATGCCCATGGCGGTGGCGGCGGTCTCGTCCTCGCGGATGGCGACCCAGGCGCGGCCGATGCGGCTGTTCTGGGAGCGGGCGAAGACGATGATGACCAGGGCCATCACGAGGAGCATGAGCAGGTAGTAGTTGGCGTAGGCGCCGAGCTCGACTCCGAGGACCGTGTGGGACTCGCCGAAGTTGTACCCGAAGATCTCCAGGTGGGGGATGTTCGGGATGCCGTTGGGCCCGTTGGTGATCCGGGGGCCGGAGACTCCGTCCAGGTTGCCCATGGCGATGCGGAAGATCTCTCCGAAGCCGAGGGTGACGATGGCGAGGTAGTCGCCGCGCAGGCGGAGGGTGGGGGCTCCGATGACCACGCCGAAGACGAGGGAGGCGACTGCTCCGACGATGACGGCGGCCCAGAAGGGCAGGTGCACCCCGAAGGCGGAGGCGGTGCTGCCGGAGACCAGGGCGGCCGCGTAGGCGCCGACGCCGAGGAAGGCGACGTAGCCGAGGTCGAGGAGGCCGGCGAGGCCGACGACCACGTTGAGGCCGAGGGCGACGGTCGCGAAGATCAGGATGTTGACCGCGATCAGCGTGTAGGTGTCGCCGCTCTGCTGGATGAAGGGGAAGGCGACGGCCGCGGCCATGGTGGCGATGATCGTCACCTGGCGGTTCTTCGAGGTGATCTCGCTGAAGCGGTCGATGAGCCCGGACTTCATGAGGGCGGTGGCGGCGAAGCCGACGATGATCAGGTACGCGATGAAGAGCTGCGGTTCCGAGTCGTCGGTGTCGATGCCGAAGGTGACCACGAAGAGGCCGAGGGCGAAGACTCCGGTGATGACGAGGAGTTCGGCCCAGGAGGGCAGGGCGCTCTGCGGGGGTGCGGCCTTGCGGGTGTCGTCCGGGAGCTTGTACGCGGCTGCGGCGGGGACGGCCGAGGCGACGAGGGCGAGGTAGGCGCCGGGCTCCAGGTGGGCGAATCCGCCCAGCTCGACGGCGATCGCGAGCACCGTGAAGAGGGTGGTGGCGAAGGTGCCGAGGGCGAGCAGCCACAGGGGCTTGCGGGCGCCGGTGGGGGTGAGCCAGCGGAAGCCCTTGATGCCGAGCGCGGCGAGGGCGAAGGCTGCGGTGAGCAGGGCGCCGACGAGGCTGAGCATCTGGAGGGGGGCGGGGCTGCCGTAGATCGTGAGGTCACCGGGGAAGTCGGTGGTCCACGTCCAGGCCAGGTAGGCGGAGGCGATGGTGCCGGCGCTGCCGCCGAGGACGGAGTAGAGCAGGGCTGCCTTGGGTGCGGCGGCCGTGGTCTTCGTGGTGCTGTCGGTGGTCATGGTTCTCACGCCCGATCCGCGACGCGCTCGCCGAGCAGGCCCTGGGGCCGGACGAGGAGGACGACGATGAGGAGTACGAACGCCCAGACGTTGGACCAGGCGCCTCCGCCGAGCTGCTGCATGCCGGGGATCTCTTCGATGTAGGCGATCGAGAGCGCCTCGGCGAGGCCGAGGACCACGCCGCCGACCATGGCGCCGTAGATGTTCCCGATGCCGCCGAGGACGGCCGCGGTGAACGCCTTCAGGCCGAGGATGAAGCCCATTTCGAAGTTGATCTGGCCCTTGTCGACGCCGTACGCGACGGCGGCGACGGCGGCGAACGCGGCACCGATGGCGAAGGCCATCACGATGATGCGGTCGGTGTTGATGCCCATCAGCTTCGCGGTGTCCGGGTCCTGGGCGGTGGCCTGCATGGCGCGGCCGCTGCGGCTCTTGGAGACGAAGACTCCGAGGGCGAGCATGCACAGGGGGGCGAGGGCGAGGATGAAGGCGTCGGAGCGCTGGATCGCGAGGTGGTCCGTGATCTGGTACGCGTCGCCGGTGAACTCGGGGAAGGTCACAGCCTTCTTGGCGTCCGGGTAGAACTGCCAGACGAGCTGCTGGAGCGCGATCGAGAGGCCGATGGCGGTGATGAGGGGTGCGAGGCGGGGGGCGCTGCGCAGCGGCCGGTACGCGAAGCGCTCCGCGGCGGTTGCGACGGCTACGGAGGCGAGCGCGCCACCGATGATCATGAGCGGGATCGCCACCAGCAGGGAGGTTCCGCTCGGGAGAGCGGTGTAGGTGGTGAGGGCGCCAAAGCCACCGATCATGAAGATCTCGCCGTGGGCGAAGTTGATGAGCTGGACGATGCCGTAGACCATGGTGTACCCGATGGCTATGAGGCCATAAAGGGCACCGAGGGCCAGACCGTCGACCAGCTGTTGCGGCAGTTCGTTCACCGCAGGGCCTCCGATGAGCGTGTCGGATAAGACTCCGCGCGAGGGCGCTGTTTGCGCCCTCGCGCGGCTTGGTTCTTTGTGGTGCGGTCCGGGCCGGCGGGCCCGGGGCTGTCAGGCCCGGGGGCCCGGAGCGGTCCTACTCGGTGAAGGTGGCGGACTTGACGTCCTTCCAGGCGCCGCCCTCGACCTTGTAGACGGTGAGCTGCTTGTTGGTGGTGTCACCGAACTCGTCGAAGGCGACCTTTCCGGTCACACCGTCGAAGGCGACCTTGCCCATGGCCTCGACGACCTTGGCGCGGGCGTCGGCCGGGACCTTGCCGCCGTTGGCGGCGACGACGGCCTTGACGGCCTGGATCACGGACCAGGCGGCGTCGTAGGAGTAGCCGCCGTAGGCCGCGTAGGGGTCCTTGTAGCCGCCGGCCGCGTAGTCCGCGATGAACTTCTTGGCGGTGTCCAGCTTCTCGACCGGGTAGCCGATGGAGGTGGCGAGGTCGCCGTCGTTGGCCTCGGCGGACGCGGCGATGAAGGCCGGGTCGTAGATGCCGTCGCCGCCCATGACGGGGATCTTGGCGCCGGTCTTCTTGATCTGGTCGGAGAGCAGGCCGCCCTCGGGGTACTGGCCGCCGTAGTAGACGGAGTCGGCACCGGAGGTCTTGACCTTGTTCGCGGTGGAGGAGAAGTCCGTCTCCTTGACCGTGACGTGGTCGGTGTCCACGACCTGGCCGCCGAGGCGCTTGAACTCGGCGGAGAAGATGGCCGCGAGGCCGGCGCCGTAGGTCTGCTTGTCGTCGACGACGTAGACCTTCTTCTTGCCGGCGTCCTTGAAGAGGTACTGGGCGGCGAACTTGCCCTGGACCACGTCGGTGGCGGCGGTGCGGAAGTAGGTGGTGAAGGGGCGCTTGAACTCGCCCTTGCCCCAGTTGTCGCCCTGGCTCAGCGCCGGGTTGGTGTTGGCGGGGGAGACCTGGACCAGCTTGGCGGCCTCGAAGACGCCCTGCATCTGCTGGGCGACGCCGGAGTTCAGCGGGCCGACGACGCCGAGGACGTCCTTGTTGCCGACGAGCTTGGTGGCGTTGGCCTGGCCCGAGGCGGGGACGGCCTGGTCGTCCAGGGCCTCGACCTTGAACTCGACCCCGGGGACCTCGTTGTTCTTGTTGGCCGTCTTGGCCGCGAGGTCGACGGAGTTCTTGATGCCCTGGCCGAGGGCGGAGAGGGATCCGGTCAGCGGGGCGTCCACGCCGATGACGACGACGGTCTTGCCGCTGCCGCCACTGTTGTTGTTCTCCTTGCCGCCCCCGTCGCGCGAACCGCAGGCGGTGAGGGTGAGTGCTCCGGTGGTGAGCACGGTGGTGAGAACAAGCAAAGAACGGTGTCGCACGATTCTTCCTTTCCCTGGCGCGGCGCCCTCTGTGAGGTGCCGGTGTGTCGCCGGGCCGCGGATGGGAGTACGCGGCTGTGCCGAGACGCGCCCGGCGGCGCGGTGACTGGCCGTGACTCTAGGCCGGAGGTGGCGAGCTCGGGGAGCGGGGAAAGGAGGATGTGACGCTCTTGTTATGCCAAGGCCAAGAATGTGTGCGGTAGGTACGGGCATTTCGGGCCTTTGGGGGTGCCCCGGGGTGTCCGCATCCTGAGAATTCCCTGTTCCGCTAAGGGGCTTGGGCGTTCGATGGTCCTGACGCTGATCGTTTGGCCAATTTTCTCGCGGGGCGTGCCCAAAGGGGCTGTTCCGGCTGTGGAGAAAAGGTGAAATGCCAGTTCAGGCTGGCATTCCATGGCGATACATGATTACGGACAGTGAGATCATCGCGGAGCCCTTCCTTCCGGCAGAACGGTGCTCCGTACACCGGACCCGCCGCGACCTGCTGCTCGGCTCCGGGGCGCGCCGGATCGGCGCCGTGCCCGGAAGGCGGACAGGCGGAGCGGAATCCGGTGAGCGGGTTCAGGCCGGGGGGCGCCAGTTCTCGGAGCTCTCGGTGGCACCGCGGCGCTCGGTGCACAGCTCCCGGGTGCGGCGGTCCGCGAGCTCAAGTGCGGCCCGGCGGCCGCGTGTTCGCTCCAGGGCGCGGGCCTCGGCGAGGACGGTCTCGTGGATCTCGTACTGGCCGTTCGAGAGGCCCTTCTGCTCCCAGTCGAGACCGGCCCAATAACTGCCCGTGAGCGCTTCGCGGGCCCAGTAGGAGACGAGGGCGGTGCAGACCTCGGCGGGTGAGCCGGGCCGCGGCGCAGGGGAGGCGCTCCGTACGGGCGGGCGGGGAGCGGAATCGGTGCATCCGCCGGCGGCCAGTGCGAGGAGGAGCGCGCTGCCGGCGTACCGGCCCAGGACGTGCCTCGGTGTCCCCATGAGGGGAAGGTAGGGGGCGTCGGGCGGCGGCACAACCGGCGCGGCGGCCGGCGCGGGGTCCGCGGCGGCCACTGCCGGTTCGCGCCGCCGCTACGGGGCGACCACGGCGGCCGCGGCGTCCTGGCCGCCCATGGCCCCGACGTCGCGGAGCATGCAGGTCAGGCGGGCGCTGCACAGCCGCCGGTCCTGCTCGTCGGTGATGACGATGTCGTACGTGGCCGTGGAGCGGCCGCGGTGCACGGGGGTGGCCGTGCCGGTGACCAGGCCGGAGCGGGCGCCGCGGTGGTGGGTGCAGTTGAGGTCCACGCCGACGGCGATCTTGGTGATGCCGCCGTGGAGCATGGAGCCGACGGACCCGAGGGTCTCGGCCAGGACGGCGGAGGCGCCGCCGTGCAGGAGCCCGTAGGGCTGGGTGTTGCCCTCGACGGGCATGGTGCCCACGACCCGGTCGGCGGAGGCCTCCTTGATCTGGATGCCCATGCGGGCGCCCAGGTGCCCGGCGGAGAAGAGTGCGGGCAGGTCCACGCCGAGTGCCGCGTACTCGTCGATGACCTCTTGAGGGAACTTCACGTGCTGCTGCTCGCCCATGGGGCCGGCTCCTGTCGTAAACGACCGCTAACGTGTGCTCTTCATATCACCCGCCTGAGCGGGCGCTCAGCCCGGCCGGTCGGTCGCGGGCTCGAAGCGGACGACCACGGACTTGCTGGCCGGGGTGTTGCTGGTGTCGGCCGTGGAGTCGAGGGGCACGAGGACGTTGGTCTCGGGGTAGTAGGCGGCCGCGCAGCCGCGGGCCGTGGGGTAGTGGACCACCCGGAAGCCGGGGGCCCGGCGCTCCACCCCGTCCCGCCACTCCCCGACGAGGTCCGTGTACGCCCCGTCGGCGAGCCCCAGCTCACGGGCGTCCTCGGGGTGGACGAGCACGACGCGGCGGCCGCCGGTGATGCCCCGGTAGCGGTCGTCGAGCCCGTAGATGGTGGTGTTGTACTGGTCGTGGGAGCGCAGGGTCTGCAGCAGCAGGCGGCCCGCGGGGACCTCGGGGTACTCGACGGGGGCGGCGGTGAAGTTCGCCTTGCCGGTCTTCGTGGGGAAGCGGCGCTCGTCGCGGGGGGCGTGGGGGAGCGTGAACCCGCCGGGGGCGGCGATCCGGGTGTTGAACTCCTCGAAGCCGGGGACCACGCGCGCGATCCGGTCGCGGATGGCGGCGTAGTCCGCCTCGAACTCCTCCCACGGGGTGCGCGAGCCCTCCCCGAGGACGGCGCGGGCCAGGCGGGCGACGATGGCGGGCTCGGAGAGCAGGTGCGGGCTCGCGGGGGCGAGGTTGCCGCGGGAGGCGTGGACCATGCCCATCGAGTCCTCGACCGTGACGAACTGCTTGCCGGAGGACTGTACGTCCTTGTCGGTGCGGCCGAGCGTGGGCAGGATCAGGGCGCGCCGGCCGGTGACCGCGTGGGAGCGGTTGAGCTTGGTGGAGACGTGGACGGTGAGGGAGGCCTTCCGTACGGCGGCCTCGGTGACCGCGGTGTCCGGGGTGGCGCCGACGAAGTTGCCGCCCATGGCGAAGAAGACCTTGGCCCGCCCGTCGCGCAGGGCCTCGATGGCGCGGACCACGTCGTAGCCGTGGTGGCGCGGCGAGGTGATCCCGAACTCCTTGTCGAGGGCGTCGAGGAAGGCCGGCGCGGGGCGCTCGAAGATCCCCATGGTGCGGTCGCCCTGGACGTTGGAGTGCCCGCGCACGGGGCAGACCCCCGCGCCGGGGCGGCCGATGTTGCCGCGGAGCAGGAGGAGGTTGACGACCTCGCGGATGGTGGCGACGGCGTGCTTGTGCTGGGTCAGGCCCATGGCCCAGCAGGCGATGGTGCGCTCCGATGCGAGGACCAGGCCCAGGGCCTCCTCGATCTCGGCGCGAGTGAGGCCGGTGGCGGCGAGGGTCTCGTCCCAGTCGGCGGTGCGCGCGGCGGCGGCGAACTCCTCGTACCCGTGGGTGTGCTCGCGGACGAACTCCTCGTCCACGGCGCCCCCGGCTTCGAGGACGAGCTTGTTGAGCAGGCGGAAGAGGGCCTGGTCGCCGCCGATGCGGATCTGGAGGTGCAGGTCGGTCAGACGGGTGCCCTTGAGCATCCCCAGGGGGGTCTGGGGGTTCTTGAAGCGCTCCAGGCCCGCCTCGGGCAGCGGGTTCACCGAGATGATCTTCGCCCCGGCGGCCTTGGCCTTCTCCAGGGCGGACAGCATCCGCGGGTGGTTCGTACCCGGGTTCTGCCCGGCGACGATGATCAGGTCCGCGCGGTGGAGGTCTTCGAGGGAGACGCTGCCCTTGCCGATGCCGATGGTCTCCGTGAGGGCCGAGCCGGAGGACTCGTGGCACATGTTGGAGCAGTCGGGCAGGTTGTTCGTGCCGTACTCGCGGGCGAAGAGCTGGAGGAGGAAGGCGGCCTCGTTGCTGGTGCGCCCGGAGGTGTAGAAGAGGGCCTCGTCCGGGGAGGACAGGGCGCGCAGCTCCTCGCCGATGATCGAGAAGGCCCGCTCCCAGCTGACGGCCTCGTACCGGTCGGCGCCCTCGGGGAGGTACACCGGCTGGGTGAGGCGGCCCTGCTGGCCCAGCCAGTAGCCGGAGCGCTCCGCGAGCTCGGAGACCGGGTGGGCGGCGAAGAACTCGGGGGTGACCCGGCGCAGGGTGGCCTCCTCGGCCACGGCCTTGGCGCCGTTCTCGCAGAACTCGGCCGCGTGCCGCTTGTCCCCCTCGGGCCAGGCGCAGCCGGGGCAGTCGAAGCCGTCCTTCTGGTTGACCTTCAGGAGGGTGCGGGCGGTACGGGCGAGGCCCATCTGCTCGCGGGCCATCCTGAGGGTGTGGCCGATGGCGGGCAGGCCCGCGGCGGCGTGCTGCGGGGGCGCGACCTGCGGTGCGTCCTGTACCGGGTCACCTGCGGGCGGCTTGGCGGCCATGGCGCTCCCCTTCGAGCGTGGTGCGTTTCGTGCGTACACCCCCGATCCTGTCACGCCCGGCGGACCCGGCCGCGGGGGGATTGTCGGCGCGGCCGCCTAGGATCGGGGGCGTGGCAGAGACAGCAGCGAAGAAGACCGAAGCAGAGACCGCAGCGAGCCGTCCCCGGCTGATGCTCATGGACGGGCACTCCCTGGCGTACCGGGCGTTCTTCGCGCTGCCGGCGGAGAACTTCACGACGGCGACCGGCCAGCCGACCAACGCGATCTACGGATTCGCGTCGATGCTGGCGAACACCCTGCGCGACGAGGCGCCCACGCACTTCGCGGTGGCCTTCGACGTCTCGCGCAAGACGTGGCGCTCGCAGGAGTTCCCCGAGTACAAGGCCAACAGGTCGAAGACCCCCGACGAGTTCAAGGGGCAGGTGGAGCTGATCGGCGAGCTGCTGGACGCCATGGGCGTGCCGCGGTTCGCGGTGGACGGCTTCGAGGCCGACGACGTGATCGCCACGCTGGCGACGCAGGCCGAGGCCGCCGGTTTCGACGTGCTGATCGTCACGGGCGACCGGGACTCCTTCCAGCTGGTCACGGACCGGGTGACCGTGCTGTACCCGACCAAGGGCGTCTCGGAGCTGACCCGCTTCACGCCGGAGAAGGTCGAGGAGAAGTACGGGCTGAGCCCGCAGCAGTACCCCGACTTCGCGGCCCTGCGCGGCGACCCGTCGGACAACCTGCCCGGCATCCCGGGCGTCGGCGAGAAGACGGCCGCCAAGTGGATCACGCAGTTCGGGTCCTTCGCGGAGCTCGTCGAGCGGGCCGACGAGGTCAAGGGCAAGGCCGGGCAGAACTTCCGCGACCACCTGGACGCGGTGAAGATGAACCGCGTCCTGACCGAGATGGTCCGGGACGTGGAGCTGCCCAAGGGCCCCGCCGACCTGGAGCGCGCGCCGTACGACCGGCAGGCCGTCACCGGCGTGCTCGACGTGCTGGAGATCCGCAACGCCTCGCTGCGCGAGCGGCTGCTGGCCGTGGACCCGGGCGCGGAGGCGGAGGCCGAGGCCCCGCCCGCGGCGGGCGTGGAGCTGGACGGCGCGGTGCTGGGCGCGGGCGAGCTGGCCCCCTGGCTGGAGGCGCACGCGGGCGGCGAGCTCGGCCTGGCCACGGTCGACACGTGGGCGCAGGGCACGGGCCGGGTGGCCGAGGTGGCGCTGGCCGCCGCGGACGGCGCCGCGGCCTGGTTCGACCCGGCGCAGCTGGACGAGGCCGACGAGCGCGCGTTCGCGCAGTGGATCGCGGACCCGCAGCGCCCCAAGGTGCTGCACAACGCCAAGGGCGCCATGCGGGTCTTCCCCGACCAGGGCTGGACCGTCGCGGGCGTCTCGATGGACACGGCGCTGGCGGCGTACCTGGTCAAGCCCGGCCGCCGGTCCTTCGCGCTGGACGTGCTCAGCGTGGAGTACCTGGGCCGCGAGCTCCAGGCCCCCGCGGGCGACGGCCAGCTCGCCTTCGGCGCGGACGAGGAGGCCGAGGCCGAGGCGCTGATGGCGCAGGCCCGCGCCGTGCTCGACCTGGGCGGGGCCTTCGCGGGCCGGCTGGCCGAGGTAGGCGCCGTCGAGCTGCTGCACGAGGTGGAGCTGCCGACCTCCGAGCTGCTGGCGCGCATGGAGCGGTACGGCATCGCCGCCGACCGGGAGCACCTGGAGGCGATGGAGCAGCAGTTCGCGGGCGCCGTCCAGCAGGCCGTGAAGGAGGCGCACGCCTCGGTGGGGCACGAGTTCAACCTCGGCTCGCCCAAGCAGCTCCAGGAGGTCCTCTTCGGGGAGCTCGGCCTGCCCAAGACCAAGAAGACGAAGACCGGGTACACGACCGACGCCGACGCCCTCGCCTGGCTGGCCTCGCAGACGGAGCACGAGCTGCCGGTGCTCATGCTGCGCCACCGCGAGCAGGCCAAGCTGCGGGTGACCGTCGAGGGCCTGGTCAAGACCATCGCCGCCGACGCCCGGATCCACACCACGTTCAGCCAGACCGTGGCCGCGACGGGCCGCCTGTCCTCCACGGACCCGAACCTCCAGAACGTGCCCGTCCGCACGGACGAGGGCCGCGCCATCCGCCGCGGGTTCGTGGTCGGCGAGGGCTTCGAATCCCTGATGACGGCCGACTACAGCCAGATCGAGCTGCGCGTCATGGCGCACCTCTCGGAGGACGAGGGCCTGATCGCGGCCTTCCTCTCCGGCGAGGACCTGCACACCACGGTCGCCTCCCAGGTGTTCGGGGTGGAGCGCTCCGAGGTCGACGCCGAGATGCGCCGCAAGATCAAGGCCATGTCGTACGGCCTCGCGTACGGCCTGTCGGCCTTCGGCCTCTCCCAGCAGCTGAACATCGAGCCGGCCGAGGCCCGCGGGCTCATGGAGACCTTCTTCGAGCGCTTCGGCGGGGTCCGGGACTACCTCCAGCGGGTCGTCGACGAGGCCCGTGCGACGGGGTACACGGCCACGATGCTCGGCCGCCGCCGCTACCTTCCCGACCTCAACAGCGACAACCGCCAGCGCCGCGAGGCCGCCGAGCGCATGGCGCTCAACGCGCCGATCCAGGGCACCGCCGCCGACATCGTGAAGGTCGCGATGCTGCGCGTGGACAAGGCGCTGGCCGAGGCCGGGCTGGCCTCCCGGATGCTGCTCCAGGTGCACGACGAAATCGTGCTGGAGATCGCCCCCGGCGAGCGCGAGCGGGTCGAGGAGCTGGTCCGCCGCGAGATGGCGGCCGCCGTCCAGCTGCGCGCCCCGCTCGACGTGTCGGTGGGCGTGGGCCCCGACTGGGAGTCCGCGGCGCACTGATCCGTACGCGGGGGCCGGCGGCCCCCGCGCGGTGCCCGTCCCCTCAGCGCGGGGGGACGGGCACCGGCGTACGCGGGCTGCGGTCGGGCCCGCGGTGGCGCAGGCGGTACCACACGCCGTACCCCAGCAGCACCGCGCCGAGCCCGGCGCCCGCCCCGAAGCACACGGCGGGGACGTGGTCGAGCACGCCGAGCGCGGCCGGGTCGTTGTGCGCGTACCAGAGCCGGACCCGCTGCACGGCCCCGAGGACGGCCCCGGCCCCGCACAGCAGCAGCACGGCCGCCCGGACCCGCCCGCCCGGCTCCGGCACGGCCGCGGGCGGCGGACCCGCGGGCACGGCCCGCAGCGCGCCCAGCAGGAACCAGCCCAGGACGCCGAGCGCGAGCGCCGAGCCCCCGTACTGCACGAGCGCGTACAGCGGCTGGCCGGTGCCGGCCACGGTCCGGTTCAGCACCGGGAAGGCGTCGGTGCCCCACCGGTCGTGGTGCGTGAAGCTGTCCCAGACCACGTGCGTCAGCGAGCCCGCCGCCGCGGACACCCAGAACCGGCCGGCCAGCCGCAGCGGGCTCCGCCCCCGCCAGTCCTCCCCGCGGGCCAGCGCATACGCCCGGTGCCGGCGGGCGGCGGGCAGCAGCGCGGCCAGCGGCTCGCGCAGCAGCAGCCAGGCCCCCACCAGTACCGCGGTCAGCAGCACGTCCACGGTCAGCACCCCCGGCAGCGAGTGCGTCACGTCCCCGAAGGCCATCCCGCCGGGCACCGCGCTCGCGGCGAAGTACGTCAGGTCCGGCGCGAAGGAGCCCGCGACCAGCGCCGAGGCCATCAGCGGGCCGCGCGCCCGGCCGGAGCGGCGGATGCCCGGCAGCACCGCGGCCGCGTGGCTGAGCGTGAACGGCATGGGGCTCCCCTTCGTGGACCACCGGATCTGTGGATCACCGGAGTTCAGTATGCGCGGGCGGCGGATCCCGTGGCGAAGCGGTGAAGCTGCGGAGGACGCGGCGGGGAGGTCCCCGCGGATCCGGGGGAGTTGCCGGGATCCGCCGGTCAAGTGCTGTCGGACGGAGGACGGTTGCCGTAGGGTCACGCGGACGAATCGGCCGTTCGAGGGGGAGGGACCGGTCCATGGCGGCAGGCGGAATCGGACGCGCACTGCGCCGGGGCGGGGCCGCGGCCCTGGTCTCCGCGCTGGTCATCGGGGCGGTCTCGGCCTCCCGGGGCCCGGACGCGGGCACCGCGGCGGCCGCCGACCGGCCCGGCGCCCGGCAGCAGGCCGCCCCCGCACCGGCCGCCGCGCCCCGCGGCTCCACGTACTACACCGCCCTGCCGCCGCTGGTCTCCCCGGAGCCGCCCGGCACCCCGCCGGCCCCGCCCGCCCCGGCCCCCGCCGCCTCCCCGCCCCCGGCCCCGCCGGTCCGGCCCGCCCCGCCGAAGGCAGAGCAGGTCTTCCGCGGGGTCGGCGAGGCCGGCCGGGGGATCCCGGCGACCGTCCTGGCCGCGTACCGGCGGGCCGAGCGCACGGTCGCGGAGCGGGACGCCGGCTGCGGGCTGCGCTGGGAACTCCTCGCGGCCGTCGGCAAGGTGGAGTCGGGGCACGCCCGCGGCGGCCTCGTCGACCGCGCGGGCACCACGCTCACGCCGATCCTCGGGCCGGTGCTCGACGGCACCCGCTTCGCGCTGATCCGCGACACCGACGGCGGCCGCCACGACGGGGACACCGCGTACGACCGGGCGGTCGGCCCGATGCAGTTCATCCCCTCGACCTGGGCCGGCTGGGGCCAGGACGGGGACGGCGACGGCACCCGCAACCCGGGCAACGTCTTCGACGCCGCGCTCGCCGCGGGCCGCTACCTGTGCGCGGGCGGGCGCGACCTGGGCCGCGCGGCGGACCTGGACCGGGCGGTGCTGGCGTACAACCGCTCGTCCGCCTACCTGGCCACGGTCCGGTCCTGGTACGCGTACTACGCCGACGGCACCCACGAGGTCCCGGACACCCGCCCGGCCCCGGGCACCCCGGCCCCGGAGCCGACGCCTACGCCCTCCCCGGAGCCGACGCCTACGCCGACCCCGACCCCGAAGCCCACGCCCACGCCTTCCCCGGAGCCGACGCCCACGCCCACGCCGAAGCCCACCCCCACCCCCACGCCTACGCCGGACCCCAGCCCGGAGCCGACGCCTACCCCTACGCCGAAGCCCACCCCGACACCTACGCCCACCCCGACCCCCACGCCCACCCCCACGCCCACCCCCACCGCGGCCCCGACCCCCACCCCCACCCCCACCGCCTCGCACCTCCCCGCCCCCCTCCCCACGCCCGCGGCCCCCACCGCCTCCCCGGACCCCGCCGCCCCCGCCGAAGGCCGCTGACCACGCCCGCGGCGGCCCGTACGGGCGCCGTACGGACGTCCCGCAGAGCCCGTGCGGACGCCCGAACCGGCCTGCGCGCGGACGCCCGCGCACCGGTGTTCTCATCTCGCCCCCGCATTGCTACGGTGCCCCAGCCCTGACGCCGTATCAGATTCGGGAGGCCCCGCCATGCGCGCACTCGTCGCCGCCGCCATCGGGCTGGCCGCCGCGGTGGCCCTCGTGTTCCTCGCCGTGTCGGTCGGACCGCCCGAGGGCAGCACCTCGCCCAAACCGCTGCTCACCACCGTGCCCGCGGCACCCGGACAGTAGAGAGGGGGTCCGGCCGTGCGACGCAGAGCAAGCCTCGTCCTGCTGTCCCTCGCGGTCTTCTGCACCGCGCTCGCCCCGCTGCTGCGCTGGTGGATGTACCCGGGCTTCGCGAAGATCCCGCCCAGCCAGTACCAGGAGGTGGTCCTGGAGGCGAAGCCCGCCACGCTCCTCGACTACTCCACCCTCAAGCCCGTGAAGGTCCCCAAGATCACCATCGTGCAGACCCTCAAGGGCAACGTCGAGCGCTCCGAGGAGATCGAGGCGGGCGCCGGCCGGGACGTGGTGGTCTGGGACTCCCTCTCGCACGTGATCGGGCCCGACGGGAAGATGGTCTCCTCCATCCCCGAGCGCTACATCTTCGACGCGCACACCCAGGACCCGGTGCACGCCACCGGCGAGATGGTCGACGGGGACCCGGTCAAGCGCGAGGGCATCGAGTTCAAGTGGCCCTTCTTCACCGAGCCGCGGGACTACCTGTACTTCGACGCGCAGACCCGCACCTCGGCGCCGATCCACTACGTCGGCCCCCGGAAGTTCCGCGGCATGGACGTCTACTACTTCGAGCAGACCATCCCGTGGACCAAGGTGCCCTTCCCGAAGAAGATGCCGATCCCCGGCTTCGACGCCTCGACCATCGAGAAGAACATGGGCACCACCCGCTGGTACACGACCAAGCGGATGTTCTGGGTGGAGCCGGTGACCGGCGCCCCCGTCAACGGCGAGGAGGTCCACACCGAGGAGCTGCGCGGCGGACAGCTCGCGGCGGGCGCCCCCGACCAGCGGCTCGTCGTCTTCGACGGGCACGTGAAGATGCGCGAGGACTACATCAGGCACACCCTCGACCTGGTGGCCGCGAACCGCACCAAGGTCCTCGTCCTGCACACCTACGCACCGGTCGGCCTGGCCGCCACCGGAGCCGCCCTCCTCGCCCTGGCCCTCTGGCTGGAGGCCCGCTCCCGCCGCCCGCGGGGCGCCGACAACGGCCGCCGGGGCCTCCGCCAGGATCCGGGAGGGACGGTCTAACCCCGCCGCAGCCGGGCGCTCGTGTACCGGGTGGCCTCGGCGGTCGCCGGGTCCTCCGGCCACGGGTGCTTCGGGTAGCGGCCGCGCAGCTCGGCCCGCACCGCCCGGTAGCCCTCGCGCCAGAAGGACGCCAGGTCCGCGGTGACGGCCGCGGGCCGCCCGGCCGGGGACAGCAGGTGTACGAGGACGGGCACCCCCGGCACCCCGCCCACCCGCGGGGTCTCCCGCAGTCCGAACAGCTCCTGGAGCTTCACGGCCAGGACGGGCTGCTCCGCCGAGTAGTCCAGGCGGATCCGGGAGCCGCTCGGCACCTCCAGCCGCTCCGGGGCCAGCTCGTCCAGGCGCAGCGCCTCCCCGGTGGCCCAGGGCAGCAGCCGCCCGAGGGCCTGGCCGGCCTCGATCCGGCCCAGGTCGGCGCGGCGCCTGGCCCGGGACAGCTCCGGCTCCAGCCACTCGCCCGCCCGATCCAGCAGGGCCGCGTCCGAGACCTCGGGCCAGCCCCCGCCCGCCACCCGGTGCAGGAACTCCAGCCGGGCCCGCAGCCCCGCCGCCTCCGGGGTCCAGCGCAGCAGCCCGAGCCCCTCCCGGCGCAGCCCGTCGAGCAGGGCCTCCCGTACCAGCGCGGGATCGGGGTCCCGCAGCGGGCGCACGGACAGCTCGACCGCGCCGAGCCGCTCCGCGGACCGGGCGACGAGCTCGCCGTCCTCCCAGCGGACCTCCTCGCCCGACGCCAGCAGGTGCCCGGCCGCCGCGCGCGCGGTGTCCTCGTCGAGTACGGCGGCCAGCCGGATCCGCGCCGACGCGGCGTGCGCACCGCGGTCGGCCACGGCCACGGCCAGCCAGGGCGCGCTGCGCAGCGCGGAGCCCTCGGCGAGCTCGGCGCCGGTGCCGGAGGCCATGAGGTAGGCCCCGCCCCCGCGGGCCTTCGCCACCCGCTCGGGGAACGCCAGCGCGGCCACCAGGCCCGCCACCGCGTCGTCCCCGGCCGGGCCCCCTGCCCCGCCGCCGTCCCCGGTGCGCTCCACCGTGCCGTCTCCGTCCGCGCCGCGGACCGCGCCGGCCAGGCGGCGCACCTCCGTGCGCCAGCGCGCCGCGTAGGCGTCCGCACCGCGGCGGGCCCCGCGCCAGGCGGCCGCCAGGTCGTCGCCGTACTCCCGCGGCGGCTCCTCGCTGAGCAGGGCCACGGCCTCCGCCGCCCGGCGGGCGCCGACCCGGGGGGCCGCGTCCAGCAGGGCGCGGGCCAGCCGCGGGTGCAGGCCGAGCCGGGACATCCGCACCCCGCGCGGGGTGGCGCGGCCCGCCGGGTCCACGGCGCCGACCGCGGCCAGCACCTCGCGGGCCGCGGCCATGGCCCCGGCCGGCGGCGGGTCGAGGAGGGCGAGCCCGGCGGCGTCCGGATCGCCCCAGCAGGCGGCCTGGAGGGCGAAGCCGGCCAGGTCCGCGATCTTGATCTCGGGGGCGGGGAAGGCGGTCAGCCGGCCGTCCTCGGCCTCGGACCAGCAGCGGTACACCACCCCGGGGGCCTCGCGCCCGGCCCGCCCGGCCCGCTGCCGGGCCGAGGCCCGGGAGGCCCGTACGGTCGTCAGGGACCCGAGGCCGCGGGCGTGGTCCACACGCGGTTCGCGGGCCAGCCCCGCGTCCACGACCACCCGCACCCCGGGCACGGTCAGGCTGGACTCGGCCACCGCGGTCGCCAGCACCACCCGGCGGCCGGAGCCGCCCGCGAGCACCGCGTCCTGCACCGCCGCCGGAGCCCGCCCGTGCACCTGGAGCACCTCCGCGGACACCCCCGCCAGCTGGGCCGCGACCCGGGAGATCTCACCGGTGCCGGGCAGGAAGCACAGCACGTCGCCCTCCTGCTCGGCCAGGGCCCGCCGCACCACCGAGGCCGTGTGGGCCAGCAGGGCCGGGTCCACGCGCATCCCGTGCGGTGGCCGCACCGGCCGCACCGGAGGGGCCCAGACCACCTCCACCGGGTACGAGACCCCGGCGGCCTCCACCACCGGCGCGTCCCCGAGCAGCCGCGACCAGCCCGCCGCGTCCGTGGTCGCCGAGGCGGCGACGAGCCGCAGCTCCGGGCGCAGCGCGGCCCGTACGTCGAGGAGGAACGCGGCGGTGGTGTCGGCGTCCAGGTGCCGCTCGTGGCACTCGTCCAGGACGACCACGTCCACCCCGGCGAGCTCCTGGTCCCGCTGGAGCCGCTGGAGGAGCACGCCGGTGGTGACCACCTCGACGACCGTCTCCGGGCCGACGGCGCGCTCGCCGCGCACCGTGAAGCCGACCCGGCCGCCTGGCTGCTCGCCCAGCAGCCAGGCCATCCGGCGGGCCGCCGCGCGGGCCGCGATCCGCCGCGGCTCGGCCACGACCACGCGCCGCACCGGGCCGGACGCGGACGCCCCGGCCCCCGCACCCGCGTCCGGCCCGTCCCCTGTGGTGGGGACGAGCCCGGCCAGGGCGAGCGGGACCAGCGTGGTCTTGCCGGTGCCCGGCGGGGCGCACAGCACGGCCGCGCCGTGCCCGTCGAGGGCGCGGACCAGGGCGGGCAGGGCGCTGCGGACGGGCAGGGCGGCCAGCGCCCCGGCGCGTATCGAGGCCGGCGGGGCGGCCGGGTTCGGCGGGGTCGGCAAGGGGGCTCAGTCCTCGCGCTCGCACACGAAGACCGCCGTGCCCGGGATGAGGTTGCCGCGCAGCGGGGACCAGCCGCCCCACTCCTGGCTGTTCCAGGCGGGCCACTCCGGCTCGACCAGGTCGACGAGGCGGAAGCCGCCCGCCACCACGTCCCGCACCCGGTCGCCCAGGGTCCGGTGGTGCTCCACGTACACGGCCCGGCCCTCCTCGTCCTGCTCCACGTACGGGGTCCGGTCGAAGTAGGAGGCGGACACGGACAGGCCCTCGGGTCCCGGCTCGTCGGGGAAGGCCCAGCGGATCGGGTGGGTGACGGAGAAGACCCAGCGGCCGCCGGGGCGCAGCACCCGGTGGACCTCGCGCATCACGTGCAGCGGGTCCGCGACGAAGGGCAGGGCGCCGTAGGCGGAGCAGGCCGCGTCGAAGGAGCCGGCGCGGAAGGGCAGCGCCCCCGCGTCCGCCTGGACCAGGGGGACGTCGCCCTCGCCGATGCGCAGGGCGTGCTGGAGCTGGCGGTGGGAGAGGTCCAGGGCGACGGGCCGGGCGCCCCGGGCGGCCAGCCAGCGGCTGCACTGGGCGGCGCCGGCGCCGATCTCCAGGACGCTCTTCCCCTTGAGGGAGGCGGCGGGCCCCAGGAGCGCGGCCTCCTCCTCGTCCAGCCCCTCGGGGCCCCAGACGAAGCGGTCGTCGCCGAGGAACGCCCCGTGCTCCGTCTGGTACTCGTCGGCGTTGCGGTCCCACCAGCCGCGGTTCGCGCGGCTGCTCTCCGCCCCGCCCGCCTCACGGCGGGTGGCCGCGGCGTCCTCACCGGATTCCGCACCGGATCCGCCGCCGGTCTCCCGGTCGAATCCACTGCCGAACGCACCGGCGACTTCGTACACGCCTTCGGTGGCGTCATCCTCTTGGTTCATCGGGCCGTCCGTCGTAGTCTTCGCAGCACGTTGCCGCGTGCAGCCCTTTAACCGCACGTGAGTTGCGGTCGGGCCTGCGGTCTTCCGGCGGGGTGGGCGCCTTCGCGCATTGACCCTGTCCGGCTGCCCCCGTATGCTACAAGTTGCGCTGCGAGCCTGTGCTCCTCAGACCTAGCAGGCTGCGCTCGTATCTGTTGCAACCCCTCGGTTTTCGAGGTCCTCCCCGCCCCGGCGGATTCGAGGCCTCCTTGGCTGTCCGGCTTAAGGCAGACGCGATAAGGGCTCCCGGCGTAGCAGTACCTACGACTTTCTGTCCGTAACCGGAGCCCTTTCCCACATGACGAGCAGCACCGAGACCACCTCTACCACTCCGCAGGTAGCGGTCAACGACATCGGTAACGAGGAAGCCTTCCTCGCCGCGATCGACGAGACGATCAAGTACTTCAACGACGGCGACATCGTCGACGGCGTCATCGTGAAGGTCGACCGGGACGAGGTCCTGCTCGACATCGGTTACAAGACCGAAGGCGTGATCCCGAGCCGCGAGCTCTCGATCAAGCACGACGTCGACCCGAACGAGGTCGTCAAGGTCGGCGACGAGATCGAGGCCCTGGTTCTCCAGAAGGAGGACAAGGAAGGCCGTCTCATCCTGTCCAAGAAGCGCGCTCAGTACGAGCGTGCCTGGGGCACGATCGAGAAGATCAAGGAAGAGGACGGCATCGTCACCGGTACCGTCATCGAGGTCGTCAAGGGTGGTCTCATCCTCGACATCGGCCTCCGCGGCTTCCTCCCGGCCTCCCTGGTCGAGATGCGTCGTGTCCGCGACCTCCAGCCCTACGTGGGCAAGGAGCTCGAGGCGAAGATCATCGAGCTGGACAAGAACCGCAACAACGTGGTCCTGTCCCGCCGCGCCTGGCTCGAGCAGACCCAGTCCGAGGTGCGCCAGACGTTCCTCACCACCCTGCAGAAGGGTCAGGTCCGCTCCGGCGTCGTCTCCTCGATCGTCAACTTCGGTGCCTTCGTGGACCTGGGCGGCGTCGACGGTCTCGTCCACGTCTCCGAGCTGTCCTGGAAGCACATCGACCACCCGTCCGAGGTTGTCGAGGTCGGCCAGGAAGTCACCGTCGAGGTCCTCGACGTGGACATGGACCGCGAGCGCGTCTCCCTGTCGCTGAAGGCGACCCAGGAGGACCCGTGGCAGCAGTTCGCCCGTACGCACCAGATCGGCCAGGTCGTCCCGGGTAAGGTCACGAAGCTGGTTCCGTTCGGTGCGTTCGTCCGCGTGGACGAGGGCATCGAGGGTCTGGTCCACATCTCCGAGCTGGCCGAGCGCCACGTGGAGATCCCGGAGCAGGTCGTCCAGGTCAACGACGAGATCTTCGTCAAGGTCATCGACATCGACCTCGAGCGCCGCCGGATCTCGCTGTCGCTGAAGCAGGCCAACGAGTCCTTCGGTGCCGACCCGGCGTCGGTCGAGTTCGACCCGACCCTGTACGGCATGGCCGCGTCCTACGACGACCAGGGCAACTACATCTACCCCGAGGGCTTCGACCCCGAGACCAACGACTGGCTCGAGGGCTTCGACACCCAGCGCGAGACGTGGGAGCGCCAGTACGCCGAGGCGCAGGTCCGCTTCGAGCAGCACCAGGCGCAGGTCATCAAGAGCCGCGAGGCCGACGAGGCCGCTGCCGCCGCGGGCGAGGACGCCCCGGCCGCCGGTGGCAACGCCGGTGCGGGCATCTCCGGTGGCTCCTACTCCTCGGAGTCGGACGACACCTCCGGCGCCCTGGCCTCCGACGAGGCCCTGGCCGCGCTCCGCGAGAAGCTGGCCGGCGGCCAGAGCTGATCGCAGCAGCGCAGCAGCACGCCTCGGCGTGAACTGAGCTGAAACGGTAAGGCCCGTCCCCTTAGGGGGGCGGGCCTTATCGCGTTCCGGAACCGCGTTCAGGAACCGGGTTCAGGACCCCTCAGCCGCGCGTGCGGCCGCGTGCGGGTTCTCCCATCGTGCGCACGTACGAGGCGTGTTCGCCCTGCTGGGAATGGCTGCGGCCGCTCGTACGTTCTTCGCAGTGACGCGAGGAGGAGTGGTGACGGTGCTTGATCCACAGGGTTTGTACGAATGGGACGCCAAGGGTCTGGCGGTGGTAGACCTGGCGCTCGCCCAGGACTCCGCCGGGCTGGTCATGCTCTACCACTTCGAGGGGTACATCGACGCGGGGGACACCGGGGAGCAGATCGTCGAGCGGCTGCTCGACACGCTGCCCCACCAGACCGTGGCCCGGTTCGACGCGGACCGGCTCGTGGACTACCGGGCCCGCCGCCCGCTGCTGACCTTCAAGCAGGACCACTGGACGGAGTTCGAGGAGCCCAGCCTGGAGGTCCGGCTCGTCCAGGACGCCACGGGCGCGCCCTTCCTGCTGCTGTCCGGCCCGGAGCCGGACGTGGAGTGGGAGCGCTTCGCCAAGGCCGTCGAGCAGATCGTCGAGCGGCTCGGCGTCCGCCTCGCGGTCAACTTCCACGGCATCCCGATGGGCGTCCCGCACACCCGCCCGGTCGGCATCACCCCCCACGGCAACCGCATCGACCTGATGCCCGGGCACCGCAGCCCCTTCGACGAGGCCCAGGTCCCCGGCAGTGCCGAATCGCTGGTCGAGTTCCGCCTCGCCCAGGCCGGGCACGACGTCCTGGGCGTCGCGGCGCACGTGCCGCACTACGTCGCCCGCTCCTCGTACCCCGACGCGGCCCTGACGGCGCTCGAGGCCATCACGGCGGCGACCGGCCTGGTCCTCCCGGGCGTGGCCCACGCGCTGCGCACGGAGGCGCACCGGACGCAGACCGAGATCGACCGGCAGATCCGCGAGGGGGACGAGGAGCTCGTCGCCCTCGTCCAGGGCCTGGAGCACCAGTACGACGCGGCCGCCGGCTCCGAGACCAGGGGCAACATGATCGCCGAGCCCGCCGAGATCCCCTCGGCGGACGAGATCGGGCGCGAGTTCGAGCGCTTCCTCGCGGAGCGCGAGGGCGAGGCATAGGCGCGGGCGCGGACGCGGCGGGCGCAGCCACCGCCGCAGCCGAGCGGACCGGACCGGACGGGGCCCGGCCGCCCGCCTGCTGCGGGCGGCCGGGCCCCGTCTAAGCTTCGGCCCATGCTGAAAGTGGGCCTGACGGGCGGGATCGGTGCCGGCAAGAGCGAGGTTTCTCGGCTGCTGGCGGGCTATGGCGCGGTGATCGTCGATGCTGACCGCATCGCCCGGGAGGTCGTGGAGCCGGGGACGCCCGGGCTGGCCGCCGTGGTCGAGGCCTTCGGCGCGGCCGTGCTCACCCCCGAGGGCACCCTCGACCGGCCCGCGCTCGGAGCGGTCGTCTTCGCCGACCGGGAGCGGCTGCAGACCCTGAACGCGATCGTGCACCCCCTGGTCGGGGCCCGGTCCGCCGAGCTGGAGGCCGCCGCCGGCCCGGACGCCATCGTCGTGCACGACGTACCGCTGCTGACGGAGAACGGGCTCGCGCCGCTGTACGAGCTCGTGGTCGTCGTGGACGCGGCGCCGCAGACCCAGCTGGAGCGGCTCACCGGGCGGCGCGGGATGACGGAGGACGAGGCCCGCGCGCGGATGGCGGCGCAGGCCACGCGCGAGCAGCGGCTCGCCGTCGCCGATCTCGTGATCGACAACGACGGGCCGCTGGAGGCGCTGGAACCCCAGGTCGCGAAGGTCTGGGCGGAGCTGCGGGAGCGCGCCGCGGCCAAGGGCTGAGCGGGCCTGGACGACCTCGGGGCGCGGTGCTCTGCTGTCCGGGTCGTCCGGGTCCCCGGGCGGTTCAAGGGTGCGGTGGTCTGCCGTCCGGGTCCCCGGGCGGTTCGTACGGCGGGACGTCGGGGCCGGGCTGGTAGTGCGCGCCCTGGTGCATGCGGTGCACGATCATCATCAGGTCGGCGCCGATCAGCAGGGTCAGCACGGCGCAGGTGACCGCCCAGCCCGCCCGCTCGGACAGGGCGAAGGCCGCGGTGCCCGCGACCGCCCACAGCAGCCCCCACACGCTCAGCCAGAAGCGCAGCCGCAGGGGGCTGCGGGCGTTCACCGGTTCGTTTCCCGTACGCATGGGCCATCGCCTCGCCCTCTCCGTACATCGTCTCCCCGGCTGAGCCCGCAGCACACCCGGGCGGCGGCTGCGGGTTCGGCTGCTGCCGGATTACGGGTTGAGCTTGTTGACCGCCGTGGTCGTGGTCTTCTTGAAGGCCTTGACGGGGGCCGTGGTCAGATCGCCCATCTGGGACCAGCTGACCACGGTGACGGTGGAGCCGTCGCGGCCGATGCCGAAGAGGTGCACCCCGTGCTCGGACTCGGGAACGCCGGTGTGGACCCCGTACACGTGTGCGCCCTCCTCCACGGCGAGCTTGCCGTAGTCCTGCCAGGAGGCGATCCCGCCGGGAGTCCTGCGCAGCCAGTCGGCGGCGCAGGCCGCGGCCCGCTTCTCCAGGGTGGCGGCGAGCGCCTTGGCCTTGGCCTCGGAGCCGGCCCGCACGGACACCTGGCGGGCGCCCGTGTCGTACTCGGTGCCGAAGACGCGGTGCCAGGTGTTCGCCGTCGGGAGGGCCTTCTCCAGGCAGAACACCCCGCCCTCGGGCAGGCCCTTCTTCACCGGGCCGGCGAACCAGGGGGAGGAGGGGTGGGGCGGGAGGTCGGTGCCCTTGAGGAACCCGGGTGCGGTGACCGCCCGCGGGGCCGCCGCGACGGCGTCGGCGGGTCCGGCGGCGCTGGCCGCGGGGATGGCGAGGGCGGCGACGGCGGCTGCGGCGGCGGTCGCGGCGACGATGGCGGTGGTGCGCTTGAACACGGTGGATCTCCCCGTTGAAAGATGGTGCGGAAGGTCGTGGTCCCCGGCTCCCGGGCTGTTCGCCGGTGCCGGGTCGCGGCCCGTCCCCCGGGCTGCCTCCACAGACTTTCCCGGTGCCGGGGTGTCGGACAATGGAACGGTGCCGATCCGGGACACTGGAACGGAGATACGTGCTGTGAGCTGGGGAAACACCCTTTGCATGGAACGGCGTGGCGGGACGGGGGAGCCGTGGGCGGGACGGGGAAGAGCACGGAGGCGGAGGCGTTCGCGCGCCTGATGCGGGAGGTGAAGGAGCGTTCGGGGCTCAGCTACGGGGTCCTGGCGCGCAAGCTGCACACCAGTACGTCGACGCTGCACCGCTACTGCAAGGGGGAGGCGGTCCCGGCGGAGTTCGCGGTCGTCGACCGCTTCGCGCGGGCGTGCGGGGCGGCGCAGGGCGAGGCGGTGGAACTGCACCGGGCCTGGCTGCTGGCGGACGCCCGACGGCGCGCTGCGGCCCGGGACGCGGTGGAGGGTGCGCGGACTTCGGGGACTTCGGGGGCGGCGGCGGGGGTCGGGGATGTCGCGGGGGAGCCGGAGGGCGCGGAGCGCGTGCCGGTGACCGAGGTGCGTCCGGATGCGGAGCCGGGTGGGGGAACGGCCGGGGTCGCAGGGGGCGGAGAGGACGTCGCACCCGGTGCCGGTGCCGGTACGGATGCGGGTTCGGGCGCGCGCACCGGTGGCGGTGGTGCGGGTCCGGGGGCGGGCGGGGAGGCGTCCGTACCGCTGGTCTCCCGGCTCCCCGCCGCGGACGCGGCGCGCCGGTCCGGCCCGGGGGCCCGCGGGGCCGGGCCGGGTACGGGCGCCGCCCCCGCCCGCTGGTACCGCAGCCGCCGGACGGCCGCCGTGGCCGGGGCCGGGGCGGCCGTGGGGGTGGTGGTCGCGCTGGCCCTCGCCGCCACCGCGCCCTCCGGTCCGGGCGCGCGTACGGGCGCCGTCCGCGCTCCTGCGTCCCCGTCCGCCGGGGTTCCGGGCGGCGGCGGGGTGGGCGCCCCGGCCACCGGCACGGGCACGCCCGGCGCCTCGCCGGGCGCCACCGCGAGCGCCACGGCCGGCCCCGGCCCCTCGCGCAGCGGCCCGTCCGGCACGGCCTCCACGAGCCCGTCGGCCGCCGCGCCCACGGCTCCCGGCGGCTCCGCCGCACCCGTCCCGGCCCAGCCGCTGGCGCTGGGCGTGCGCCCGCACGTATGGCTGTACGGCTGCGACCAGTCCTACCTGGTGCGCGGGGGACCGGCGGAGGTGCCCGCGCCGCCGGCCTCGCAGGACGCGCAGGCCTGGGCGCAGGGGCAGCGCGCGGTGCACGCGGGCCGCCAGATCGTCGAGGCCACGGTCACAGGGCGCGGCTCCGTCCCGGTGGTCCTCCAGGAGCTGCACGTGCGGGTGGCGGGGCGGCGGGCCCCGCTGGCGTGGAACGTGTACTCCATGTCCCAGGGCTGCGGGGGCTCGCTCACCCCGGCTGCGTACACGGTGAACCTGGACGCCCCGCGCCCGGTGACCCGCCCGGTGCCGGGGCACGACGGGGAGAACGCGCTGCCCGTGCCCGCCCTGCCGCTGAAGGTCTCGGCCCAGGAACCGGTGGTGCTGCGGGTGGAGGCCTCGGCCGTGCGCTGCGACTGCGACTGGTACCTCGAACTGGCCTGGACGGCAGGGGGCCGCTCCGGGACCACCCGCGTCGACGACGGCGGGCGCCCGTTCCGCACCAGCGGTGGTGCGGGGCGGCCGACCTACGGTTACGCCACGGAGTCGGGTCGGTGGGCCACGGACTGACGGCCTTGCCGCTCCGGGGCGTACGGGCAGGTCAGGGCCGTTGTCGGTGGGGCTGCCTACACTCGCAGTGAGTAGTCGCCGCGGGTGTGGCGGTGGCGTGGGCGCGGGGGAGGGAGGTCGTGATGGACGGGTCCGGGGCCGGGCGCGGGCTGCTGCGCCGGGCGGCGGTGTTCCTGCCCGCCGCCGTGCCGCGGGAGGGCCGGATCGCCTTCTGGTCCCCCGAGGGCGAGCCGCTGCCCGGGGAGCTGCCCCCGGAGGCCGCGGCGGAGCCCCTGAAGGTCGTGGGGGCGTACGGGGCGGGGGCCCGCAGCCGGACGGCCGAGGCCGTCGTGCTGCCCGTGGCCGCCGCCCTGCCGCTGCTGGTGCGTGCGGGCGGGCCCGCGGAGCCTGGGGTCCACCCCGCGGCCCGCTGCTGGGGCGCCGCCGCGCACCAGGCCCTGGCGCTGGCGGCCCGGGGCCGGCTGCTGCCCGGGGTGAGCGCCGACGGCGTGGACGCCTGGCGGGCCGGACCGCTGGCCGCCGACGACCTGGCCCATCTGCGGGCCATCGCCGCCGCGATGCCGTACGAGGCCCATGCCGTCCCCCTGCCCGGCCGCAGGCCCCTCCAGCTCCCGCAGCCCGAGGCGCTTCTGCGGGCCTTCCTCGACGCCGTCGCCGACACCCTGCCGCGGACGCCGGCGGCCCCCTTCGCGGCGGGCCGGCCCTTCGCGGCGCGGGAGCCGCAGCGGGTGCCGGAGCTGCGCGAGTGGGCCGTGCAGGTCGCGGCCGGGGCGGACGAGGGGGTCGGGGTCTCGCTGCGGCTGGACCTGTCCGCGTACGGGCTGTTCGACCCCTCCGAGGACCCCGGGGCCGGGACCGCGTCAGGGGAGGGCGGGGGCGGCGCGGGCGCCGCCTCCGGGCCGCGCCGGGCCGGGGCGGCCGTCGTGCAGCTGCACAGCCTCGCCGACCCCACGCAGGTGACGGACGCGGGACTGCTGTGGGCGGGGCGGACCGCGGGCGACGGATTCGGCCCGCGGGCCCGGGTGGACGCGGTGCTCGCGCTGCGCCGGGCCGCCCGCGTGTGGCCGCCGCTGCTGCGGCTGCTGGAGCAGCCCGTACCCGACGTGCTGGCCCTCTCGGACCCGGAGCTGGAGGACTTGCTCGGCACGGCCGCGACCCGGCTGGCGGCGGCGGGCGTCGCGGTGCACTGGCCCCGCGAGTTCGCCCGTACGCTCACGGCCCAGGCCGTGGTGCGGCCCGCGCCCGGTTCCGCGGCGGACGGCACCTCGTTCTTCGACGCGCAGCAGCTGTTCGCGTTCCAGTGGGAGCTGGCCCTCGGCGGGGACCGGCTCACACCCTCCGAGATGGACCTCCTCGCCGAGGCGCACCGGCCGGTCGTGCGGCTGCGCGACCAGTGGGTCCGCGTGGATCCGGAGCTGGTCCGCAAGGCGCGCAAGCGGGAGCTCGGCCTGCTCGACCCCGTCGACGCGCTGGCCGCGGCCCTCACGGGGGCGGCGGAGGTCGACGGCGAGACCGTGGAGGCGGTCCCCGTGGGCGCGCTCGCCGCCCTGCGCACGCGGCTCACGGCCGACCTGGAGCCCCTCCCCGAGCCCCCCGGGCTGGCCGCCGTCCTGCGCGGGTACCAGCGGCGGGGCCTGGCCTGGCTGGACCTGATGACCTCGCTCGGCCTCGGCGGCTGCCTGGCCGACGACATGGGCCTCGGCAAGACGGTCACCCTGATCGCGCTGCACCTGCACCGGGCCCGGCCGGAGCCCACGCTCGTGGTCTGCCCCGCCTCGCTGCTGGGCAACTGGCAGCGCGAGATCGAGAAGTTCGCCCCCGGGGTCCCGGTGCGCCGCTTCCACGGCAGCAGCCGCAGCCTGGCCGAACCGGGCCGCCCCGGTCCGCCGGGGGCCCCCGCGGGCGGCTTCGTGCTGACCACGTACGGCACGATGCGCGCGGCCGCCGCCACCCTGGCCGGACAGCAGTGGGGCATGATCGTCGCCGACGAGGCGCAGCACGTGAAGAACCCGTACTCGGCCACCGCCAAGGCCCTGCGGACCCTGCCCGCGCCCGCCCGCGTCGCCCTGACCGGCACGCCCGTGGAGAACAACCTCTCCGAGCTGTGGGCCCTGCTCGACTGGACCACCCCCGGCCTGCTCGGCCCGTTGACCAGCTTCCGCGCCCGGCACGCCCGCGCCGCCGAGCAGGGGGAGCACCCGGGGCACGGGGACGCGGTGGCCCGGCTGGGCCGGCTCGTGCGGCCGTTCCTGCTGCGGCGCCGCAAGTCCGACCCCGGCATCGCCCCCGAGCTGCCGCCGAAGACCGAGACGGACCACCCCGTCGCGCTCACCCGCGAGCAGGCCTCCCTCTACCAGGCCGCCGTCACGGAGACGATGGCCCGCATCGAGGCCAGCGAGGGCATCGCCCGCCGCGGACTCGTCATGAAGCTGCTCGCCTCGCTCAAGCAGATCTGCAACCACCCCGCGCAGTACCTGAAGGAGCCCGTCTCCCAGGACCGCCCGGCGGGCCGCGGCCCCGCCCTGCCCGCGGCCCGGCTGCGCACGGCGCACCGCTCGGGCAAACTCGCCCTGCTGGACGAGCTGGTGGACACGATCCTGGCGGAGGGCGGGGCGGTGCTGGTGTTCACGCAGTTCGTGTCGATGGCGAGGATCCTGGAGGCGCACCTGTCGGCGCGGGGGATCGGTTCGCTGCTGCTGCACGGGGGGACGCCGGTGGCGCGGCGGCAGGAGATGGTCGACCGGTTCCAGGCGGGCGGGGTGCCGGTGTTCCTGCTGTCGCTGAAGGCGGCGGGCACCGGGCTGAACCTCACCCGGGCGGGGCACGTGGTCCACTTCGACCGCTGGTGGAACCCGGCCGTCGAGGAGCAGGCCACCGACCGGGCCTACCGGATCGGGCAGACCCGGCCCGTGCAGGTCCACCGCCTCATCGCCGAGGGCACCGTCGAGGACCGCATCGCCGACATGCTCCGCTCCAAGCGCGCCCTCGCCGACGCCGTCCTCGGCAGCGGCGAAAGCGCCCTCACCGAACTCACCGACGCCGAACTGTCCGACCTCGTCTCCCTGCGCAGGCCCTCGTGATCACCCCCCGCGACGATCTGCGCCGCACCTTCCCCGCCCTGCCCGCCGGACCCGCGGACAGCTGGTGGGGACGGGCGTGGACGGCCGCCCTGGAGGCCGCCGCCGGGGACCCCGGACGCCTGGAGCGCGGCCGCACGTACGCAGCGCAGGGGCACGTGGAGGGCGTGACCGTCACCCCCGGGCGGGTCGTGGCCTACGTACGGGGCAGCAGGGCCCGGCCGTACCGCACCGAGCTCGTCGTCGGGACCTTCGGCGAGGAGCGGTGGGAGGAGCTCCTCGAAGCCCTCGCGGCCGACCCGGCCGGACTCGCCGCCCTCCTGGAGAGGGACCTGCCGCAGCACCTCGCCGCTGGGCTGCTGCCGGGCCCCGGGGAGCTGCTGCCGCGCTGCTCCTGCCCCGACCAGGTCCGCCCGCCGTGCAAGCACGCCGCCGCGCTCTGCTACGGCGTCGCCCGGCTGCTCGACCAGGACCCCTTCGTCCTCCTGCTGCTGCGCGGCCGCGGCGAGAGCCGCCTGACCGCCGAGCTGACCCGGCGCAACGCCTCCCATGCCGCCCGCGAGCAGCGCCCCGCCCCCGCCGGACCCCCGGGGGTCCCGGCCCGGGCCGCCCTCGCGGAGCGCACCCGCCCGCCGCTGCCCGCACCGCCGCCGGTCCCCGCGGCCCCCGCGCACCCGCCGGGCTATCCGCAGGGGGCCGGGGCCCCCGACCCGCTCGCCCTGGACCAGCTGGCGACGGACGCGGCCGCCCGCGCCCACGCCCTGCTCACCACGGGCGCCGACCCCATGGCGGGGCTGGGGCTCTGGCAGGACGCCGTCCGGCTGGCCGCCGCGCACCCCACCTCGGGGCTGACGGGCCCGGCCCGCGCGCTCTACCGCGAGCTGGCCTTCGCCACCGGCCGCCCGGTGGTCGAGCTGGCGCGCGCGGCCTCGGCCTGGCGGTTCGGCGGGCGGGCCGGGCTGGCGGTCCTCGAGGAGCCCTGGGACCCGCCCGCGGGGCCCTTCGACCGGGCCGGGCCGGCACTTGCGGCCGCGGGCCAGGGCGCGTACCGCCCCGAGCGGAACCGGCTGACCTCCGGGACCCGCCAGCTCAGGCTGGGCCGCGACGGCCTCTGGTACCCGTACACCGCGGACCCGGGGACCACGGACTGGTGGCCCAGCGGCCCGCCGCGCACGGAGCCGCAGGCCCCCTTCGGTGACGATCATGAAGTAGGGAGATCCCGGTACACGATGGAGTGAAATGCGTACCGGCTCTATAACCCGTATGGGTTTACCGCGTTGGTCCCGGTGCGGGCGGGCATCCGCCCAACTCCTCGGGAAGGCAGGGAAACTGATGCGGCAGAGTCGTCGGAACGGCGTGATCGCGGCGGTGTTCGCGGGAGGTGCCCTCTCGCTCGCCGGGACGGCGGGTGCCGCGTTCGCGGACGCGGAGGCGGGCGGTGCGGCCGAGCGGTCGCCCGGACTGCTCTCCGGGAACCTCGCCCAGCTGCCCGTGCACGTGCCGGTGAACGTGTGCGGGAACACCGTCAGCGTGACCGGCCTGCTCAACAGCGCAGCGGGCAATACCTGCGTCAACGAGGGCCATGCGCCCAGGAAGACGCCGTACGGATCCAAACCGGCACCCGGGCGGGCCGGGGGCGCCGCGGCCGAGGCGCGCGGAAAGGATTCGCCGGGGCTGCTCTCCGGCAATGCGGTCCAGCTCCCGGTCGAGATCCCGGTCAACCTCTCCGGGAACTCCGTGAACGTGGTCGGCGTGGGCAACCCCTCCACCGGCAACACCTCCGTCAACGGCACCGAACCGCCCCGCAGCGGAGCCAAGCCCCCGCAGCCGCCCGCGGTCCGGCCCGCCACCCCGGCGCCGCCCTCGCCGCCCGCGCCGGTCCGCCCCGCCCGTCCCGGCACCTCCGCCCTGGCCGAGACCGGGGCCGGCGGCCTCGGCTACGTCCTGCCCGCCGGCGCGGCGCTGATGCTGGGCGGCGCACTCCTCTACCGCCGCTACCGCCCCGGCGACCAGGCGGCCTGAACCGCGGGGCGGGGAGCCCCGGCGCGGGCCGCCCCCTGCCTCAGGCGGCCTCCGGGTGCTGCCAGGAGGCGAGGATCGCCTCGATGCGCGGGGCCAGCCGGGCCCGCGCCTGGTACCGGGGCACCCCGGCCATCAGGAGGGCGTCGTACTCCGTGTCGGCGTGGCGCACGGCAGCCCGGACCGCGACCGCGACCGCGCGCCCGTCCAGCGCGCGGCCGGCCGCGGTCCGGCCCACCCGGCCGCTGCCCCGCACCGAGGCGTGCGCCGCGATCGCACGGGCCCGCTCCGGGGGGATCCCCGGGAACAGCCGGCGTATCTCCGCCGCGAACGCAGCCGTGAAGACGGTGTCCTCGGCGGCGCGGCGCAGCCGGTCCCGGGCCCGGCGCCGGGCCCGGGCCTCGGAGTCCGCCAGGCACCGCACCTCCGCGCGGGCCAGCGCCTCCTCCTCCACGAGCAGCCCCTGCCGCTCGTGCCGCCGCCTGCGCTTCTCGTAGCGGACCACGACCGCGTACAGCGAACTGCCCTCGCGGGCCCGCCGGGTGAGGGCCGCGTTCCCCCGCGGCAGGTAGACGAGGTGGCCGAGATCCGCGCAGTCCAGGCAGCGCGGCACCGCCCGCTCGCGGACGAGCATGTCCAGGGGTCCCTGCCGGCACTCGGCGCACCGGACCGGCTTCAGCGCTTCGAACACGACCAGTTCCATGGCAGGTTGATACCGCTGCCGGGCCCCCCTCTCACCTGTCGCGCCGCACCGGGGATGCACAGCACTGCGGCCCGTGCCGTCAGACCAGGCGGCGGATCTCCCCGCGCACCCGGTAGAAGCCCCCCGGAGAGGCGTGCAGCCCGTCGACCACGTACCGCGCACCGGGCTCCCGGATGCCCCGCGGGAACTGCACCTTCCAGCCCGTCTCGAACCCGCCCGAGACCACCTGCACCCGCAGCCGGCCGCTCTCCTGCACGCACTCCACCACCACGCCGCCCGCCGGCGCCGCGGAGACCGTCGCCACCGCGGCGGCCGAGGCCACCGGCCGCGACACCGGCAGCGCCGCGGCGGACTTCACGTCCACGGCCTGCGGAACCGTGCCCTCCTGGGCCGCCGCGATGGCCTGCTCGCTCGCGTCCACGCAGACCAGCGAACCGTCCGTGGTGACCAGGTAGAGCTTCCCGTCCAGGTACTGCATCGACAGGGCCGCCCCGCCGCCCGTGCCCAGCTTCCACAGCCGCCGGCCCGAGGCGTCGAAGCAGTACACGGACGAGGCCAGGTCCCCGGCGAACACGTGCCGCCCGTCGGGGGAGGTCGCGCACGAGTACACCGCCGCGTCGCACTGGTACGAGGCCTCGACGGCGCCCGTGGCCTTCGACAGCCGCTGCACCTTGTTCCGCCCGGTGCCCGCGTACACCGCGTGCTCCTCCTGCCAGCCGAACAGCACCCCGCCGTCGGTGGCGGTGTGCCACAACTCCCCGCTGCCGTCGGGCGCGTACGCCGTCACGCCCGCCGAGTGCCCGTGGTACACGCCCCGGTCGTCGGCGCGCACCATCCAGGCGCTCGACCCCGGCGAGCGGCGCGACCACGCGAACTCGTCCTCATGGTCGATCACGGTCAGACCGCCGTTGCGGTCCGCGACGTTGAGGACGCCCTCCCGGATGTCCAGCCAGAAGATGTCCACGTCCGCCGCGATGTCGTAGGCCCCGAACGGCACCTTCGACGAGAGGTCGTACACCGTGCCGTCGTCGCAGCCCGCGTAGATCCAGAACTCGTCCGCCACCAGGCACTTGACCCCGTCCGGCAGCGAGTAGCGGGCCAGCACCTCCCCGCCGTGGCTGAGGGTGTACACGTCGCCGGCCTGGTTGCCCACCCAGCAGCGGTCCTCGTCCACGTGGATCCCGAAGGCCGCGTCGCCGGTCCGGAAGCGCCACAGGACCGGGGCCACCGCCCGCGCGGTGGAGGGCGCTGCGGTCACCTGGCGCCGGGTCACGGCCCGCGCGGCGCGCTGCCCCTGCACCGCCGGGGCGTACCCCTTGCGGACCTTCTCCCCGAGCTTCTTCGCCGCCGCGGCACGGGCCTTCTCGGCCGACGCGAACGAGGAGCTCTGCAGCTGGCCGGCGGCGCCGATGCGCCCGTAGCGCACGGACACCTCCGTGCCCTCCACCGTCACCTCGTAGAACTTGTGCGCGCCGCCGCCGTCCTGCGACAGCTCCAGGTACGTCGTCTCTCGTGCCATGACAGAACCCTCCCCAAGGCCGGGCGGGCGGTGTTCTCCCGCCGCTGATCCCTCGTCGAGAACGCTACGGGTGAGCACTGACAATGGACTGGTGAAGCTGGAGGCGATCAGTTGGGAGCGGATGGCGGAGGCCCTGGCCGGCCATCTGGAGGGGCCCGTGCGGGCCGGGGCCCCTGCGGGCTCCCGGCTGCGCGTGGCGGTCGACGGGGCGCCCGCGGCCGACACCGGCGCGCTCGCCCGCGCGCTCGCCGAACGGCTGCGCCTGCGCGGCCGCCCGGTCCTCGTCGTGGCGGCGGAGGGCTTCCTGCGCCCGGCCTCCCTCCGCTTCGAGCACGGCCGGCACGACGCCGACAGCTACCTCGGCGGCTGGTACGACACCGCCGCCCTGTGGCGCGAGGTCTTCGGCCCGCTGGAGCCGGACGGCAGCGGACGGGTCCTGCCGGACCTGTGGGACCCCGCCACCGACCGCGCCACCCGCAGCCCGTACGTCGAACTGCCCCCGGACGGCGTGCTGGTCCTGCACGGGCCGCTGCTGTTCGGCCACTGGTTCCCCTTCGACCTGGGCGTGCACGTGCGGCTCTCCCCGGGGGCGCTGGCCCGCCGCACCGACGGGGACGCGCAGTGGACCCTCCCCGCCTTCGCGCGCTACGAGGCCGAGACGGACCCGGCGGCGGCAGCCGACGTGCT
This sequence comes from Streptomyces sp. NPDC038213, assembly GCF_055600495.1. Lineage (NCBI taxonomy): Bacteria > Bacillati > Actinomycetota > Actinomycetes > Kitasatosporales > Streptomycetaceae > Streptomyces > Streptomyces sp. NPDC038213. The sequence goes on from NZ_JBVJYM010000035.1 coordinate 54,684, forward strand.
GGTACGGGCGGACGACCCGCGGCACCCGGCCTGGTCGGGGCTCCCCGCGGTCTGACGGCCGGGAGCGGGAGGGCGGAGTGCACCCGGGCAGGCGAACCCGCTCCGTACGCCCCTCAGCCTGTCCGCCCTTCAGTCCGTACGTCCCCCAGTCCACCTCCAGTCCGTACGCCTCCCAGTCCCGTACGCCCTCCACCCCCGCATACTCCCGGCCCCGCCCCGTTTCAGCCCGGGCGGCCGCCCACCAGCGCCACCGCCTGCGCGCCCGCCCGGCACCCGGCCGCGGCGGCCGCCGCCGGGGCCGCGCCGCCGAGCCGCGCGGCCAGGAATCCGCCGGTGAAGGCGTCCCCGGCGCCCGTCGAGTCGAGGGCCGCCGCCGGGACGCCCGGCACCTGCGCCGTCACCGCCCCGGCCTCCGCCACCACGGCCCCGGCGGATCCGCACGTGACCACGACCAGGGGGACCCGGCGGCTCAGCGCGGCCGCCGCCCGCGCCGCCCCGGCGTCCGGCGGCAGCCCGGCCCGCAGCCGGGCCTCGTCGGCGTTCGGCAGCAGCACCCGGGCACCGGCTACGGCTTCGAGGAAACGTTCCGGCCCGTAGCCGGAGAGGAAGCCCGCCGAGGCCGGGTCCACGCTCGCCGGCACCCCGCGGGCCGCGGCCTCGGCCAGGACCAGCCGGGCCAGCTCCCGGCTCGGACCCGCGAAGAAGAGGTAGCCGGACAGGTGGACGTGCGCCACCCCGTCCAGGAGCTGCGGAGCCCAGTGCGCGGGCGAGAGCAGCAGGGCCGCCCCGCTGTCCGTCAGGAAGGTCCGCTCGGCGGCGCCGTCGACCAGGGAGACCACCGTGCCGGTCGGCTCCTCGGGGTGCACCACCAGCCGGGGCCGCACCCCCGCGCGGAGCAGGGCCCGCTCGTGCCAGTCCGCCGAATCCGTGCCCACGCAGGCCAGCAGGCGGACCTCCGGCGCCCCGGAGCGGGCCGCCCAGCAGGCCGCGTTGGCGCCCGCGCCGCCGGGCAGCGTGCGGATCCGGGCCGCCGTGTCCGTCGCCGGGGCCAGCGGCTCCGGATGCCGCGCGACCACGTCGGTGATCACATCGCCCACGACCAGGAGGGCGCCGCTCACCCCCGAACCCGCTCGGCCCAGTGCCGCGCGATCCGCGCCGCCAGCCGGACGTTCCCGCGCACGGCCGCCAGGTTCGCCTCCAGAGAGGCCCCCTCCGTGTGTGCGACCAGCCGCTGGAGCAGGAACGGGGTCACCGCCTGCCCCGTCACCCCCTGCGCACGGGCCTCTCCGAGGGCCTCGGCCAGCACCCGGTCGTGCAGCTGCGGATCGAGCTGGTCCGCCTCCGCCACCGGCTGCGCCACCAGGAGCGCCGACTCCGGGCCGCCCAGCGCGTCCTGAGCAGCCATCACCGCGGCCACCTCGCCGGGCTCCTCGACCCTCCAGTCCACCGGCTCCCCGGAATCGGCCAGGTAGAAGCCGGGGAACCGGTCCGTGCGGTAGCCGAGCACGGTCACGCCCAGGGTCTCCAGCCGCTGGAGCGTGGCGGGTACGTCCAGGATGGACTTCACCCCCGCGCACACCACCGTGATCCGGGTGCGGGCCAGCAGCGCCAGGTCCGCCGACTCGTCCTGCGACCGCGTCCACTCCCGGTGTACGCCGCCCAGCCCGCCCGTCGCGAACACCCGCAGCCCGGCCCGCGCGGCCAGGAAGGCCGTGGCCGAGACCGTGGTGGCGCCGGAGGCGGCGGCCGCCACGGCGGGGGCGAGGTCCCGGTGGCCGAACTTCCGCACGGAGTCGTCCGTGGCCACCCGCTCCAGCTGCTCCTTGTCCAGACCGGCGTACGGCACCCCGTCGAGCACCGCCACCGTGGCCGGGACGGCCCCCTCCGCGCGCACCAGCTCTTCGAGCTCCGTGCCCACCAGCAGGTTGCGGGGGCGTGGCAGGCCGTGCGCGAGGATCGTGGATTCGAGCGCGACGACGGGCAGGCCCCGCGCCTGCGCCTCGCGTACTTCCTCCGACAGGACCGGGACGAGCGCTGAGTGCTGTGGCATGTCCCCATCCATGGCGCGCGCGGCGCGCCCCCAAACGCGACCGGGCCGACCAGCCGGGCGCGCCGGTCGCGGACCCGGTCTGCCGGGCCTCGACAGGGTGCCAGGCCGAACCGGCCGATCATGGACGCAATGGCCACCCTGGAGCGGGGGCCGCGCAGGCTAGGGTCGCGCCATGAGCACCAGTGAGCAGCAGCCGCACGGCACCGCCCCCGCCTCCTTCGCCGTGTCCGTCCCCGACGCCGAGCTGGAGACCGAGGACCTCGACCCGTCCCAGATCCTCTCCGGCGAGCCCGTGATCACCGGCAAGGTGCTGTGGGAGTCCGCGGACGGCAAGCAGGTGCGCGGCATCTGGCAGATCACCCCGGGAGTGGTCACCGACACGGAGGCCGACGAGCTGTTCGTGGTGGTCAGCGGGCGCGCCACCATCGAGGTGGAGGGCGGGGACACCCTGGAGGTCGGACCCGGTTCGGCCTGCGTCCTGCGCGAGGGGGACCGCACCACCTGGACCGTCCACGAGACCCTCCGCAAGGCGTACCACATCAGCCTCTGAGGCCGGTCGGGCCCGGCGGCCCGGCCCGGCGGCCGGGCCCCGCCGGTGCGCCCCCCGCTCAGTCCCCGGAGGCCGTGTCCTTGCGCGGCGCCCCGGCGGCCCCCGCAGCCCCGGCGGCCCCGCCCCGGGCGGGCCCGGGGTGCCGGCGGGCCGTGAACAGCGCCAGCGCCGCCATCGGCAGCAGCAGGGCGGCGCCCGCCGCGTTGAGCCAGCCGTACCCCGCCTGGGCGACGATCAGCCCGGACACGGCGCCGCCGACTCCCGCCGCGGTGTTCATCGACAGGTCGGACAGGCCCTGCGCCGCGGCGCGCGCGGCCTGCGCCACCGAGTCGGTCAGCAGGGCCGAGCCCGCGACCGTACCGGCGGACCAGCCCAGGCCCAGCAGGAACAGGCCCGCCGTGATCCGGCCGTGGTCGCCGCCGGCCGTGCCGGCCAGCAGGGCGGCGACGGCGAGCAGACCGGCCGCGAGCCCGATCACCGCGAGCCTGCCGATCCGGTCGGCGAGCCAGCCCATGACCGGCGAGAACGCGTACATCCCCGCGATGTGGACGCTGATGACCAGGCCGATCAGCTCCAGTCCGGCCCCGTGGTGGGAGAGGTCCAGCGGGGTCATCACCATGATCGACACCATGGCGGTGTGGGAGACGGTCACCGCCACCAGCGCCAGCCGGGCCCGCGGCGAGGCCCGGACGGCGGCCAGCCCGGCCCTGAGCGAGCGGCCCGCGGCCGACTGGTCCGCGGGACCGGCCAGGGCGCGGGCGGCCAGCAGCGGGTCGGGGCGCAGGAACAGGCCGATCAGGCAGGCGGTGACCAGGAATATCGCGGCGGCCCAGACGAACGGGCCCGCCGTCTCGGGTATGGAGGTCCCGGCGAAGCTGCGGCTGGCCGGGGCGCTCAGGTTCGGCCCCAGGACGGCGCTGACGGTGCCCGCCCACACGACCGTGGAGATCGCGCGGGCGCGGTGGTCGGGGGCGGCGAGGTCGGCCGCGGCGAACCGGGCCTGGAGGTTGGCGGCGGACGCCGACCCGAACAGGGCCATGCCGAGCAGCAGCAGCGGGAAGCTGCCCGCCCGGGCGGCGAGGACCACGAGCACCGCGCCGGCGGCTCCGGCCACGTAGCCGAGGACCAGGCCGGGGCGGCGGCCGCGGGCGGCCGTCAGGGCGGCCAGCGGCAGGGCCATCAGGGCCGTGCCCGCCACGGCGGCGCTCGACGCGAGCCCCGACAGCTTCTCCGTCCCGGCGACCTCCGTGGCGAGCACGGGGGCCAGGGCGATGCTGACGGGCACCCCGAGGCTGCCCACGATCTGGCCGGCCATCAGCACCGCGGAGGTGCGGCGGCGCAGCGCGGGCAGCCCGGCGGCGGTCACCGCCGGCCCGGAGCGGGTACGGGAACTCGAATCGGTACTCACCGACGCAGTGTCCCACCCCTTACGCTGCGCGTACACGCCTGTGGACGACGCCGCGAACGCCCCGCGACCCCGCCGCGACAGCAGCCCGGCACCGGCTCCGCAGCGGCCCCCGGCCCCGCCCGAAACCGGTCCGGCACCACCACGGCGGCAGCCCGGGACCGGCCCCGGGCCCCCGGCGCCTCAGAACAGCGGTTCGGGGAGCACGCCCTCCAGGGCCAGCAGGGTCCGCTTGGACTCGAGCCCGCCGCCGAAGCCCCCGAGGCCCCCGCCGCTCTCCACCACCCGGTGGCAGGGCACGACCACCGGCAGCGGGTTGGAGCCCATGGCGGCGCCCACGGCCTGGGCCGCCCCGGGCTGTCCGACGCGGGCCGCCAGGTCCCCGTACCCGACCACCGCGCCGTAGGGGACGCTGCGGTCCAGCTCCTGGAGGACCTGCCGGTTGAACCCGGCCGTCAGCCGCCAGTCCAGCGGCAGCGCGAAGCGCCTGAGCCGGCCCGCGAAGTACTCCGCGACCTGGCGCACCGGCTCGGCCAGCAGCTCCTCGGCGCCCGGGCGCGGATGCACCCCGGGCCCGCCCAGCCGGGCCGCCAGGGCCTGCGCCCCGGCCTCGCCGGTGCCCGCGTGGAACTCGACGCGGACCAGCCCCTCGGGGGTCGCCGCGAGGAACAGCGGCCCGACGGCGCTGTCGGCCACGGTCCATTCGAAGCGGGGGGCGGCGGCCCCGCCCCCGTCCTGCCCGGTGTTGTCGTTCACGCCCCCACCGTACGGCCGGGCACCGACAGCGCCCGGCCCGGGGAAGCAGGTCAGTAGCCGCCCACGGCGTCCCTGACCACGTCGGGTACGTTGGTGATGATCCCGTCCACGCCGTGGTCGCGGACCCGGCGGGCCGTCGCCGCGTCGTTGACCGTCCAGGCGCTGACCGTCATCGGCTTGCCGTGCGCCCCGTCGAGCGCGTGTACGGCCGCCACCCACTCCTTCGTCACGCTCGCGTACTGCGGGTTGATCCGGTCGGTGAAGGCCGCGTACCGGGGCAGCTCGGAGATCGGGGGCGAGCCGAGGAACCCGGTGGTCAGGTCGGGCCGCTCGCGGTGCACGGTCTGGAGGGACTCGGCGCTGAAGCTCTGGACGACCAGCCGGCGCTTGACGTGCGAGGCGTCGAGCCAGCCCGCCTCGCCCAGCACCCGCAGGACGTCCTTCTCGATGCCCGGGTACAGCTCCGGCTTCTTGATCTCCAGCAGCAGCCGCTGCTGGTGGTAGCCGAGCCGGTCGAGGAACTGGCGCAGCGTCGGTACGCGCGCGCCCGCGTACGCGTCGCTGAACCAGCTCCCCGCGTCCAGCCGGGCGATCTCCGCCGCCGTGAAGTCGCGGACCCGCCAGGGGGCGCGGTCGGGGAAGCGCTGCTCGGCGTCGGTGGTGCGGCTGAGGGTGTCGTCGTGGATGACGACGAGCACGCCGTCCCGGGTCCGCTGGACGTCGTTCTCCACCCAGTCGATGCCGAGGCGCTCGGCGTAGTCGACGGCCTGGAGGGTGTTCTCCGGCGCGTACGCGGAAGCCCCCCGGTGGGCGAAGACGACCGGCGCCGCGAGGCGGTAGGGGTCGGCGGCGGCGGCGGGGGACTGGCCGGGGCTGGTGAGGGCGAGGCCGAGAAGGGCGGCCGCGGCCGCCGCGAAGGATCGTACGTACATGTGCGTTCTCCTCGGTGTCGGCAGCCGGGGACCGGCGGGCGACGCAGTGGTGGCCACAGTCAGCGTGCCCGCGCGCGGGCAACGGGGCACGGGGCGCGGATGTCCGCAGAGTGAACGAATCCGTCCGGATCGCCTCCTGGCGGGAATTGGTCGGGGCCAATCTGGGCGGAGGCGGTGCGCGGGTGCGGTCCGTAGCCCTACTCTCGCCCTCAATCGGCCCCGCACCAGCACACCTGGGCGCGGGCGGCGGTCCGGCGCGGCCGAAGGACGGGCGGGGAGGGACGGCGTGGACGGCATGTCGGGTACGTACGGCACGGTCGACGGCTTCAGTTATGGCTGGATCACTCCTCTCGCTGCCTATCTGATGGCCTGTCTGGGCGGTGCGCTGGGACTGCGCTGCACCACCCGCTCCCTCCGCGTCCAGAGGTCCTGGCGAACCGGGTGGCTGGCGCTCGGGGCGACCGCCATCGGATCGGGCATCTGGACGATGCACTTCATCGCGATGATGGGGTTCTCGATCTTGGAGTCGCCACTCAACTACGACAAACGGACCACGTTCGCGAGCCTGGCCGTCGCGATCGTGATGGTGGGCGTGGGGATCTTCATCGTGGGGTACCGGGGCAGCACCCCGATGGCGCTGGTCACCGGCGGCACCCTCACCGGGCTCGGCGTGGCCTCCATGCACTACCTGGGCATGGCGGGGCTGCGGCTGCACGGGCACGTCGAGTACGACACCAGGATCGTGGCGCTGTCCGTGGTGATCGCGGTCGTCGCCTCCACCGCCGCCCTGTGGGCCGCCGTCACCATCCGGGGCTTCCTCCCCGCGGTGGGCGCCAGCCTGGTCATGGGCCTGGCGGTCACGGGGATGCACTACACGGCCATGGCCGCCGTCCGGGTCCGGATCGGGGGAGGCTACGGGGCCCTCGGCGGGGAGGAGCCGACGGGTCTCCTCGCCCCGATGCTGATCGGCCCCGTGGTCTTCCTGATCCTCGCCGGTGTCGTGGTCATGTTCGATCCGCTGCTGGTCATGGGCGCGCAGGACTGGCAGAAGCCCGGTGAGGTCCGGCGCGCCGCCCCCGAGCCCCGGCGCCCGGTGTGGCCCGTGCGGGCCCCGTACGACGAGCCCTCGTACCCGCGGGAGCGGTGACCCGGCGCGGACGGTCGCGTGAGTGTCAGCGGGGGGTCGTACGGTGGTGGTATGCGGCCCGTATCGAAGATCGAACGCACGGTGGCCCCTTTCGAGGTGGTCAGTCCCTACCAGCCCAGCGGCGACCAGCCGGCGGCCATCGCCGAGCTGGAGCGCCGCATCAAGGCGGGCGAGAAGGACGTCGTCCTCCTCGGCGCCACCGGCACGGGCAAGTCCGCCACGACCGCCTGGATGATCGAGCGGCTCCAGCGCCCGACCCTGGTCATGGCACCGAACAAGACCCTGGCCGCCCAGCTGGCGAACGAGTTCCGCGAGCTCCTGCCGAACAACGCCGTCGAGTACTTCGTCTCCTACTACGACTACTACCAACCGGAAGCGTACGTACCGCAGTCCGACACCTACATCGAGAAGGACTCCTCGATCAACGAGGAGGTCGAGCGGCTGCGGCACTCCGCGACGAACTCCCTCCTCACCCGGCGGGACGTGATCGTCGTCGCCTCCGTCTCCTGCATCTACGGCCTCGGCACCCCGCAGGAGTACGTGGACCGCATGGTCCCCCTCAAGGTCGGCGAGGAGGTCGACCGCGACCAGCTCCTGCGCCGCTTCGTGGACATCCAGTACGCGCGCAACGACCTGGCCTTCACCCGCGGCACCTTCCGCGTCCGCGGGGACACCATCGAGATCTTCCCGGTCTACGAGGAACTCGCCGTCCGCATCGAGATGTTCGGCGACGAGATCGAGGCCCTGTCCACGCTGCACCCGCTGACGGGCGAGGTCATCAGCGAGGACCGCGAGCTGTACGTGTTCCCCGCCAGCCACTACGTCGCCGGCCCCGAGCGGATGCAGAAGGCCATCGCGGGCATCGAGACGGAGCTCACCGGGCGGCTGGCCGAGCTGGAGCAGCAGGGCAAGCTCCTGGAGGCCCAGCGGCTGCGGATGCGCACCACGTACGACCTGGAGATGATGCAGCAGATCGGCTCCTGCTCCGGCATCGAGAACTACTCGCTCCACATGGACGGCCGCGAGCGCGGATCCGCGCCCAACACCCTCATCGACTACTTCCCGGAGGACTTCCTCCTGGTCATCGACGAGTCGCACGTGACGGTCCCGCAGATCGGCGCCATGTACGAGGGCGACGCCTCGCGCAAGCGCACCCTGGTCGACCACGGCTTCCGACTGCCCTCCGCCCTCGACAACCGGCCGCTGAAGTGGGAGGAGTTCCAGGAGCGGATCGGGCAGACGGTCTACCTGTCCGCCACCCCCGGGGCGTACGAGCTCTCGCGCGGCGACGGGTTCGTCGAGCAGATCATCCGCCCGACCGGCCTCGTCGACCCCGAGGTCGTCGTCAAGCCCACCGAGGGCCAGATCGACGACCTGGTCCACGAGATCCGCCTGCGCACCGAGCGCGACGAGCGGGTCCTCGTCACCACCCTCACGAAGAAGATGGCCGAGGACCTCACGGACTACTTCCTCGAACTGGGCATCGAGGTCCGCTACCTGCACAGCGACGTGGACACCCTGCGCCGCATCGAGCTCCTGCGCGAGCTGCGGGCCGGTGAGTACGACGTACTGGTCGGCATCAACCTGCTGCGCGAGGGCCTCGACCTGCCCGAGGTCTCGCTGGTCGCCATCCTCGACGCGGACAAGGAGGGCTTCCTGCGCTCGGGGACCTCCCTGATCCAGACCATCGGCCGCGCGGCGCGCAACGTCTCCGGCCAGGTCCACATGTACGCGGACAAGATCACCCCCGCGATGGAGAAGGCGATCGAGGAGACCAACCGCCGCCGCGAGAAGCAGGTCGCGTACAACAAGGCGAACGGCATCGACCCGCAGCCGCTCCGCAAGAAGATCAACGACATCGTCGCCACCATCGCCCGCGAGGAGGTCGACACCGAGGAGCTGCTGGGCACGGGCTACCGGCAGGCCGCCGAGGCCAAGGGAGGCAAGGGGGCCAAGGCCCCGGTGCCTGCGCTCGGCGGGAAGGCCGCGAAGGCCGGGGGCGGCAAGGCCGGCAAGGACGCCGGGGCCGTGCCCACGGACCGTCCCGCGGCGGAACTGGCCCAGCTGATCGAGGAGATGACGAACCGCATGCGGGCCGCCGCGGCCGACCTGCAGTTCGAGGTCGCGGCCCGGATCCGGGACGAGGTGGGCGAGCTGAAGAAGGAGCTGCGGCAGATGAAGGAGGCCGGGCTCGCCTGACCGCGGGGGCGCACCGGAGCACCCGCGGGCCGGGCGGGTTTCGGCCCCGTGTCTCAGGAGAGACACAGATTCGGACGCGTCCGGCCCGGTACCGGTGCCTGTGCGTAGGGTTGGGCGCGTCAGGGCAGCCGCAGCATCGCACGAGGCGCATCAGACGCAAGAGAGGGGACTGCGCGTGACGGTCAACATGACCAAGGGTCAGGCCATCAGTCTGGAGAAGGCCGGCGGGGGCTCCCTGAGCTCCGTGCGGATGGGCCTCGGCTGGCAGGCGGCCAAGCGCCGCGGGCTGTTCGGCTCGCGCACCCGCGAGATCGACCTGGACGCCTCGGCCGTGCTCTTCGCCGAGGGCCAGCCCGTGGACGTGGTCTTCTTCCGGCACCTGGTCAGCGACGACGGCTCGGTCAAGCACACCGGCGACAACCTGGTCGGCGGCGTGGGCCAGGGCGGGGACGACGAGGCGATCCTCGTCGACCTCCAGCGCGTGCCGGTCCACATCGACCAGATCGTCTTCACAGTGAACTCCTTCACCGGGCAGACCTTCCAGGAGGTGGAGAACGCCTTCTGCCGGCTCGTCGACGAGGCCACCGGCCAGGAGCTGGCCCGCTACACCCTGGCCGGCGGCGGCCAGTACACGGCGCAGATCATGGCGAAGGTGCACCGGCTCGGCTCCGGCTGGAAGATGACGGCCATCGGCAGCCCGGCCAACGGACGGACCTTCCAGGACCTCATGCCGTCCATCGCCCCGCACCTCTGAGGCGCGGCGGCACCGGGCACAGGGCAGGACCGAGAGCGAAAAGGGTGGGGCGGCGATGACGGCCGAGCTGGTGCGGGGGCAGAACCACCCGCTGGCGCTGACGCGGATGGAGGTCCGCGTCTCGGCGGGCACCGCGGTGCTCGCGGGCGCCGCGCTCGCGGACGAGCAGGGCCGGATGTCCGGGCCCGAGGCGCTGGCCCACCCGGGCCGCACCGGCGCCCCCGGGGTGCGGGTGCCCGCCGGGGCCGCGGCCGAGCACCGCATCGCCGTCGACCTGGACGCCGTACCGGAGGCGGTGCACCGGATCGCCGTGCTCCTCGCGCTCCAGCCGGGCGGGCCGGCCCGCTTCGGATCGGTGGCCTCCCCGTACCTGTCCGTGGGCTCCCCGGAGGGCGCGGAGATCGCCAGCTACACCCTGACCGGCCTGGAGTCGGAGTCCGCCGTCGTGGCCCTGGAGCTCTACCGCCGCCAGGGCGCCTGGAAGGTGCGCGCGGTCGGCCAGGGGTACGCCGAAGGGCTCGCCGCCCTCCTCGCGGACCACGGCCTCGCCGCCCCGGTGGCCGCCGCGGCCGCCGCCGAGGCCTGGGCAGCCGCAGCCGCGGCCCGCCCGGCCGGCCCGGCGTCCCAGCCGGTCCCGCAGACCGCCGCAGCAGCCGGTACCGGTGCCGGCGCCGCTCCGTCCGGGCACGCGGGCGCGGACCGGGCGGCGGACCCCGCGCCCGCAGACCGCGCCCCGGCGGACCGCGTGCCCGCCGACGCCGCCCCGGACCGCACCCCCGCCGGCCACGAGCCCGCGGACCGCACGCTGACCGACCGCACGACCGCCGGGACCGGCACGGCGGCGACCGGCACCGCCGGAACCGGGCAGCACCCCGGCGCGCCCGGAGTACCGGGGGTGGAAGCACCCGGATCCTCCGGAGCGCCGTACGGCGGCGCCCCCGGCCCCGCCCCCGCCATCGACTACGCCCACCCCCGCCGAGCCCGCACCGAGCCCCCGGCGCCCGCCCCGCAGGCCCCCGAGCAGCGCCCCGGGGAGCCGCCGCGCCCCTTCGCGGGCGACGCCTCCGGCTGGTCCATGGAGGAGCGGCTGCACAACCAGGTCTGGGGCATGTTCGAGGACCTGGCCCGCTCCGCGGCCGCCTACCGCAGCGCCGTGGACTTCGCGGACTCCCGGATGGACCGCGAGCTCGACGAGGTCCTGTCCGACCCGCGCAGCCGGATCGGCGGCTCCGGCGACGCCGCCCGCGAGACTGCCCAGGCCCGCCGGGACGGGCTCGTCGCCCAGGCGGCCGAGGTGCTGGAGCGGGACCTCGCCCAGCTGACGGCGGAGTCCGAGGCCGTGGAGCCCGCGCTGCCCGCCGCCTTCGCCCGCTGGGACCACCCCTGCTGGCAGGCCCACCGGCCGCCCGCCGAGACCCCCATGTCCCTGCGGCTCGGCGACCTGCACCTGCCCGAGCGCCCCGAGCTGCGCATCCCGATGCTGGTCAGGCTGCCGCTGGAGCGCGGCCTGTGGATCGACAGCGGGCGCACGGGCTCCGAGACGGCGATGGCGATGGACACCGCACCGCTGCGGCGGGCCGCCCTCGACACGGCGGTCGCGCACGCCGCGCGGATGCTGGCCGTGCACCCGGCCGGAGCGCTCTCCGTCCACGTGGTCGACCCGGCGGGCGCCGGGGCGGACGCCCTCGCCCCGCTGGTCCGCGCCGGGGTCCTGGCCGGGCCGCCGGCCCGCGGGGCCGCCGCGGTGACGGAGGTGCTCTCCCGGCTGACCCGGCGGGTGGACCTCGCGCAGATGGCCCGGCGCGGCGGCGCCCCGGACGGGCAGGAGCTGCCGGCCGACGTGGACCCGGCGGCGCAGCTCCTCGTCGTCCACGACTTCCCGCACGGCTTCGACGAGCGCGGCGTCACCCGGCTGCGCTACCTCGCCGACGAGGGTCCCCCGGTCGGGGTACACCTGCTGATGGTTGCGGACCGTGACGAGGCCTCGGCCTTCGGGCCGCTGCTGGACCCGCTGTGGCGGTCCCTGCTGCGGCTCTCGCCGGTCCCCGACGACCACCTCGCCGATCCGTGGGTGGGACACGCCTGGACCTACGAGCCGGTGCTCCCGCCCGCCGGGAGCAACGTCCTGGACCTGGTGCTCGCCCAGGTCGCGGAGGCGCGGGGGCTGATGCCCCCCGACCCCTTCCGCTGACCGGGGGCCGCGGCCGGGGTGGCGGGGCAGCGGCCGCACTGACCGTCCCCTGACCAGTCTTTGGGTTTCCCTTTACCTTTGCTACCCCCTACCGGTACTCTTATGTGCGCGGAGGGGAGTATTCCTGCATTCCCTGCCACGGCGACCCCGTCAATACGGACCGCAATCGGTCCCGGGGCGTCGGCCCGCGGTACGCAGTACCGCCGGGTGGAAGAGACCTCCGGCAGCGATGACGCTGACCTAGAGCTGTAGCCATCTGCCGGAGGCGTAGTGGACGTTTCGTTGAACCTCTGGGTGCTGACCATTGTCGGTCTGTGCATCCTGATCGGGGCCGATTTCTTCATCGGCCGCAAGCCGCACGACGTGTCGGTCAAGGAAGCCGGCATCTGGACGATCGTCTGGATCGTCCTGGCCGTCCTCTTCGGCCTCGGACTGCTGTTCTTCGGCAACAGCCAGTCGGCCGGCGAGTTCTTCGCCGGCTACATCACCGAGAAGTCGCTGAGCGTCGACAACCTCTTCGTCTTCGTCCTGATCATGGCGAAGTTCGCGGTGCCCACGCACCTCCAGCAGCGGGTGCTGCTCATCGGCGTACTGATCGCCCTGGTCCTGCGCGCGATCTTCATCGCCGCCGGCGCCGCGATCATCACCAGCTTCTCCTGGGTCTTCTACATCTTCGGCGCGTTCCTGATCTACACCGCCTGGAAGCTCATCCAGGAGGCGCGCTCCGACGAGGACGAGGACGAGTTCGAGGAGAACCGCCTCCTCAAGTCCATCGAGAAGAAGTTCGGCGTCGCCGACAAGTACCACGGCACGAAGCTGTTCATCCAGAACAACGGCAAGCGCATCATGACCCCGCTCATGGTCGTCATGCTCGCCATCGGCACCACCGACGTGCTGTTCGCCCTGGACTCCATCCCGGCGATCTTCGGCCTGACCCAGGACCCGTACATCGTCTTCACCGCGAACGCCTTCGCGCTGATGGGTCTGCGCCAGCTGTACTTCCTCATCGGCGGCCTGCTGAAGAAGCTGGTCCACCTGAGCTACGGCCTGTCGGTGATCCTCGGTTTCATCGGCGTCAAGCTCGTGCTGCACGCGCTGCACGAGAGCGGCGTCCACGTCCCGGAGATCTCCATCCCGTTCTCCCTGACCGTGATCTGCGGTGTCCTCGTGATCACCACGATCACCAGCCTGATCGCCTCGAAGAAGCAGGAGCAGGCGGAGGCCGCCAAGGCGGCCGACGGCAAGGAGTCCGTGGAGGCCTGACCTCCGCAGACGCCGGCCGCGCAGACGCGCAGGCCCGCGCAGAGACGTGCGCAGGGAGCCGACCGGGGCATCAGCCCCGGCCGGCTCCTTCCGTACGGGGCGGCGGTCCTCAGGCCGCCGCCGGCTCGGCCGCGGCCTCCGCGCCCGCCGCCTGCGGCGCCGCGGCCGGCGCGGTCTCCGGCAGCAGGGCGAAGCAGCCCAGGCTGACCAGGGCGATCGCGGTCAGGTACGCGGCCACCGCCCACGGCGGCCCGCCGCTGCCCACCAGCGCCGTGGCCACGATCGGGGTCAGCGCCCCGCCGAGCACCCCGCCGAGGTTGTAGCCGACGGCGGCGCCGGTGCAGCGCACCCGCGGCTCGAACAGCTCCGGCAGGTACGCCGCGATCACCGACAGGATCATGACCATCGCGATCAGCGCCACCGTGAACCCGAAGGCCATCGCCACCGGCCGGCCGGTGCCCAGCAGGGCCGTCATGGGGAACATCCACACGGCGGCCGCGGCGCAGCCCGCCAGGCACACCGGCCGCCGCCCCCAGCGGTCGCCGAGCAGCGCGAAGACCGGGGTCAGGGGCGCCTTGACGAGGACGGCCACCATGATGCAGGCCAGCATGGTGGTGCGGCCCACGCCCAGCTGCCCGGTGCCGTAGGCCAGGGACCAGGTCGTGACCGTGTAGAAGATCGCGTACCCGATGGCCAGCCCGCCGCCGCTGAGCAGGACGGGCCGCCAGTGCCGGCGGAAGACCTCCGCGACGGGGGCCTGGGCCCGCTTCCCGGACTCCGCGAGGGCCCGGAAGGCCGGGGTCTCCTCCAGCGGGGCCCGCAGCAGCAGCCCGACGGCCGCCAGGAGCCCCGCGAACCAGAACGGCACCCGCCAGCCCCACGACCGGAACTGGGCGTCCGTGAGGGCCGCGGAGAGCCCCAGCACGATGCCGTTGGCGAGCAGGAAGCCGATCGGCGGGCCGGTCTGCGGGATGCTCGCCCACAGCCCGCGCCGCCGGGCCGGGGCGTGCTCGGCGGTCAGCAGCACGGCCCCGCCCCACTCCCCGCCCAGCCCGAGCCCCTGGAGGAAGCGCAGGACGAGCAGCGACGCCGGGGCGGCCGCGCCGATGGAGGCGTACGTGGGCAGGCAGCCGACGGCGACGGTGGCGACGCCGGTGAGCAGCAGCGAGACGAGCAGGACCGGGCGGCGCCCGTGGCGGTCGCCGATGTGGCCGAAGAGGAGCGAGCCGAGGGGGCGGGCCACGAAGCCGACCCCGAAGGTGCCGAAGGCGGCCAGGGTGCCGGCCAGCGGGGAGAACGTCGGGAAGAACAGCGGTCCGAGGACGAGGGCGGCCGCCGTGCCGTAGACGAAGAAGTCGTAGAACTCGATCGCCGTGCCCGCGAGGGAGGCCGCGGCCAGCCGGGGCATCGAGGGGCCGCTGCGGGCGGCGGGGTCCGGGCCGGCGGGTCCGGGCGGGGGGTCCGAGGGGCCGGTCGCGGGGGAGGGGCCGTCGGGCGGGGCTTCGTACATGGGCCCCGTGTACCGGCTGCGCCCCGGCCGCGGCGCAGGGACGCGCGGTGGCGACCCGAACGGGTGGCGGACCGGGGAGGCGTTGACGCGGGGCCCGCGGTGTGCGGCGGGCCCCGCGGTGTTCGCCGCCGCCCCTGCTACCAGCCGCGCTCGCGCCACTCCGCGAGGTGCGGGCGCTCGGCGCCGAGCGTGGTGTCCTTGCCGTGGCCCGGGTAGACCCAGGTCTCGTCGGGCAGGGCGCCGAAGAGCTTGGCCTCCACCCCGTCGAGCAGGCTCGTGAAGGCCGCGGGGTCGTCGTGCGTGTTGCCCACGCCGCCCGGGAAGAGGCAGTCGCCGGTGAACACGTGGGGGTGGCCGTGCGGGTCGTCGTAGACGAGGGCGATCGAGCCCGGGGTGTGCCCCACCAGGTGCCGCGCGGTCAGCGTGACCCGCCCGACGGTGATGGTGTCCCCGTCGTCCACCGGCACGTCCGTGGCGACGGGGATGCCGCCGGCGTCCTCGCGTCCCGCGTACGTCCGCGCCCCGGTGGCGTCCACGACCTCCCGCAGGGCGCCCCAGTGGTCCCCGTGCTGGTGCGTGGTGACCACGGAGGCGATGCCGTCGCCGCCGATGAGCGCGAGCAGGGTCTCCGGCTCGGCCGCCGCGTCGACCAGCAGCTGCTCGCCGGTGGCCCGGCACCTCAGCAGGTAGGCGTTGTTGTCCATCGGGCCCACCGCGACTTTGGAAATCATCAGGTCCGCGAGCTCGTGCACATCCGCCGGACCGCCGACCTTCACCACTCCGCTGTACGTCATGACGGCAGCCTAGTTCTTCGGTCGGCGGGTCCGGTACGGCGGACGGCCTACAGCGCGGGCAGGGCGGGCAGGCCGGGTCCCGCGACGACCTTGAGCCCGGCGCCCTTGTCGCCGCGGCCCGCGAGCCAGCCGAGGAGCTGGGCGGAGGTGCCGGAGAGGACGACGGGCTCGCCGCCGTCCGGGGAGCCGGTGCGCAGGGTGCCCGGGGCGTCCGTCGGGTCGATCTCGACGGGCGGGACCCCCGGGCGGCCGGTCCAGCGGTCGGCGAGGAAGAGGATCTCGCGGGCGGTGAACTCCGCGGGGAGGTCCTCGAGCTCGTAGCCGACGTTCAGGTCGACGTGGTGGAGCTCGATCTCGATGAGGCGGCGGAAGGGGATGTTCGCGGCGGCGTCGGTGACCCCGTTGCGCAGCTCCACCGTGCGGGACCAGTCCTGCGGGCCCGCGGTGGCGGCCGTGAAGCGGGCCGCGCTCTCGCGCAGGTCGGCGAGGTGCACGTCCCGGGTGCGGGGGGCGTCGCGCTCGATGTCGGAGTCGCGGGCCTCCCCGCTGGCGTACATCGGACGGCCCTCGAACACGTTGACGAGGGCGTCGGCGTTGCGGGAGAGGTGGGCCAGGACGTGGCCGCGGGTCCAGCCGGGCAGGCGTGACGCCTCGGCCAGTGCCGCGTTGTCCAGGGCGGCGACCGAGGTGAGCAGACGGTCGGTCGCTTCACGCAGGGTTGCCAGGTCGCGCACGTGATCGTTCATGGCGCCGACGATAGCGCCGCCACTCCTTCGGGTGAAGCGAGGCGCTGAGCACCGTAAATCGAATGCACGTGCTATAAGCTCGGAATCCGAACCACGGCACCATGTCGCGGCATCCCCCTACCCTGGGTTCAGGGGATCCCGTACCCCGGCCCTCTCAAGAAAGGTGCGGACCGGCGTGACCGACCGTCTCATCGTCCGCGGCGCGCGCGAGCACAACCTGAAGAACGTCTCGCTCGACCTGCCCCGCGATTCGCTCATCGTCTTCACCGGGCTCTCCGGGTCGGGCAAGTCCTCCCTGGCGTTCGACACGATCTTCGCCGAGGGCCAGCGCCGGTACGTGGAGTCCCTGTCCTCGTACGCCCGCCAGTTCCTCGGGCAGATGGACAAGCCCGACGTCGATTTCATCGAGGGCCTCTCGCCCGCGGTCTCCATCGACCAGAAGTCGACCTCGCGCAACCCGCGCTCGACGGTCGGCACGATCACGGAGGTCTACGACTACCTGCGCCTGCTGTTCGCCCGCATCGGCAAGCCGCACTGCCCCGAGTGCCGCCGCCCGATCTCGCGGCAGTCCCCGCAGGCCATCGTCGACAAGGTGCTCGCCCTGCCCGAGGGCAGCCGCTTCCAGGTGCTCTCGCCGCTGGTGCGCGAGCGCAAGGGCGAGTTCGTCGACCTCTTCGCCGACCTCCAGACCAAGGGCTACAGCCGTGCCCGGGTGGACGGGGAGACGATCCAGCTCAGCGAGCCGCCGACCCTGAAGAAGCAGGAGAAGCACACCATCGAGGTGGTCGTCGACCGCCTGACGGTCAAGGAGAGCGCCAAGCGCCGGCTCACGGACTCCGTGGAGACCGCGCTCGGGCTGTCCGGGGGCATGGTCATCCTCGACTTCGTGGACCTCGCGGCGGACGACCCCGAGCGCGAGCGGATGTACTCCGAGCACCTCTACTGCCCGTACGACGACCTGTCCTTCGAGGAGCTGGAGCCGCGCTCCTTCTCCTTCAACTCGCCCTTCGGCGCCTGCCCCGACTGCACCGGCATCGGCACGCGCATGGAGGTCGACCCCGAGCTGATCATCCCGGACGAGGACAGGACCCTCGACGAGGGCGCGGTGTCCCCCTGGTCCCTGGGCCACACGAAGGACTACTTCCAGCGGCTCGTCGGCGCCCTCGCGGACGAGCTCGGCTTCCGCACGGACATCCCCTGGGCGGGGCTCCCGCAGCGGGCGAAGAAGGCCCTGCTGTACGGGCACAAGACCCAGATCCAGGTCCGCTACCGCAACCGCTACGGCCGCGAGCGGGCCTACACCACCGCCTTCGAGGGCGCGGTGCCCTTCGTCAAGCGGCGGCACTCGGAGGCCGAGAGCGACTCCAGCCGGGAGCGCTTCGAGGGGTACATGCGCGAGGTGCCCTGCCCCACCTGCGAGGGCAGCCGGCTCAAGCCGATCGTGCTCGCGGTGACGGTGATGGAGAAGTCCATCGCCGAGGTCTCGGCCATGTCCATCAGCGAGTGCGCCGAGTTCCTCGGCCGGATGCGGCTGGACGCCCGGGACAAGAAGATCGCCGAGCGGGTCCTCAAGGAGGTCAACGAGCGGCTCCGCTTCCTGGTCGACGTCGGCCTGGACTACCTCTCGCTCAACCGCGCGGCCGGGACCCTGTCCGGCGGCGAGGCCCAGCGCATCCGGCTGGCCACGCAGATCGGCTCCGGCCTCGTCGGCGTCCTCTACGTGCTCGACGAGCCCTCGATCGGCCTCCACCAGCGGGACAACCACCGGCTGATCGAGACCCTGGTCAGGCTGCGGGACATGGGCAACACCCTGATCGTCGTGGAGCACGACGAGGACACCATCAAGGTGGCCGACTGGGTCGTGGACATCGGCCCCGGCGCGGGGGAGCACGGCGGCAAGGTGGTCCACAGCGGCTCCCTCGCCGGGCTGCTGGAGAACGCCGAGTCGATGACCGGCCAGTACCTCTCCGGCAGGAAGGCCATCGGGATCCCCGAGGTCCGCCGCCCGGTGGACGGGGAGCGCAGGCTCACGGTCCACGGCGCCCGCGAGAACAACCTCCGCGACATCGACGTCTCCTTCCCGCTGGGCGTGCTCACCGCCGTCACGGGCGTCTCCGGCTCCGGCAAGTCCACGCTGGTCAACGACATCCTGTACACCCACCTCGCCCGCGAGCTGAACGGCGCCCGCTCGGTGCCGGGCCGCCACACCCGCGTGGACGGCGACGACCTGGTCGACAAGGTGGTGCACGTCGACCAGTCCCCGATCGGCCGGACCCCGCGCTCCAACCCGGCCACGTACACGGGCGTCTTCGACCACGTGCGCAAGCTCTTCGCCGAGACCATGGAGGCGAAGGTCCGCGGGTACCTGCCGGGCCGCTTCTCCTTCAACGTGAAGGGCGGCCGCTGCGAGAACTGCTCCGGCGACGGCACGATCAAGATCGAGATGAACTTCCTGCCGGACGTGTACGTGCCCTGCGAGGTCTGCCACGGCGCCCGGTACAACCGCGAGACCCTGGAGGTCCACTACAAGGGCAAGTCCATCGCCGAGGTGCTGGACCTGCCGATCGAGGAGGCGCTCGACTTCTTCGAGGCCGTCCCGACCATCGCCCGCCACCTGCGCACGCTCAACGAGGTCGGCCTCGGGTACGTGCGCCTGGGCCAGTCGGCGCCCACGCTCTCCGGCGGCGAGGCCCAGCGCGTCAAGCTCGCCTCCGAACTCCAGAAGCGCTCGACGGGCCGCACGGTCTACGTCCTGGACGAGCCCACGACCGGCCTGCACTTCGAGGACATCTCGAAGCTGATCAAGGTCCTGTCCGGGCTGGTCGACAAGGGGAACTCGGTCATCGTCATCGAGCACAACCTCGACGTCATCAAGACCGCCGACTGGGTCATCGACATGGGCCCCGAGGGCGGCAGCGGCGGCGGCCTCGTGGTCGCCGAGGGCACCCCGGAGCAGGTCGCGGCCGTGGGCACGAGCCACACGGGCAAGTTCCTGCGGGACATCCTGGGCGCCGACCGGGTCAGCGACGCGGCCGTGCCCGCGGCCCGTACGGGCCGGAAGGCGGCGGCGAAGAAGACCGCGGCCAAGCCGGCGGCGTCCAAGTCGACCGCTGCCAGGACCGCCGCGTCCAAGCCGGCCGCGGCGGCGAAGAAGGCGGCACCCGCCAAGAAGGCGGCGCCCGCCAAGGCGCCCCGGGCGCGCAAGGGCTGAGCCGGACCGGGCCCCCGGGGCCCGGCACGCACCCGGCCGGCAGCCGCCGTACGCCTCAGAGTTCGCGGGCGTACGGCGGCTGGGCGCCCACGCGGGTGCAGGTCACGGCGGCCGCCCGGGCCGCGTACTCCAGGACCCCCGGCCAGTCCGGCGGGCCCGGGGCGCACAGCCGGTGCAGCAGGGCGGCGTTGACGGTGTCGCCCGCGCCGATGGTGTCGGCCACCGCCACCGGGAGGGCCGGTACGGCGTACCGCCCGCCCTCGCGGGTGGCCACCGACAGCCCCGCCGCGCCCCGGGTCAGCACCACCGCCGAGGGCCCGGCGGCCAGCCAGTCGTCCACGCCCCCGCCCAGCCAGTCCGCGTCCTCCTCGGACAGCTTCAGCACGGAGACGTACGGCAGCCAGGACCGGAACCGCACCCGGTAGGCGTCCGCACCGGGGATCAGGGCCGGCCGGATGTTCGGGTCGAGGAAGGTCAGCAGCCCGCGCGCCGACTCCCGGCGCAGCAGGGCCTCGTACGCGCTCGCCCCCGGCTCCAGCGCCAGCGAGCAGGTGCCCAGCGCCAGGGCCCGGGCCGCGGGGGGCAGCGCGGCGGGCAGGGTGAACAGCCGGTCGGCGGTCCCCGAGGTGTAGAAGCCGTACGAGGCGGAGCCGTCCGCCGCGACGGCGGCCACGGCCAGGCTGGTGGGCTCCGGCCCGCGCTGGACCAGCGACAGGTCCACCCCGGCCGCGCGCAGCCCCGCGAGCAGGGTTTCGCCGAACCCGTCCGTGGACACCCGGGAGCAGAAGGCCGCCGGGGCGCCGAGCCGGCCCAGGGCCAGCGCGGTGTTGTACGGGCCCCCGCCCGGCCGCGGCAGCAGGGCCCCCGCGGGGGCCGGGACCAGGTCGATCAGGGCTTCTCCGCCGACGACGATCACCCCGGGAACGTATCCCATGCGGGGCCCGCCGAGGACCCCGGTATCGTCGGGAGCGCATCCCGCACCCGAAATGTGGAGTCGTCATGCCCGAGCAGTCCGCCGCCCGCCGCACCGTGCTCAAGGGGGCCGCCGCGGCCGGGGCCGGCATGACGCTGGCCGCCTGCTCCACCGCCACCAACAGCGGCGGCGGCACCCCCGCCGTACCGACCGCCCCGGTCGAGCTCGGCGCGGCCTCCGAGGTCCCGGTCGGCGGCGCCAAGCTGTACCGGGAGCGCAAGCTGCTGGTGAGCTGCCCGGCCGCGGGCCAGTACAAGGCCTTCAGCGCCCAGTGCACCCACGCGGGCTGCGTGCTCGACAAGATCGATGAGGGTGAGGGCAACTGCCCCTGCCACAAGAGCCGCTTCGACGTCACCACCGGCGCGGTGCTGCGCGGCCCGGCCACCGAGCCGCTGCCGGCCGTGCCGGTCCGGGTCGAGGCGGGCAAGCTGATCGCGGGCTGACCGGAGCGCGCCGCGGCCGGGCGGCCCGCCCGGTCCCACGGCCCGGCCCCACGGCCCGGCCCCGCCGCTCAGTCCCAGTCCCAGGCGATGCCCAGCAGCCCGCGCCGCACCCCCTGCTCGACCAGGTGCACGGCCCGGTGCCCGCCGCTGGGCGTGAGGTCCGCGAGCCGCCCGCGCGGGGCGCCGGGCGCGGACTGGGTGAAGCGGCGGCAGCGTACGGGCAGGGCCGCCTCGTCGAAGCGGACCTGGAGCACGTACTGCCCGCCCGCGTAGCTGAACCCGCGGACGTACTCGCTGCTGAGCCCGCCGGTGCCGTCCTCGAACCCGTACCCGAAGACGTACGTGTCCCCGCGCCGCAGCCGGGCGTCGAAGAGCAGCTCGGCCACGAGGACCCCGGTGGCCGCGTCCCAGCGGACCCGCCCGGTACGGCAGTTCTCGTGGGCGCGGACCTCGACGCGTGACGGGTCGCAGCCCGGGTCGCCGTGGTGGATGGCGAGGTAGCGGTCCACCCCGTCGCGGTGGGCGCGCACCACGTGGTGGGAGTCGCGGCCCTGGAGCTCGCGGCGCGGGCCGATGCGCACGCGCTCCTGGTGGCCGACCGTGTGCAGCCCGCCGTCCACCGGGACCTCCAGCCCGGCCAGCAGCTCCTCGACGGCCGTCCCGGCCACGACCAGCGAGCGGTACGGGCGGGCCGTCGGGCGGGCGGCCGGATCGCCGCCGGGGCCGCCGGGTGCCAGCAGCCGCAGCAGGGCCCCGTCGGGGAGCTCCAGGATCTGTTCGAGGGCGCGCACGGCCCGGAGGGACTCGGTGCGCTGCGGGCGCCGGGCCCCCTGCTGCCAGTAGCTGAGGCTGGTCACGCCGACCCTGATCCCGCGGGCGGCCAGCCGGTGCTGGACCCGGTGCAGCGGCAGGCCGCGGGCCGCGAGCGCGGCCCGCAGTGCCAGGTGGAAGGGCCCGCCGCGCAGCAGCCGGGCCAGCTCGTCGGCGGCGCCGGCGGGGTCCGCGGCCGCAGCCGTGCCGGGGTCCGTGGTCGGCCGCATGGCGCCTCCGCCTCCGGTGTGAACGTTCACGTGCGGCGGTGCGCGGCGGATGGGGATCCGGGCCGGTGGCGCGGGGGCGCCTGGTGGCAGGACGGCGGCCGTTCACACCGGGGTACCGCCGTTCACACCGCGATGTCACCGCGTATTGAAGCCTGTTGACCTGCTCGCGACAACACCTCGATGCTCCTCCACAGCGTCCGGACGCGCTCCTCTCATCCCCCACCCCCGCCTCGGGAGGAACGCGATGCGCAACCGAAACAAGCGGCGGCTGAGCCTGGCCGCCGCGGTGTCCGCACTGCTGATCGCCCTGCCCACCGCCACCGCGACCGCCGCGGCCGGTGGATCCCCGCAGGGCGCCGTACCGGCAGCGCAGACGGCAGAACAGGCAGGTCAGACCGGGCAGGGCGCGGTAGCGGCCCTCGCCGCCAAGCGGCTCAACATCACCATGCAGGCGCAGCTGAAGACCAACTGGTGCTGGGCCGCGGGCGGCAACACCATCGCGGCGTGGTTCGGCCGCAACTACTCCCAGAACCAGTTCTGCAACGCCTCCTTCAACCGGCAGCAGGGCACCGAGTGCCCCAACAACCAGGCCACGCTGGGCAATGTCCAGACCGGCCTCAGCTGGGCCGGCATCAACCCCGGTTCGTACGTGACCGGCTGGCTCCGCTACGCCACCGTCCAGACGGAGATCAACTACGACCGGCCGGTCGAGACCCGCATCCAGTGGTCCAACGGCGGCGGCCACATGCACGTGATCTACGGGTACGACACCGCCAACAGCTGGGTCTACTGGGGGGACCCGTGGCAGACCAGCGACCGCTACAACTGGGCCTCGCACGCCTGGTACGTCAACAACAGCACCTTCTCCTGGACCCACTCGCTCTACCGGATCGGGGCGTGACCGCGATGAGCCGCACGATGCCCGCGCGCCTGCGCGCCACCGCCGTCGCCGCTGCCACCGGGGCCGCCGCCGCGCTGCTGGCCCTCGCCGGGGCTCCGCAGGCCGCGGCGGCCCCCGTACCGCAGCCCCCGGCCGCCGACGCCGCCTCGCGGGCCGCCGCCTCCCGGGTGGCGGCCGACCCGGCCACCCTCGGCACGCTCGCCCGGTTCTTCTCCCGCGAGGGGAGGGTCGCGCTGTCCGCGGCGAAACCGCGGATCGAGGGCGGCGCCGTACCCGTGCACTACCTCTCGCCCGAGTTCGTCGCGGGCCGGGCGGGGGCGCCCGTCGCCCGCATCGAGTTCCTCGTCAGCAAGGCGGTCTCCTCCGACGGCCAGCGGGCCGCGCTGTGGACGGCGAAGACCCCGGCGGGCTGGCAGGTCGTGAACATCGCCAGCGGGGACGACGAGTTCCGGTACGCCGCCCAGGGCGCGCGGGTGCTGCCCGGCGGGACGGTCTTCCGCGAACCCCAGATCGACGCCTGGTACGTCGCCGGGGGCGGGCGGGTGCTGCCCCTGGACCAGGACGCCGTGCGCGCCGTCGGCGCGGGCGGCGTGAGCCTGGCCGGGTACCGGGCGCGGGTCGCGGCGGCGTACGGGGACAAGCTGCCGGGGTCGGCGTACGCGAAGTCCGGCAAGGCGGGCGGGTACGCGGTGGCGGGGGCCGAGGAGGGGGGCGGTGCCGTTGCTGCCGCTGCCGCCGGGTCCGGTGCGGGGTCCGGGTCCGTCCCGGTGCCGGTGATCGCCGCGGCCGGGGCCGGGAGTGCGGTGGCTGCCGCCGGACTCTTCTTCGCCGTCCGCCGGCGTCCCGCGCGCTGACCCCCTGACGCCTCCGCCTCCCGACCGGCCCCGCGCAGCCCCCGCCCCAACCGGGCCCGCTGCGCGGGGCCTTTCCCCCACCCCGCCCCTTCCCGATACCGGGGGCTCCGCCCCCCGGACCCCCGCGCCTCAAACGCCGGCGAGGCTGGATTCTGCCGCTGCACGTGTCCAGCTCAGGCGCGCCCATTCCAGCCCCGCCGGCGTTTGAGGCGCGGGGTCTGGGGCGGAGCCCCAGTTCGGGAAGGGGCGGGGTGGGGAACAGGCCCCGCGCAGCGGGACCCGGCTACGGGAGCGGGTGGGGTGTCAGGGGGCGACAGTAGGGTGGGTGGTATGGCCGACCCCTCCAGCTACCGCCCCAAGCCGGGCCAGATCCCCGACTCCCCGGGGGTCTACAAGTTCCGCGACGAGCACCGCCGGGTGATCTACGTCGGGAAGGCCAAGAGCCTGCGCCAGCGGCTGAACAGCTACTTCCAGGACCTGGCCGGCCTCCACCCCCGTACGGCGACGATGGTGACCACCGCCGCCTCGGTCGAGTGGACCGTCGTCTCCACGGAGGTCGAGGCCCTCCAGCTGGAGTACTCCTGGATCAAGGAGTTCGACCCGCGGTTCAACGTCAAGTACCGCGACGACAAGAGCTACCCGTCCCTCGCGGTGACGCTCAACGAGCAGTACCCCCGCGTCCAGGTGATGCGCGGCCCCAAGAAGAAGGGCGTCCGCTACTTCGGCCCGTACGGGCACGCCTGGGCCATCCGCGAGACCGTCGACCTCATGCTCCGCGTCTTCCCCGTCCGCACCTGCTCGGCCGGGGTGTTCAAGCGCTCCGCGCAGATCGGCCGCCCCTGCCTGCTCGGCTACATCGGCAAGTGCTCGGCCCCCTGCACGGGCCGGATCTCCCCCGAGGACCACCGGGAACTGGCCGAGGAGTTCTGCGAGTTCATGGCCGGCCGCACCGGCACCTACCTCTCCCGCCTCGAACAGCAGATGCACGAGGCCGCCGAGGAGATGGAGTACGAGAAGGCCGCCCGGCTGCGCGACGACGCGGCGGCCCTGCGCCGCGCCATGGAGAAGAACGCCGTCGTCCTCGCCGACGCCACCGACGCCGACCTCATCGCCCTCGCCGAGGACGAGCTGGAGGCCGCCGTCCAGATCTTCCACGTCCGCGGCGGCCGGGTCCGCGGCCAGCGCGGCTGGGTCACGGACAAGGTCGAGGCCGTGGACACCGCGGGCCTGGTGGAGCACGCCATCCAGCAGCTCTACGGCGAGGAGCACGGCGAGGGCGTGCCGAAGGAGGTCCTCGTACCGGCCCTGCCGGAGGACCCCGGGGCCGTGTCCGCCTGGCTCGCCCAGCACCGCGGCTCCCAGGTCAGCCTGCGCGTGCCGCAGCGCGGGGACAAGAAGGACCTGATGGAGACGGTCCGGCGCAACGCCCAGCAGTCCCTGGCCCTGCACAAGACCAGGCGCGCCGGCGACCTGACGACCCGCTCCCGGGCCCTGGAGGAGATCGCGGAGGCCCTGGGCCTCGACGGGGCCCCGCTGCGCATCGAGTGCTTCGACATCTCGCACCTCCAGGGCGAGGACGTGGTCGCCTCGATGGTGGTCTTCGAGGACGGGCTCGCCCGCAAGGGCGAGTACCGCCGCTTCCAGATCAAGGGCCGGGTCGGCGACACGCAGGTGTGGCACGGCGAGGGCCAGGACGACGTCCGGTCCATGCACGAGGTGGTCTCCCGGCGCTTCCGCCGCTACCTCCAGGAGAAGCTGAAGACGGGGGAGTGGGCCCCCGGCGGCGAGGACGGTGCGGACGCGGACGACGCGCACGACGCAGCGGGCGCAGCGGGTGCCGGGGCCCCCGAGGACGGGCGGCCCAGGCGGTTCGCGTACCCGCCCCAGCTCGTCGTGGTCGACGGCGGGCAGCCGCAGGTGGCCGCCGCCCGCCGGGCGCTGGACGAGCTCGGGATCGACGACGTCGCGGTCTGCGGGCTGGCCAAGCGGCTGGAGGAGGTCTGGCTGCCCGGCGAGGACGACCCCGTGGTGCTGCCGCGTACGAGCGAGGGCCTGTACCTCCTCCAGCGGGTGCGCGACGAGGCCCACCGCTTCGCCATCCAGTACCAGCGCAGCAAGCGGGGCAAGCGGATCAAGGCGAGCCCGCTGGACGCCGTACCGGGCCTGGGGGAGACCCGCAAGCAGGCCCTGGTCAAACACTTCGGTTCGGTGAAGCGGCTCCGGCAGGCGACAATCGAGCAGATCTGCGAGGTGCCGGGCATAGGGCGCAAGACCGCCGAGACGGTGGTAGCGGCGCTCGCCGCGGCCGCGCCCGCCGGTCCTGCGGTCAACACGGCAACAGGAGAGATCATGGAGGAGGAGCCCCCCGCACCCGCGGGGCACTCGTCCGAACGGGGGACCGAGCAATGACCGAGCACGAGGGAACAGTGCACGAGGCAACAGTGAACGACCGGGACGGAGCACAGGTGAGTACGGGCGCGAGCGTGGAGGCCGGCGAAGCCGCCGAGGCGGCCATCCCCGAGCTGGTGATCATCTCCGGCATGTCCGGAGCGGGCCGCAGTACGGCCGCGAAGTGCCTGGAGGACCTCGGCTGGTTCGTCGTGGACAACCTCCCCCCGGCCCTGATCCCCACCATGGTGGAGCTGGGCGCCCGCTCGCAGGGCAACGTGGCGCGGATCGCCGTCGTCGTCGACGTCCGCGGCCGCCGCTTCTTCGACAACCTGCGCGAGTCCCTCGCCGACCTCGACACCCGGGGGGTCACCCGCCGCATCGTCTTCCTGGAGTCCTCGGACGACGCGCTGGTCCGCCGCTTCGAGTCGGTCCGCCGCCCCCACCCCCTCCAGGGCGACGGCCGCATCGTGGACGGCATCGCCGCCGAGCGCGACCTGCTGCGCGAGCTGCGCGGGGACGCCGACCTGGTGATCGACACCTCCAGCCTGAACGTGCACGAGCTGCGCGCCAAGATGGACGCCCAGTTCGCGGGCGACGAGGAGCCCGAGCTGCGGGCCACCGTCATGTCCTTCGGCTACAAGTACGGCCTGCCCGTCGACGCCGACCTCGTCGTGGACTGCCGCTTCATCCCGAACCC
>NZ_JBVJYM010000036.1:0-73922 GCF_055600495.1 Streptomyces sp. NPDC038213
GCCGAAGTGGTAGACGCGGCCCTTCGCTTCGGGGAGGGACATGCCGGACTGGGCGTCGGCGACCAGGGAGATGACGCCGCTGATCCGCTCGGCGGCCAGCACCGTGAGGAGGAAAACGGACTTGCCGGATCCCATGGCGCCGACCGCCAGGTCGGTGAGGCCGCCGAGTTCGGGGCTGTAGAGGGCCATCTTGAACAGCCGCCCGTCGTGGCGCAGGCCGATGCGGATGAACCCGTCCGCGCCCATCGTCAGGTCCTCGCGAGTGGCCTCGCGGATGTTGATGAGGGGGTGCTCGCGGTAGATGGTGACGACGCCGCGGGACATGTCGTCGGTCTCGATCATGACCAGCTCGGGGTCTTCGACCTTGAGCGCGCGGGCCAGCTTCTTGCGGGGGAGGGCGATCATCGCGCTGTCGTCGGCTTCGACGAGGATGCGGATCCGGTCCTCGTCGATGCGGTGGTCGATCATCTCCATTCCGGGGAGCATTCCGCCGGGGCCGGAGACCCGGGTGTGCCAGAGGTACTCCAGGCCGACCCGCTGGGCGTCCTCCTGCGCCTCCGCGGGGGTGACCCGCAGGGCGAGGCGGCCGGGGCCGTATCCGGGGACCGGGTCGAGGTGGACGGCCGCCGGCGGGACGTCGAAGACGGCGGCGACGTTCTTCTGGGTCACGGAGGGGGGTACCGCCTGCCCGGCCGGGGCGAGGATGACCGCGTCGAAGTCGGGGCGGTCCTCGTGGTGCTGGCGGATGCCGGTGAGCTGGGTGTCCCCGGTCGCCGGGGACGTGGTCCACATCAGCCGCAGATGCCCCTCGTAGGTGGTGGGCGCGGGGACGATCTCCTGCACGACGGTCTCGTCGGTGGCCGCGGCGTACTCGGGCATCTGGGCGATGGTCCGCTGGAGGCCGCGCGAGCGGGTCCAGGGCGCCATCGGCACCATGACGGCGGTCCAGGCGGCCGCGCCGAGCATCGGCCAGCCGTTGGGGTAGTCGATGACGGGGGCGAGGAGTCCGGCGGTGTAGGCCCCGGACCACCCGAGGACCGGCAGGGAGCGCATGGAGGCCAGGAGGAGGCCGGGGCCGTCCTCCTGACCGGTGCGCTTCCATAGGCGCCGTCCGGAGACGAGCCCGGTGAGGACGACGCCGCCGTGGGCCCACCAGGGGACGTCCGTGATGGGGCCGACGGCGGCCCAGGCGCCGGCGGCGCCGTAGAGCAGGCGTTCCGCGAGGGCGAGGCGGCGGGCGGTCTGCGGTGTGAGGCCCCGGGGTTCGGGGACGGTGGCGGCCTCATCGGCCTTCACGATCTCGGTCGTCACGATGTTCTCCCGGTCCGGGGGTGAATGGGGGAATAAGGGAGGGGCCCGGCGGATTCGCCGGACCCCTCGCGGGTGGTGCGTTTTCGTGCTGCTCAGCGCTTGCGGTAGAAGCCCGGCTTCGCCTGCTGCACGTCCGGGCGGGCCTTCACGGCCTCGTAGACGCCCTGGTATTCGGCCCTGTGGGCGTCGCAGAAGCCGCGGGAGTTCGCTTCCATCTGATCGGCGGCCCCGGCGACTTCGGCGGAGGCCTCGGCGACCTTCCGGAGTGCGGTGGCCGAGTCGGTGATGAGGGCGGTGAATCGGGGCTCGACTTCCGCCTCGCCGCACATCTCGGAAATGCGGTCGTGGCGGTCGGCGTTCTTCTCCATTCGGTGTTTCAGCAGCCACAGCCCTTCCTTGAGGCTGAGGGCCGCGGCCGCGAGGGTGGCCATCTTCGCGGCGAGGCTGAGGAAGCCGAGCTTGCCGCCCTTCACGGGAAGCGGCGGCGCCTGATAGGGGACGATGTCGCTCATGGTCAGTCCTCGTTGTGGATGCGGGCGGAGGGCATGGCCAGGCCCGCGTCGAACGCGGCCTGCTGCACGGGCCGGTAGGCGTCGTGCATCTCGTCGTGCGCGAGCTCGACGGACTCGGCGGCGACGAGTGCCTCGCCGCGCATCTGGTTGGCCTTCTTGGCCAGCAGGTCCATCGACTCGGCCAGGCGCGTCATCGCGGCCGAGGTGAGGCGGCCGATGATGTTGTGGTGCTCGGCGAGCTCGGCGGCGAGCTCGCGCAGCGCGTCGCGGATCTTGACCGCGCGCTGCGCGAGGACCGCGCACTCGTCGTACGTCTCCATGCAGTCGTCCTTGGCATCGGCGAGGGCGTCGAGGACGTCGTCGAGGGTCACCTCCGTCATGTGCTCGGCGGCCGCCTGGGACCGCATGGACGGGATGGACAAGCCTGCGCTCACAGGCGCCTCCTTGGTGGGTGTGCTGGTGGACGGTGCGGCCGCCGTGGCCGTCCCGGCCGTCAGGACCGCGGGCTCGCGGGGCTCCCACTTGCGTTCCCGGGAGCCGGGCACGTGCAGAGACTCGACGACCCACTCGGTCTGCTGATTCGGGTCGGTCGCCCACATCGACTCGTAGGCACTGCGCCGCTCCCCGCGGGGCGGGGGCCAGAACGTCCCGCCCGCCTCCGGACCGCTCGCACCGCCGGGGCCGGCGGGAGGTTCCTCGGCCGTGGCCTTCGCCTTGACTCGCTCGCTCGCGCGGCGGACCCGGTCCTTGCGGCGCTCCTTACGGCGGGCCGACGGGCCAGGTCCGCCGGCGGCGGGCCCCGCGCCCGAGGTCTTGCCCTTGGTCTTGCGCTTGGGCTTCACCCTGGCCTTCTTCCTGCCGGGGCTGGCCGTGCTCGTCCCGCCTGCCGTCGGCGTCTTCGGCTTCTTCCTGAGGTCGACCTTGGGAGTGGTCGTGCCGCCCGCCGCCGAGGGGGGCTTGGGCTTCTTCGTGAGGTCGACCTTCGGCGGGACGGTGGTGCCGCCAGCGGTCGGCTTCGGCTTCTTGGTCAGGTCGACCTTCGGCGGGGTCGCCGTGGCCGCCGCGCCGGATCCGGAGCCGGGCTTGCCCTTGCCGCCCTTCTTCTTGCGCTTCTTGACCTTGGAGACGATCGGGGTCGGGCGGTGCTTGCCGCGCTTGTTCCAGCGCCGCCGAGCCTCCGTGACCGCCGCCTGCCCCAAGGTCGTACGGCCCGCGTCGGCGGCCGCCGCTTCCTCCTTCCTCTTCTCCCGGGCCTCCGCCCGGGCCTCGCGCTTCTTCTGCTTCGCCTTGAACCGGGCGTCGCGCGCCTGTTCCGCCCTGTCCTGCTTCCCCTCGATCCGCTTCGCGCGGCCCTTCTCCTTGAGCGCCTGCCGAGCGGCCTTGACGCCGGTCTCCTGCTCGCGAGCCGCGTCCCGGTCCTTGGCCTTGTTCTCCAGCTGCGCGGCCTGTTTGGCCATGCGGCGGTCCGCCCGGGCGCCCTGCCGGGCGGCCGCTCGATCGCCTCGGGTGTTCGTACGCCCCGGACCGGTCCCTCCGGCGGAGGCGCCGTTGCCCTTGGCGCCCATCGGCGACTTGATCCCCTTGGAGGGCTTGTCCGGCGCCGCCTTCCCCCCGGAGCCCTTCCCCCCGCCGAGGCCCTTATTGCCGGAGCCCTTGCTGCCGCTGGTACTGCCCAGCGGCGAGGAGGAGGGCTTCTTGGAGCTGCCGCCGGACCCTGCCGGGGTGGGGGTCGTCTTCGGCGTTCGGCTGGGGCCGGTTCCTGCGGGGCTCTTGCCTCCGCCGGCGGGGCCGCGCCCGCCTCCGCCCCCGGAGCTCCCTCGCCCGCCGCCGCCGTTCGCCAGCGACTTGCGGCCGAACTCCTGGCTGGAGGGGACGCCCTTCTTCTGGGCGGCCCTGTCGCCGACCGCCTGCATGGCGGCCGCGTGCTTGGCGTGGGCTTCCTCGTTGGCCAGCAGGTGCTTGAGTCGGGCCTCGCGCAGCGGCGCGGTCTCCGCCTCGCGTTCCATACGGCGCTGGCGCCAGTCCTGAACGAACGTGGCCGTGCCGCGGAGGGCGGCCAGCGCTACCGCGAGGGCCGCCGACAGCCCGAGCGCGCCGAGCCCCGGAGTCTCCGGGTCGCGGGCGGCGGGTTCGGCGAGGCCTTCCTCCCGCATCGCCACCGTGGTGTCGGCCGTCGCCGCCCCGGGCACCGGGGGCAACCCCGGCGCGGCCGGCGGCGGTGCGGTCAGCGCGGCCAGCGAGTCGGCGGCCGAGCGGCGGGAGCGGCCCGGAAGGAGATCCGCCCCACCTCCCGTCGGCGGGTCGGCCGGGGGCGGCGGGGCGGCGGGCGGCGGGGGAGTGCCGCCCGGGGTCGGGGGGAGCCCGGGGGGCGGTGCCCCCGGGAGGGGCGGGAGCCCCGGCGGGGCCCCTCCACCACCCCTCGGCCGGAAGGTCAGAACGTTCCGGTCGTCGTCATCCACTGGTCCTCCAGGGTTGACAGACGGTGACCGGATCGGGCATCCTCGCGCGCCCGCGCGCCCGCGGGCCCGCGCGCCCGCCTTGGGGCTCCCGATCCGGTCCGTCTGCCGTGGTGATGATGGTGATGATGACTACGCGTTGTGACTGGCGTGGAAGTTCTCCAGTGTCCGCGTGAGGACGTTCCACAATTCCGGATCGCCCCCCGCTTCGGCCTCCGCGCACTGCTTCTTGACCCGGTCCCACCAGGCCTCAGCGAGTCCTCGCGGGCCGCGCTGGAGCTGTCGCTCCTGGCGCGCGGCCCAGTGCTTGCGCTGGTTCTCGGCGCGAGCATCCGCGATCGTCGACATGGGGGTCAGGCTCCCTTCTTGCCGAACAGGTCACCGATGCCCCGGACCGGCGGCGGCCCGGGCGTGGATTCGGTGCTCTGACCAGCGGTTTCACCGTCGGCGGGCCCCTCGGGGCGGCCCGCGTTCCGCATGACCTCGGCCGTCTTTTGCAGGGACGCCGTGGCCAGCTCGCTTCCGCGCTGGCGACGAGCGGCCTTGTCCAGGGCCTTCTGCTCGCGCTGCGCCGGCAGGGCGGCCACCACACGGACGTGGTCGGCGTAGGCCGTGCGCACGTTCTGGGCGGCCTGCGCGGCGTTCTGCGAGGCCCTGACCAGCGCCTTGAGGTGCTTCTCCACCTTCCGGGCCCGGCGGCGGGCCGCCCACCGGCCGTCGCCGGGCACGTGCTGGCTGCGCAGCGCCGTCTCGAAGGTGGCGAGGGTGGCCTCGTAGGTGGCCAGGTCCGCGGTGTGCTCGCGCTGCCGGTCGAGCGTCCAGCGCGACAGGGCCTCCAGGTTGAGCAGCGGCCGGTAATCCGCGGGGAGGCGGTTGACGTTGTCGATGTCGGTCACGGGGTGGTTCTCCTTTCGGGAAGGGGCCCGCCGTCTCTCGGGGGCAGAGGCGGGCCCAGCCCGCGGGGCGTTCTACCGCCGTCGCGTCAGGAAGGACGGACGGCGCGGATCTGGTTGCGGACCCACTCGGGGTCGAGGCCGCCGAACTCGGCGGCGAGAGCGGTAGGCGAGGGCACTCCACCGCCCTTGAGGATCTCGGCGACCCGGGCCCGAACCGCTTGGCGCTGCTCGGCTGTGGGAGGGTTACCGGGGCGCTTACCGCCCGGCTTACCGCTCCCCTTGGCGCCCGGCTTACCGCCGCCCTTACCGGTCGGGTTACCGGTGCCGGTACCGCTCGGATTACCGGTACCGGTAGGAGGGCGGTTACCGGTCGAGTTACCGGTACCGGTAGGAGGCTGGCTACCGGTACCGGTAGGGGGCCGGTTACCGGTCGGGCTACCGGTGCCGGTACCGCTCGGGCTACCGGTCGCCGTGTCGCTGGCGGTACCGGTGTCCGGCGAGTCCGCTACCGGTTCGGCGTGGTCCCCCTCCAGCAGGACGTGCACCCGCCAGATGATGACGACGAACGTGATCACGACGAGGGCGGTGAGCCCGAGGACGATCGCGCCGCCGTACGGGTTCGCCGGGTCGTGGACTCCGCCCCGCTCGGCCAGGTGGTACGCCAAGTTGGATGCCGCCATGATCGACAGGGCGGGGCGGACGTCGCGCTTCTTCTTGAAGGCGACGATCGCGTAGACGTCGACGGAGAGCGGGAACAGCGGCGCGACGTACTCGTGGAAGCCGACCAGTTTGGCGAGTTGGAACTCACCGCTGGCGGCGAGTCCTACGCCGGCGGCGAGCGCGACCCAGGGGGCGGCCCTCCACAGCCTGCCGGTGACGCCCTTGACCTTCGACGTCCGGCGAGCCGAGGCCTGGGCCTTTTCGAGGTACTGCTCCGCGTCGGCCTCGTGCTGCCGGGCCCTGGCCAGCGCGGCGTTCGCCTCGCGGACCAGGTCCGTCTTCTCGCGCTCGGCCGCGGCGACGATCTCCCGGGCTCGGCTCCGGGCTGCGGTCTCGCCGTTCGCCCGCATCTCCTCCAGTTCCTCGGCGAGCCGGTCCTTCTGCGCCTTGCGCTCCAGGTGGTGCTGCTCGCCGAGCTTGCGGAACTGGTCGTCGAGCTCGTGCCGGGCTTGGTCGCACTCCGCTCGAACCTGCGTGAGCGTGGCCTCGATCGCCTTGCGCCGCTCGGCCAGCTCCTCGTCCAGGACGAGCAGTTCCCGGCGGCGGGTCAGGTCGAGTTCCGCGTCGAGCGAGGCCCGGGCGGCGGTGATCTCACCCGACTTCTGGTGGGCGTCCGCAAGAACGGTCCCGGCTTCCTCGTACGCCTTGCCGTATGCGGCCTCGGCGGCGACGCGGCGCATCTCCACCAGCGCGGTGGCGCGCTCCTCCGCCTCGGCGAGCACGTTGCCGACTCGGCTCTCCGCCTCGGCCAGCAGCTCGTCCGCCTGAACCCCGGCGGCCGCGATGGCCGCCTCGGTCTCCCGCCGGGCTTCCCCGCGGGCGGCGTCGAGGAGGGCCTGCCGGTCGTCGTGTGCCCGTCCGCGGATCCCGTCGGCCTCCGACTCGGCGCGGCGAAGTCGCTCCGCCGCCTCCTCGGTCACCTCGGTCAGCAGCCGCCGCGCGTCGGCGGCCGCGGCACGGCGGATCTGTACGACGCGGGCCTCGGCTTCGCGGATCAGCTCCGCGGCTTCCTCCGCACCGGCCCACCGAGCGCCCTCAAGGACGTCGGCGGACCGGTCACGAAGGTCTGCGGCCCGAGTGTCCCTCTCCTCAAGGACCTCCGGGCTGGGCGGTACGGTCGTCGCGTCGGGGGAACGTCGCGGCGACGGGGTCGCGGCCGGCGGCTTACGGGCCGCCGCCTTCCGGGGGTTGGTCTTGCGGGTGGCTGTTCGGGCCGCCACGCCTTCTCCTCTCGTGCGGGTGGCCGCCTCCCGGCGGCCACCTGATGTGCGGTCCGTCAGCCCCTGACGAGGCGGTCGGTCAGTCGGTCGAACCGGTCCACGAAGCGGTTGCAGGCCCCGCCGATGCGGTCGACGAAGGCCCGGTCACCGGCCCGGGTGCACGCGTTCTCGATGTCGGTGCACCGGTCGTCCACGTGGTCCGTGATGCTCTCCAGCTGCGGCGAGACCCGGTTGGACAAGGTCCACAGCAGCGAGCCCAGGACTGCGATCGGCAGAGCGGCGGCGGTCCAGGTCAGCAGCCGCAGGCGGAGCCGGAAACGGGGGACCGGCCCGCGCCAGGCGATGACCAGCAGCTCCTGGAGGAGGTCGAACTCCTCCGCGGTCCAGCTGGTCATCGGTCCGTGGTTCGCGTGGAACCGCCGGGTGACGCGCTTCGGCGTGTTGAGCAGGGCGTTCATACGGTGACCACCTCTCCGCCCCCGGTCAGGGCGACGAACCCGTTCTTGCCGGACTGAGTCCTGGACTGCTCGTTCTTCTTCGCGAGGTTGGAGTGCATGGCCTCGCGCTCCGCGTCGGTCACAGCAGGACGGTGGAGTCGATGACGGAGACCTCGTCGTCGAGGTCGGTGTCGACGGCCGCGACCAGGGCCTCCGCGTCGGCGACGCTGATGGCGGCGTAGGCGACGGTGGCCTTGATGTTGATGGCGCCGTGGAACGTCGTTCCGGCGACCGTGAAGCCGGTGTCGGTGCGCGTGAGGGCGGTGTTCGCGATCCCGGCCACGAAGCCGTGCAGCAGGTGGGCGGTCTCGGCGCCGAAGTTCATGTCGACGGTGATCTTGTCCTGGTTGGACAGCGTCACGGACGTCGCGACGCCCATGCGGGCGAGGCCCTGGGTCTCGGAGCGGGCCTGCCACGCCACGGCGGTCAGCTCGTTGACGCCGTCCTGGATGGCCTCGGTGCGGAGCGGGGCGGCGTTGGTCGTCATAATGGTCATGCGGATCAAGCTCCTTCGACTGAGTGATTGGTCCGTGCAGACCCCCGGCACGTACAGGCGTTGCACCGCCTGTGTCGGGGGTCGCGCCGTACCCGGGTGGGTCGGCGCAGTAAGCGGATGGGGTGTTGCACCCTCGGCCCCAACCCCAGGGGCCCTACTCAGATCCGCTCTCGGGCTGCCATGCGGCCAGCCCCCCGCTCAAGACCTCACCCGCGCAAATCCGCAGGTGAGAGGGTCATCTCGTCAATGACGGCAGGGGCGCCGCGGCCCGAAATTCAAAGCACTCTGTGGAGTTCTCAAGGAACGACCGGCCACCCATCACCCCGCCCGCGAAGGCGAGTTCACTGAGGCCGACAAGGCACAGCGGTACTGCAAAGCATCTCCGCGACCCGCTAAAACCTAGGTTTTTGCTGGCCACGAGAAGATGACATCACGATCACCTCCGACTGTCAATAACCCTAGGTTTTTTCCCTCGTGTCCTGGACACCGCCGCCCGATAGGCGTTAAAACCTAGGTCTGATCTAGTGTTGGTGGTGACGCCAAGTAGCCGAGGAGAGAAGCAGTCCCATGACCGAGCCCCGCACCGCGAAGTGGCGACAGATTGCCGCCGATCTGCGCGAGAAAATTCAGGGCGGCACCTACGCGCCCGGCGACACATTGCCGCAGCTCAAGGCCTACGCAGCCGAGCTTGGCGTTCACCACGAAACCGTCCGCGCTGCCTACAAGGAGCTGGAGAAGGAGGGTCTCGTGCGAACCGTTCAGCGTCGCGGATCCGTTGTCCTCCAGCCGCCGGTTCGCCGACGCATCACGCGCGGGGTGACCGTCACTCGGGACCCTGCGCGCGGATACGTGTTCCCCGCGGCGTCCCGTCCGGATGAACCGTGGGAGGCTCACGGGCGCCCCTTCCGCAAGGAGCTGCCCGCCCCCATCCAGGTCACGAGCGAGTTCCAGTTGGCCGCTGGCACCGAGGTACTGCGCCGGCGACGAGTGACCAGCCCGGTCGGCGAGCCGCCCTTCCAGCTCGTTGACACCTGGATCAGCCCGGCCGCAGTCGCGGACGCTCCCCGTGTCGCCGAGCCTTCCCCGGGGCCGGGTGGATACCTGGACCGCCTTGAGGAGGCGGGACATGGCCCGCTCGATTGGACCGAGACCTCCCGCATCCGTATGCCGGACCGCGAGGAAGCGAAGCTGCTGGAGATCGCTCAGTCCATCCCCGTGCTGGAGTCCACGATCGTCGGCACGTCCGCGCGCACCGGGGTACCGGTCGAGGTGACGATCCGTGTGATCCCGGGCGACCGCGTTGAGTTGTCGGGAAAACTCCAGCGGGGCGACTCGGCACAGTGGCCAGTGCCCCCCGTGGAACCGCCCGCCGGCGACTAGGCTCCTCCACACGGCTCTCGCCCCCCAACGACACTCCGACGAGGGGGGCGTGACGCCGAAGGCCTTCGCAGGGGTGCACAATGCGCAGGAACGAAGGGCCGATCACCAGGGCCCCGCAAGCCGTGGACGCTGATTGTGGTGGTCAGGTCTACGCATCCGAGTAGCCGCAGCAGCGGTGAAACCAACGGAACCAGGAAGGCACCACGTCGTGACCAGCACGCAGTCCACCCGTCAAGCCCCCCGGCGACCCGACTCGACATCTCCGAAATTGAGTTCGAGCCCCGCCCGGGTGCGGTGCAAGATCAAAGGATGGCATCCCGCAACCCGCAGACCGCGAGCTGGAACATCCACCCGCCCGGGCCAGGGGCTCTCACGGTCGCCGTGAAATGGCGATGGCCGCCCCTGCCAGGGCGGCCATCTCATCCAGCAATCGACTCAGTGCCCGAGTCGTAGGTCGGCGATGACGCCGGGGCCCGAGCCCTGCCAGGCCCGAGGTCACCACTCCCAGGATAGAGCGCGCGACAGTCAACTCGCAGCAGCGATGACCAGTCAGCACGTCTCGTTTCCGTCAAACTTGCCGGTCTGCGGCTCCCCAAACACCCAGGGGAGACCCCGCACCATGATCCACAC
The DNA here is from genome assembly GCF_055600495.1 of Streptomyces sp. NPDC038213. Lineage (NCBI taxonomy): Bacteria > Bacillati > Actinomycetota > Actinomycetes > Kitasatosporales > Streptomycetaceae > Streptomyces > Streptomyces sp. NPDC038213. The sequence goes on from NZ_JBVJYM010000036.1 coordinate 10,119, forward strand.
CTTGCTGGCGACACACAGAGTCGCGGCACCCGTTCCCTCCGTCGCCGCAGCACCGGGCGAGCTCCCGCCGGCGGTGTCGCTGTGAGCCGTCGAAGCCTCCCTCGCCGCCCGATGCCGGACAGCGGTGAGGGCGAGTACCTGTTTGAAGGCGACATCACCGACTACTGGTCGGCCGCGGTGGTGCGGCACTGGTTCCTGCACCTGCCCGAGATGAAGCCCACCGACTTCAAGCTCTACATCCTGCTCCGCGCCATGCTCACGTCCAGCCCGCGGGGCCTGCGCCGGATGTCGGTCGACCAGCTGTGCTGGCTGCTGACCGAGGAGGGCGAGAAGCCGGTCGGCGAGTCGACCGTGCGGGCCGCGCTCAAGCGCCTTGAGAAGGCCAACCTCGTCACGAACCCGGACGGCGAGCGCATCGTGAAGTCCACCGGCAAGGGTGGCATCCAGACCATCTCCCGCCGCTACAAGGTCCACGACCTTCCCCCGGACACCCACGTCGGCTGGGCGAACACGTGGCAGAAGTTGGACGCGTACCGGCCGGACTGGCGCGAGAACCCGATCGTCCCGCCGACCCACACGAAGACCTCCGACGGCATCGTCCGCTCGAATTTGAGCGGACGTACTGACCTGGACGAACAGGCCGAGCCCGAGGGTCCCCAGGACGAAACCGCAGGTCGTTTCGACCGCTCGATTTCTAGCGACGCTCAGCAGAAATCGAGCAGTCGAGCGCAGAAATCGAGCGGCGACAAGCCGCTGACCAGCGGAAACGAGGGGGGTATTCAGGCTCCTATTAGGTCTTCTCTCTCTCCTGTCACGGGTGCCCCAGCGGTACCCGGTGACGTGGCTGAGGAGGCGGCCGAGGAGAGAGAGACTCCGGCTGCGCCGACCAAGACCACGACGGCGCAGAGCGCCGCCGACGGCGCAGAGCTCGCCACCGCGGCCGCCGCTGTTGCTGCTGAGTTCGGGAACCTGTGGAAGGCCGAGCGCGGTACCCGGCCGAGCCGCCGTCAGCTGGACGGCATCGCGCTGGACGCGGCCGAGGCCATCGCGGCCGAAGATTCCGCGGAGTGGCTGACCAAGTCGGTGGTCCCGTTCATGGTCAGCCGCAACTACCTGGACCTGGCCCGGGCGAAGACCCACCCGCAGTGCCCGGCGCCGCGTGGCACGAAGGTGCCCGGGCAGCGGCCCGCGGTCCTGGAGTGGTGCGGCGAGTGCAACGACGGCACCCGGCCGGAGATCGTCGCCGAGCGGTTCCGTCGGCAGGGCGGCCGCCTGGTGAAGTGCCCGGAGTGCCACCCGGGCGGTGTGCGGCAACCTGCCGCAGTCTGACCCGCCCCCGAAAACGTCACGGCGGCCGTGCTCCCGCGAAGAAACCGGCCGCCGTGCTGATCCCAACCCAGTGAAGAGAAGAGATCCGATGACCAGCATGACACCGCAGGCCCCCGCCGGCGAAAGCGACCTGTTCGAGGGCGACCCCGCGATGTTGCCTGCTCAGGACCGTGGTGGCGACATTCCCGACACCTTCCGGGCTGCGCCCTCCGACTTCGAGCGGATCCCGCCGCAGGATCGGGACGCCGAGCAGTCCGTCCTCGGCGGGATGCTGCTGTCCAAGGACGCGATCACCGAGGTCGTGGAGATCCTCAAGGGCGGCCACGAGTTCTACAAGCCTGCCCACGAGACGATCTACCGGGCCATCGTCGACATGTGGGGCAAGGGCGACGTGGCCGACCCCATCACGGTCGGGGAGGAGCTCACCAAGCGCGGTGAGATCGCGAAGATCGGCGGAGCGTCCTACCTCCACACCCTGGTGCAGGCCGTGCCGACGGCGGCGAACGCCCCGTACTACGCCGAGATCGTCCGCAACAAGTGGAAGCTGCGGCAGGCGATCGAGGCCGGTACGCAGGTGACCGCGATGGGCTACAGCCAGGACGCGGACCCGGCCGAGGTGATCGAGGCCTCCGCCGCCCGCCTCCTGGCGCTCCAGGCCACCTTCGACACGGGCAAGGACCCCGCCGGGTGGGACACGCCCATGGAGGAGCTGGTTGAGGCCTGGGAGGACGATCAGGCCGCAGGGGAGAACCCGGGCCTGCCCATGCCGTGGGAGGACCTCCAGACGATGCTGTGCACCGTCCCCGGTCACCTGGTAATCGTCGCGGGCCGCCCCGGCATGGGTAAGTCGGTGGCGCTGCTCGACCTGATGCGTCACCTCGCCGTTGTCCATGACCGTCCGGCCGCGTTCGTTTCGCTGGAGATGAACCGGCGCCAGATCGTGAACCGGCTGATCGCCGCTGAAGCCGAGATTCCGCAGCACGACATCCGTACGCGCTCACTGAACGACGCGCAGTGGAAGAAGTACGACAAGGTCCGCGGGCGGATCGTCGCCTCGCCGCTGCGGTTGATCGTCCCGCCCGGTGGCATCACCGTGCCGCAGATCCGCTCGGCCCTGCGCCGCTGGCAGATCGATGACCGCCTGCCGCACGCGCTCGCGCTCGACTACCTCCAGATCGCCAAGCCCGACCTCCAGGGGCGCGGGGGGAACCGCACTAACGAGGTCGACGCCATCGCCCGCGGCCTCAAGGAGATTGCTCTTGAGTTCGACCTCCCGGTCTTCGCCGCCGCCCAGCTCTCCCGCCAGACCACCGGCCGCGAGAGCAAGGTCCCGCAGCTGTCGGACCTGCGCGAGTCCGGCGAGATCGAGCAGGCCGCCGATGCGGTCGTCCTGCTGCACCGCGAGGACTACTACGAGCCGGAGAGCGAGCGCGCCGGCGAAATCGACCTGATCGTCGCTAAGAACCGAGAGGGCAGCACCGGAATCGTGACCGCCGGGTTCCGCGGCCGGTTCAGCAAGATCGAGTCCATGGGCCAGGACTTCTGAGACCGAAGTGTGGGGTCTCAAATCCCGTGGCACAGTCTCATTCGATCTTGGCACATGACGGCACATCAGTGAGACGCGCAGGTCAGGGGCCCAAGCCCTCGCGAAGGTCCGGAGGAAGTGCCACGTTTCGTGAGACTGAGCCGTGTGCCATCGCCGCGAGACAGATCGAAAGCCGCTGGTCAGCGGCCCGGCCTGTGCCACGGGCCGCGAGACCCTACACGAAGGACGGCGAACATGATGCTCACCAAGGCTCCCGGTCCGGAGCAACAGGTCGACCCGCACCCGGGGGACAGGGCAGACTCGAAGCAGACCGAAAGGGGCACCGCGCGATGACCGCACAGCCGATCCACCACCACGAGCCCGAGCGGGTGCCGCGCAACGCCAACGGCATCGCGGATGCACTCGAAGGCCCGCGCCGGGCGGAGTTCTACCGGCAGCTCTTGGCGGCCGCGCCCGAGGAGGCCGAGGGCGTTCTGCGCCGCTGGTGGTGCGAGGCGATGCTCGACACCGACCCCGAAGGAGACCGGCTGGTCGCCGCCGCGATCGACGGCACCCTGTCGATCACCGCAGTTGCCGACGTCGTCCGCCGCCGGCGTGAGGCGGGCGGCCTCGTTGAGTGACTCGCACGAGCAGCGCGACGGCTGGCCGTGCGTGCTGTCCGAGGAGGTCACCAGTCTCCTCCTGGACAAGGCTCTCCCGGCCGAGGTGTTCGCCGCGGTGGTGGCCGCCACCGTCCTGATCAACACGACGAGGGGCGAGGTACCCGGCGCCACCGCGTCGGCGAAGTGGCCCGAGCAGCGGCGTATGCCGCTCGGCGAGGACGGGGCCCTCGGCGTCGCCGAGTACGTCATCGTCGCCCACGCCGAGCCGCCGCAGATCGTCCTCACACGCGTACAGCTGTACTGACCGGCACCGACCCCAGGGCCCGACGAGAACCCTCTCGTCGGGCCCGTCGTGTTCAGGGGCCAGCGGAGGGGCCGGGCGTTAATCTCACCTCTTAAGAGGTGAGTTCCCAGGGGCGGGCCCCGTTGGGGGCCGGGTGCTCGAGGAGCGTCGGCCCGGCCGGTGGGCGAACCTCCGGTCGTACGGTCTGCCGACGCGCCTCGTGCACCCTCCGTACGGTCTCGACCGGCGGGCGGACTGGTGGCCGGGGCGCCCACCGTCCGTAAGCCTCCGTGGCCACGCGCGCCGGCGGCCGCGAGTGCTCCGGGCTGAGCAAAGACGGCTGGCGGCGGGGGGAGGGGTGCCCGGGTGGCTGTCCGGATTGCCGGAATTCCGGGCCGAGTCGGGCGCGGACCGTACCCCCGCCGTCGCGGATGCGGGCGCGTGAGGCGACCGCGCCGCCGGTCGTGGCCGAGGGGGAGCGGGCCGCTGCCGCGATGTGGCCGAACCCGGCATCGCTGTCCAGCGCTGCGGGCATCGCGAGGGTCGGGCGCTCGGCAAGGTGCCCGAAAATTCGCATAGAAACACGCCGTGACCTGGCCTTTTCGGCTTGACCCACCCCCCAAAACTTGAGAGTATTAGTACGTCGAGAAGGGGGGCGGGAATCCTCCGGACCGACGCGGGCCCCCGGCCCACCGCACCGAGACCTCAACGGAAGGAGGCCCTTCATGGGCCCCGACATGGACCGCGTCGAGTACCGCGTGGATCTCTTCAAGAAGCCCGGCACCTACTACGTCATCGCCGACGACGAGGGCGTCTACAGCGGCAAGGAGTGGCAGGCGGACTGGGCGGGGGAGCGGGACGTGCTCGACGTCCAGCGCGCCGCCGACTGCGACATTGAGCGGGAGCTCCAGCGCGCCGACTTCACGCACTCGGCCCTGGCGTCGCAGTCGCCGCTGCGATTCCTGACGGTCGAGGCCCGTAGCCACGGCGAGGCCGCGTTCCTGGCCAAGCGCGCGTACCGCGAGGAGCAGGCCTTCCAGGCCCTCCAGGACGTGTTCTTCGCCGACGAGCTCGCCTTCGACCCCGCGAACTTCGGCGACACCACCAACTGACCGGCTTCCCCGCAGCGGACGGGGGCGGGAATCCCCGTCCGCCCGCGGGCCCGGTCGCACCGAAACACCTCAACACGCAAGGAGCACCACCATGACCAGCACCACCCTGGCGTACCGACTCGGCCAGCCCGACTGGGAGCAGCGCTACCCCGTCCTGATTGGCACGGACACCGTGATCGGCGCCGTCTTCCGCTGGCACCGCGACTGGCTCGCCCTCACCAGCGAGGGCGAGCACAACCTCGGCCGCCCCGAGAAGGGCCGCCGCGGCGTGCCCCGGGCGGCGGCGCAGACGGCGGCCGGGCACGTGGCCGCCGAGTACGCCGCCGGTCGCATCACCGCCATGACCCTGGCCGACGTCACGGCCGCCGTGCCCGTGCTCGACGGCCCGGTGCCGCTGCTTCACCCGCGGATGCCCCAGAGCCCCCGCAACGTCGAGGCCGCAGAGAAGGTCATGGCCGCCCTGGCGCTGCACCGCTGGAAGCCGTACACCGGCTTCCCCGGCAGCGACAACCCGTGGTGGCAGGAGTGCGAGCTGTGCGGCTGGCAGGGCCCGCGCTACTGGTCCCACCAGCGCGGCCGCAACGGCGGGCTGCCCAGCACCCACCGGCACCCCGCCTCCGCGGAGTTCAAGGCGCCCGCCGGGTGCATCGGTGACGACAAGGTCCGCGAGCTGATCGCCGCCTACCAGAAGTAGGCCCCGCCCAGCAGGACCACCGCCGGGCCCGGCAGACGCCGGGCCCGGCCCCCTCACCGACCGAAGGAGCCCCACATGCTCACCGAACGCCTCAACCGCATCGCCGCCGCCGGCACGGGCCGCGGGTACACCCGCATCCGCCTCGCCGACGACCTCATGGTCTACGTCAAGGCCATGCCCAACTCCGCCGTGCTGGACGAGGTCTACCTCGCGCCCGGCCTCGCCGCCCCCGACACCGACGACTGGGAGGCCGAGGACGACGAACTGGTACTGACCGGCCAGACCGCCAGCGGCACCCTTTGCCTGGAGGTCCCCGCCGACGCCGTCGGCGACCTCATCGCGGCGCACGGCGGCGAGCACACGACGCAGGACGCCGACTTTCCGCCGGTCGGCTACCAGGTCCACCCCGCCGACGGAGCCGGTCACTACCCGGTCCGCCGCGGCGCCCACCGGCTGGGCTACATGGCGCGCCGCGGGCGCATCTGGCGGGTGATCCCCCTCGGCGCGACCGTGTGGTCCGGCAGCTTCGCCTCCTCCGAGGAAGCCGCGGCCCACCTCCTCACGCTGGCCGAGGCCGCCGACAAGTACACCGCCCGACGGGCCGAGTGGATCCTGCGCGACGCGCTCGCCGAGTGCGGCCTGCCCCTGCACCGCGAATCACGCGCCGTGATCGGTCAGGGGCCCACCAGCTGGGTGGAGATCGACTCGCTCCACCGCTCGCCCTACCCGACCGGCGACGAGCCCTCCCTCGCGGTCTACCTCCACGACCGGGACGACGAGGACGAGATGACCGTCGACCGCGAGATCACGGACGCCGACGAGTGGGTGGTCCTCCTGTGGGACGCGGACGGAACCCAGCTCCAGGGCCGCACCTTCGCCGCCGCGGACACCGCCGACCTGGCCGCGTACGTCGTCGACTGGCGCAACGACCCCGAGACGACGTGGTCCGCCGCCCTGGCGGCGGACCACGCCCGCAGGCTCGCCGCCCTCAACGCCGCCGCCACCCGCAGCTGACCCCCTGGCCCCGGGCGGGATACGACGCCCGCCCGGGCCCCGGCCGCGTGCGCCCGTGCCACGCGGCCCCCACACCGGTCCGGCCGGCGAGGCGGGAATCCCCGCCGACCGGGCCCCACCGAACACCTCAACACCACGGAGCCCGTCATGACGAAGACCCTTCCCCCGTGCGCCGCCCAGTGCGGAGCCGCCCAACTCGCGCTCTTCTCCCAGCCGGCCGAACCGCCGGCCGCGCCCGCCACTGACACCTTCGACTGGGACAGTCAGCACGTCGTGGTGATCGGCGACTCCGGTGGCAAGGACAGCGGCGCCACGGTGCACACCGTGTGCAGCTCCGCCGAGGCTGCGGGCCAGCTGCACAAGGTCCGCATCCTGCACTGCGACCTCGGCAGCACCCCCGGCGGACACAGCATCGAATGGCCGGGCGCCGCCGACGTCGCCCGTCGCCGCGCCGCCTCGTACGGCGTCCCCTTCGCCGTACGCCGCAGCACCCGGTGGCCGTCCTTGTGGGACCGCATGATTTCCCACGGCCGGTGGCCTGGATTTTTCGCGCGCTACTGCACGAGCGACACAAAGACCGCGACCGGCCGCGCCTACGTGGACGAGCTCCGCGCCGAGCTCCGGCTGCGCGAACCGATTCGTGCCGGATACGCGATGGGGATGCGCGCCGAGGAGTCCCGGGCACGCGCGAAGAAGCCGGTCGTGGAGCGGCACCGCATGAGCGGCAAGGGCACGCTGCGCGTCGTGACGACGTGGCTGCCGATCCATCACCTCACCACCGACCAGGTGTGGCAGATGCACGAGGAGAACGGCATCGAGCGCCACGACGCCTACCGCATGGGAATGGGCCGCCTCAGCTGCCGGGCCTGCCCGCTCGCCCACACCGACGACCTCGTTCGCTCCGCCCAGCTCAACCCGGAGCTCTTCGCGGAGTACGCCGCCGTCGAGGACAGGCTCGGTCAGTTCAAGGCGAACATCTCCCTGCGCGAGATCATCGAGCGCGGGAAGAACTGACCGCAGACAGCAAGAGGCCCGGCGGGGCGCAAGAGCGTGGGAATCCCGCCGGGCCGGCGGCTCGGCACCGAGGGCCCTCAACAGGCCGCAAACCGAACCAGGCACCATCGTATCCATCAACCGCGACACCCAGGAGCAGACCCCGTGAAGACGATCGACGGCCACCAGTGGGCGACCCGCGAGGAGCTGGTCGAGCGCAGCGGCTACAGCAGGGACACCCTGTGGAAACTGTGGAGCGCACGCGAGACCAACGGCCACCCCGATGCCCTCACGGTCGACGGCGCCCTCCACTGGGAGCTCGACGGGTGGATCGCCTGGTTCGACCAGCACCGCCAGGAGGAGGAGGCCAAGGCGCCCCGCCCCGAGCCCACGGTCGACCGGACCGGCGACCCGGACGAGGAACTCCCTCCGGCAGCGCAGGCGCGGGTCCTCGGCGTCGACCCCAGCCGCATCACCCAGTACGACAAGAAGCCGCCGCCGGGGTGGCCGCAGGGCCGCGCCGAGCAGCTGAACACCCGCGTCCGGCGATGGAGGACCCGGCAGCAGCTGTGGGACTTCGCGGACGCCAACCCGGGCCTCGGCAGCCGCGGCGGCCGCCCGTCGGGCGGCAACAAGGAGCAGGCCGCCGCCCGCCTCCAGCGGGCCGCCGAAGCTCTGGCCGCGAACCCCGAGCGAGCCGCCGGCGAAGTCGCCGCCGAACTCGCTCGCGAGCACGGGCAGTCGATCGACACCTGGAAGAAGGTCGTCACCGAAGCCCGCAAAAAGGCGCAGCAGTAGCAGGTCACGACCATGGCCAGCACGCCCCAAACCGCCCCGGGGGTGCTGGCCGTTTCCGTGCTCACAGGCCATCGCGCCCGTGCCCGGATTCCGGCAGCGAGTCGGTCCGATGAGCCCCGCGAAAGTGAAGCGTGCGGCCCTGCTGTGTGCACCCGCGAGGCGCCCACGGTCCGTAAGCCTCCGTGGCCACGCGCGTCGGCGGCTGCGGGTGATTCGGGCGAGGAAAAGACGGCCAGCAGCGAGGGGAGGGTGGCCGGGTTGCGCTCCGGTACGGCGCACTGCCGGGCCGCACGGGGCGCGGACCGTACCCACGCCGTCGCGGATGCAGGAGCGTGAGGCGATCGCACCCCGAGGTCGTGGTTGAGGGGGAGCAGCAGCTGCCGCGATGTGGCAGGTGCCATCCCATTCCGCGCGGGTCGCCGGGCATTTCCGGGTGGCCGGAGGGGCGCTCCGGCCGCGAGCCGACGCGCGCAACTCGCCGAGAAATGTGCTCTGACCTGGCCTTTTAGTCTTGACCCACACCGCAAAACTTGAGAGTATTAGTACGTCGAGAGGGAGGGCGGGAATCCTCCGGACCGGCGCGGGCCCAGGCCCACCACACCGAAGACCTCAACCGACAGGAATCTCATGGGCGAGACCCGTACTTCCGGCGTGCCCGCCGGCGGGCTGATGAGCCTGCTGCGCCCTGGCCCCCGGCCCCTCAGCGCCGCAGCCCTGGAGGACATCGCACAGCACGAAGCCGAGGACGCCGCCGCCATCACCGCGGCCGCCGGTCACCCCGCCCTCGTCGAGTGCCAGACCGCCGCCGCACTGCTCACCGAATACGCCAGCCTCCACCCCGGACGCCCGGCCGAAGAGTGGAAGTTCGAAGCGGTCGAGCGCGTCGTCGACTGCGCCCGCGCCATCACCGAGGGCGACACCGACCGAGTCGAGGAGTGCTACACCGCCGCCCGCGGAGAGCGCGCCGCGATGGCGTGCGGCCGACTGGAAGAGCGCGGCCGCGTCACCGCCGACACGCTCGCCGCCCTGGACGCCGACACCCGCCGACTCCTGGAGTGGTACGCCGCCCCGTTCCCGATCGAGTGGCTTTTCGAGCCCGAGCGCGACACCTTCGGACGCATCATCCGCAAGCGGGTCATCGTCCTCTTCCACGGCCCCGGCGGGCTCTCGGTCGGCCTGCGCGACGTCCTCGGTGCCGACGTCGACATCGTCGGCATCGACCTGGATGGCGGCGCCGTCGCCACCGCTGTCGCCGCCGGATTCCGCGTCATCCACGCCGACGTGACCGACCTCAACCCCGAGTCGCCCGCGCTCCAGTGGGTCAGCGGAATCGCCCTCACCCCGCCGTGCCAGGCGTTCACCCCCAGCGGCCTGGGCAAGGGCCGGTACGCGGGAGCGATCAACCTGATTCTGTCGGTCATCTGGGAGGCCACCGCGGCCGCCGGATTCCTCCCCTGGGACGGCTCCCCGACCGGCTTTGCGCCCCGGTCCGGGCTCACCTGGGACGAAGTCCGCGCGCCGCTCGCCGAGCTCGAAGACGAGCGTGCGGGACTCATGGCGGAAGTGATCATCTGGCCGCTTGCGATGTTGGCCAGGTGGAACGACTCCCTGGAATGGGTGGCCGTCGAGCAGTCCTCCGCTCTGCCCGCCCAGATCGAGGACGCACTGTTCGCGGAGCTCACCGGCGCCGGATGGCACACCACCGAGGCGTGGACCCTGGACGCGGTGAACTACGGCGCCGCCTCGCACCGCAAGCGCCGGTTCATGGCCGCCTACCGAGGCGAGACGAAGCCGTTCGTCGACCTCACGCCGACCGCCCCGTTCCCCGCCACGACGTTCGCGGAGGTCGTCGGGTGGCCCACCGGCAGGACCATCCTCACGCGGGGCCACAGGCCCGTTGACCCCGAGACCGGCCGAGCCAAGGGCGGCGGCAGCCGGTCCGCCGACCGACCCTCCACCTGCGTGACCGCCACCATCTACGGGTGGACGGACTCCGAGACCGGCGAGCGCATCACCCAGGCCGACATCGGCCGTCTGGTGGGCTTCCCCGGCGACTTCCCCTGGCGCCACGTCGGGCGCGGCCGCGGAGTCCGCAACGTCGCCCAGCAGGCAGCTGATGCGGTCTGCCCGATGGTCGCCGCCGCAGTCTTTGGCCGGATCCTCGGCATTGCGGACTGGGAGGACAAGACCCGGGTCTACGTCCGCCGGATCTATGCCGTCCCCACCATCCCGCGGCAGCGGATCGAGCAGATGATTCTCTTCGACGAGGAGGCCAGCGGCCAGCCCCAGGCCGCCTGACCCACCGCCCCGGCGGGCCGCAGAACCAGCGGCCCGCCGGGGCTCTTTGCGGCCCAGATGTGCGCACCGTCCGTCGGACACGAAGAAGGGGGCCCCGACGAACCGGAGCCCCCCTCTTCGTGCTGCTCGACGTCAGCCGGACTGCCCGGCCGCCGCGACCGGCGGAATGCTCCCGGTGCTGTCCTGAGCCGGAACGCTCGCCGCCGGCGAGGATGCCTCCGACCCCGCGGCCGACGCTCCCTTCCGCGCCGACGTGCGCCGACCCCGCGGCCGCCCCTTCGGCCGCTTCGTCGGCTCCTCCGCGCCGATCTCCGCCAGCTCCTCGGCGGTCCAGCCAGCCGCCTCGGCACCGGCGTAGGCCCTGCCGTACGGCTCGTCGAGTGCAGCGAGCTGGTCAAGGAGATCGGCCCGCTGCCCCTGGACGTCCACCAGCGGCTCGATGGCCTCGGCCCGAGCCTTGAGGATCGCTTCCATCCGTTGCTTCATCTCGTGTGCAGACATGCGCGCATCGTACTTTCCCGAGGTCGATTCGACCGCTCGAAATTGAGCAATCAGCACCACGCCCTAGGGTTTTGACCGCAGGTCAGAGCGCTACCGGCGTCTAAGGGCACCCCCTTAGACGCCGGTAGCAAGATAGTGCTTACTGGGCCCAGTAAGCGGATCACCGGCCGCCTCTTCCAGTAGGGTTGGCGGCCGGTGATCATGGGTCCGAGCACGGACCGGGGAACCCCGGAGGGGGCTGTTGTGGCAGAGCCAGCAGCGGATGAGACACGCCAGCGCCCCGCTACGCGGAGGCGTGAGCGCGAGGCCGGCGGCGCTCGCGAAACACGCATCAAGGTCTCGTACAACGACGACGAGCACGAGCTCGTCAAAGCGGCCGCCGAACGCGACCGCCAAGCGACAGCATCCTGGATCGGACGCGTCGCCCTAGACGTTGCAGAAGAGATGCTCGTCCCGACGCCTGTCAACGCCAAGGCAGTGGTCGGAGAGCTGATCGAGGCACGCAAGCAGCTCAAGCGAGTCGGGACCAACTACAACCAGATCGCCAAGGTGATGAACTCCGATGGCGAGGTGCCTGACGCGCAGATGGCCGCCGTGCACCGAGCCCTGGTGACCGCCATCCAGCGCCTGGACGCGGCCACGCTCCAGCTGATGCGGGAGCGAAAGGAGCGCGGGTGATCCCGCAGAAGCTCGACGAGGGCAGCGACACCTTCGGCCTGCTGGCCTACCTGTACGGGCCCGGCCGGCGGGACGAGCACACGAACCCGCACATGGTCGCCGCGTGGGACCCCTACGTCGACGATCCGGCACGCTCGCCCGACATGACGATCTCGGACCTTGCGCTCCTTCTAGACGCACCCGTATTCGCGATGCGAGGCAAGAAGCCGAAGCTGCACGTGTACCACGTGGCAGTCCGGAACGACGAGAAGGACCGGATCCTCAGCGACGAGGAATGGGCCGAGATCGCGCGCGAGATGATGCATGCCTCCGGGATCGCCGAGCATGGCGACGACGAGGGATGCCGATGGGTGGCCGTGCGCCATGCCGACGACCACATCCACCTCGTGGCGACGAAGGCCCGGGAAGACGGACGCCAGCCGAACTTGCGCGGAGACATCTTCAAGATGCAGGCTGCGGCCCGGATCTTCGAGGAGCAGCTCGGACTGCGCAGGCTCAAGAACGGGGACAAGACCGCATCGCGCTGGCGCAAGCCGGGCGAGCTGGAGAAGGCGCAGCGGCGGGGCCTGAGCGAAGCCCCTCGCGTGACTCTTCAGCGGACGGTGCGCGAGGCGGCGGCCGCAGCGACGAGCGACGCCGACTTCTTCGAGCGTCTCGCCGCCTCGGGCGTGCGCGTGAAGCAGCGCATCGCCCCGGACGGGAACATCACCGGCTACTCGGTGGCGATGCAGGGCGACCGGAATCCGGAGCAGTCACCGATCTGGTTCCCCGGCGCCAAGCTCGCACCGGACCTGTCTCTGCCACGCGTCCGCGAACGCTGGGCGAACCCGGTTCCGGCACCGCGCGCGGCGCCGGCGGAGATGTGGCGGATCGCCGAAGAGAAGGTCCGCGAAGCAGCTGGTCGACTCGGGGCCGAAGGCCTCCACCACGGCGCCGGTGAGGTAGCCGCTCTCGGGGACCTCATTGTGGTCGCCGCCATCGTTTCGCCGCGCCTGGTACGCGAGCAGATCAGACAGGCGGCAGGAGAGTTCGAGCGGGCATCACGAGCCCCGGGCGACCGCGCCCTGGAGGGTCAGGCGAGGGCGCTGTACCGCGAGTCCGCGCAGGTTCTCTCGCAGTCGGCGGCCGCTGTCGGCCACAACAACGCGGCCGCCGCCCTGGGCTTCCTGCTCGCCCTGGTGCAAGCCGTGGAGGCAGCCCGTCGCTGGCACGAGGCACAGGAGCACCGCATCCACGCGCAGGCCTCGGGGCGGGCCGGGCGGTTGCTACGAGAAGCGGTCGAGGTAACCGCCGGCGCGAGCGCGGCGCGCGAGTACCGCCCCCGTCCCAAACGGTCCGCGGCGCGTCCCGCAGCAGGCCAACGTGCGGCAGCCGCGCCCGGCGAGCGCCCCATGGCGGGCGTGGTGCAGCAGGCCGTTCCCAAGCACGCGCGGGTGATCCTGGCGGACCCGGCCTGGCCCACCCTGCGGAACGTTCTGATCGAGCTCGAACGAGCGGGCGAAGACCCCGTCGAAGTGCTGGCAACGGTCGCAGCCCGCCGGGAGTTGAGCTCAGCAGAGTCGGTCGCCGAAGTGCTTTCATGGCGACTGGTCGGATGGCGGAACCAGCGCGGAGCCACCGCAGATGCGTCCGCCGGAACACGCCCGTCGTCGACGGCCGGAGGCGGCACGGGGAGAAGCGCCGCACCGACCCGCAAGGCGGCACCCGCGCCTCGGCGCAGGCCGCCCGGCGACGAGCCGCGCAAGGGTCCGCGAAGGACCCGCTAACGAGGGGAGAGCAGCAGATGACGACACCAGCGTCACCAGGGGAGCCGTTCGCCGAAGCGGCGGGCGAGGCGGTGCAGACCGCCGTCATGTCAGTGAAGCTAGTGATGGCCATCGCCGACGCGGTCCGGCGACACCAGCAGCGGCAGAAGAAGGGAGCCGAGGAGGAGCTGCCGCCCGCCGAGCAGGCGAAGGAGGACGCGAAGGCAGAGCTCAAGGACCTCCTCCCCGCGGACGTCTCCATGGCCCTGCTGTCCGGTGCGGACTGGCCGCAGTTGGCACAGCAGCTCATGGCGTTGAAGAAGGCCGGGGTCGACCTGGAGCAGCTGCTGCCCCGGGTCGGCGAGATCGCGGTGACCGTGCGGGATCAGGTGGCCGCGAACGCGGAGCGGGTGGCGAAGGAGGGGACGGGGGAGTGGGAGCGGATGCTCCGCGAGACCCTGCCCGCCGGTCCGGTGCGTGAGGCGATCCTGTCCTCGCCGACGTGGCCCGACATTGCGGCGACGATGGCGAAGCTGGACGAGCGTGGTGTCGACGTGCGGAAGATCCTGGCGTCCGCGCACGACGAGGGACTGGGCGTCGACCAGGCCGTGGCGAAGGTGATCGCGGCTGGCGAGGCTCCGGCCACGAGCCGGGATGCACTGCTGTCGTGGGGACCGCTCACCGACGGACTCGACATCCCGAAGGATCTCGACCTGAACGACCGGGAAAGGGCCCTGCGGCAGTTGGCGATCTCCCCGCAGGAGAACGTGCGGTACGCCCGGATGCTCAAGGACGCGCTGCCCGCTTACGGGCGCGAGGTCGACCTCGCGATCACCGCGAAGCAGTGGCCGCTGGTTGCTGCGCGGATGGCGAAGATGGAGAGCGAGAAGAAGCCGGTCGCCGAGCATCTGGCGGGGCTGGCGAAGGACGTGTCCTGGACGGCGGGCCCGAACGGGCAGATCGGTTCGCGGTTGGTCCAGGCGACCAACCACGTTCTTCGGCACGCGCCGGGGGAGGCCCCGCCGGCGGCGCGTCCGAAGGTGTCCACCACCGCCGCGCGGTCGCAGTCGACGACGGTGGGTCCTACTAAGGCGCAGGCTGCCAAGGCGGCGGCGCCTGCGGAGGCCGGGGTGGCTGCACACCGGCAGACCGGTCCCACGGCCAAGCCGGGCAAGGCGAAGTAGTCCGCCCGACGCACGTGTGCCGCAGACCCCGGTCCGGGTCTGCGGCACACGTCGTTCTCGGGGTGGTGCGGGTCAGGGCCGGGTGGCACCGAAGTAGTCGTCGGCGGGCATGGCGGAGGTGAGCGGCTGGAGCTCGACGACCCGGCCGGTGCGCGGCGCGTGCAGCACGTTGCCGTCGCCCGCGTAGATCGCCACGTGATAGATCGAGCCGGATCCGCCCTTGCTCCAGAACAGCAGATCGCCGGGCTTGAGCTGGTCGCGGGCGACTGCACGGTGGGAGGTCTCGCCGTACTGGGCGGCCGCGACGCGGGGGAGTTTCGTGGTCGGCCAGT
The DNA here is from genome assembly GCF_055600495.1 of Streptomyces sp. NPDC038213. Lineage (NCBI taxonomy): Bacteria > Bacillati > Actinomycetota > Actinomycetes > Kitasatosporales > Streptomycetaceae > Streptomyces > Streptomyces sp. NPDC038213. The sequence goes on from NZ_JBVJYM010000036.1 coordinate 25,228, forward strand.
AGGCGTACTGGACCAAGCTGGAGCAGTCGAAGCCGACCGTGTTGGAGGCGCTGCACTGCCCGTTCAAATAGCCGTTGAGACCGTCGCAGAACCCGAGCGAGGGACCGCCGGGGCCACCGCCGCCCCAGGAGTACGGAGTGCCCGCCCGGGCCGCCGCCCGGCGCAGAGCGTCCGCGCCGATGCCGCTGCCGGAGACCTCCAGCAGGCCCGGCCCCTCGAAGTCCTTGATCTTGGCCATGATGATCCGGACGTACGCGTAGGTCTCGCCCTCGGTCTCGCCCTTGCGGCGGGCGAACCAGATCGGCGGTACGCCCTTGAACTCCACGACCCGGCCCCAGCCCGCGTTGTAGCCGGCCAACGCGAGGGCCCGCGGGTCGCCCGGGTATCCGGAGGACTTCGCGTCACCGAGGAGCGAGCACATCAGGGCGCCCTGCGCCATCACCGCGTCGCCAATGTCCCAGCGCGAGATCTCCCCGTTGCCGTCGTAGTCGCGACCCCAGGTCGCCCAGGTGCCGTCGATGAACTGGGCGGGTCCCTGGGCGCCCATGTCGCTGATGGCGCTCTTGTCGCGCTTGGTGGAGAAGTTGGCCTCCTTCCACAGCTGTGCGGCGAGGTAGGCCGGGGTCATCTCGGGGTGCTTGCAGGCGGCATCCGCCTTGAGGATCCAGGGGCGGAACTCGGTGGGGACGCCGCGCAGGCCGCCGCCGCCGTCGGTGTTCTCGGTGGCGCTGGCGTCGCTGTCGATCAGCAGCATCACAATCAGTCCGACACCGGCCAGCATCATGCCGACCAGCGCCAGGACGATCCCGACCAACCACTTCATGCTTCCCCCCGTGCTGTTCCGTGCGCTCGCTGTCCTGTCTGCTGTGTGGATTCGGCGTACTAGATCATGAGCGTCCTTGTGGCTGAGGCCTCTTTGCGTGCGGTCCCGGGCCGCCGGCGGGGGTGCTCGGGAAGGCGGTGTCCGCTACGCCGTCCGGGTGTTGTGCGCGAGATCGTCAGGTCGGCGAAGGGGGCAGGGTCAGCGCTCAGCTTCCTTCCGGCCTCACGTAGGGTCAGCTCACGCCTCGCGTCGGGTGACTTCGCACAGCGAAATCCCGCCTGCCGTATTTCGCTGTGCGAAATGAACGGCTCGGACGTGCAGGCGTTGGGAACTCGGGGGTGTGACTGATGGCTATTCGGCTCCGCACGACGATCGGCGATGTGGCCGAATCCGGCATGGCGCATTTCCGCATTCCGCAGGGCGGTCCCGGAGCGCTGTTCGTGCGTGCGGACCGTCCCGTGCAGCGACCTCACCTGACCTGACCTCCCCAGGGCCTGAAAACCGTGATCGGGTTTGTCCCCGGTGCACGCTAGCCTCAGGAGTCCCACGAGCCCAAAGCCGTGGTGGAAACACACGCTTGTAGGGGGGAGTTGCGGTGTGATTACCCATCCGGAGAGCCGAACCCCGGCCGTCAATCCGCCGGTTGCACTTCGGTACGCGCTGATTCCCGTCCACGGGTACGGCATTGCGGTGGCGACCGTCGCGCGGATGCTCGACGACGACTCCGACGGCGCCCGGGCCCGGCTCCTCAGCATGGCCGAGCCCATTCCGTACGGGGCCCAGTCGGTCCTTCTGGCCGAGACGACCGTGTACGGCGCCCACCAGGTCGAGGCGATGCTCGCGCGCTGGGGCACCCTGCCGAAGCCGTGGCTGGTGCTGATCTCGGACGCCCCCACCCGGCCGGTGCCCGATGCCCGGTTCCTGGTGCGCGCCCTGGAGGGGCGACTGGCCGGCGTGGCGCGGGTGCCGTACCTGCCGGTCCTTCGCGCCGTTAAAGATCCGGCCGAGGCCATGGAGCACAAGAGCGTTCTGACCGCTGCCGAGAGGCTGCGGCGCACGATGGAAGGGACCAAACGATGACCATGACCAACGAGCTGATCACGCTCGCGGCCGACGGCCTGATCCCGGGGTCGACCCCCACGAAGATCCCGGGGCTCGACGGCCCCGTGTCGAAGATCTTCGGATACGGCCTGTGGCTGCTCATCCTCGCCGGTGTCGGTGGCACCGGCTTCGGCGTCTACAAGCTCGCCGTCAGCGACAAGTCGAGGAACGGCGGCGGCGCCGAGCCGTTCAAGTGGATGGGCGGCGGCGTTGCCACGATTTTGTTGGCCGGGTCGCTGATCACCATCCTCAACGGCATCGCGGGAGGCTGAGGCAGGCATGTCGCGGACCAGGGGGACGTGGAACACCAAGGGCACATGGATCGCCGGTATCTCGCTGGCCGCCATGCTGCTGCTGACGGCCTACGCCGCGTTCAGCGGCGGTGGTGACGACGAGTCGAGGACCGGGGGCAAGGGCGGCAGCAGCGCCAACCCGAGCGCGTCGGGCTCGGCGAGCCCGGAGCCGACGTACGCGCAGCCGCCGGACTGGACCGAGCCGCAGCGATGGACGGCGCTTCCGCGGGGGCAGCGCACGGACGAGCGCGGCAGCCAGCTCGGCTTCCCGCACACCGCCGAAGGCGCGGTGGCCATGATGGCGGCCGGCAACACCACGCGCATCGAGGGCGACCGGTCCAACAGGACCGAGCAGCTGCGCATCTACAACACGTACATCGGCAAGGCCGACCAGTCGTCGGAGGCTGCCGAGCAGATCGAGCTCAACGCGATCGCCACCGACAAGTCGCTCGCGAAGGAGATGGGCGTTCCGGCCGGGCAGCCGCTGCCGTCCGGCGCGTACGTGCGCAGCCACGTCGTCGGCTACAAGGTCATCAAGCAGTCCGGCGACGAGGTCTCCGCGTGGCTGCTGGCCCGGGTGGTCCAGAAGAACGGGGAGACGGCGGAGGAGAAGGGCTCGTACACCCGCACCCTGGTCGGTGCGCAGTGGGTGGACGGGGACTGGAAGATGACCGCGGACGCCACCGCCCGGGCCCAGCAGGAGACCCAGGGCAAGGCGGAGCCGACGATGGCCGCCCCCGGCGACGAGGTGTTCAACACCGCTGGATGGACGGCTATCCGGGAGGCATCGTGACGCGCCGACTCGCAGCACTGCTGCTCGCGCTCGTCGCGGTCTTCGGCGTCTCGGTGGTAGCCGCACCCCAGCCCGCCCGGGCCGACGGGCCCATCGGCAACGCCATCGAGGGCGGATGCCGCTTCGCCTCCGGCCCGGTCCTCGGGACGATCCTCGGCATCAAGGGCAAGGTCACCGGCATCGGCGGCCTGACCGGCTCGCCGCTGTGCGACAAGCTCGGCGACGCGGCCGAGAAGAAGATCAAGGAAGAGTGGAAGAACGTCTGGGACTCCGTCCTGGGCGACGTCATCAAGTCCGCCGCCGACGGCGTGAAGTGGATCATCAAGAAGGTTCTGACCGTCGCCCTGCTGGGGCCATCGGTCGACCTCGCGGCCACCGGACTGTGGGGGAAGGACGCCACCCTCTCCGGGATGCTCATGTGGCTAGGCCTGGTCATCGCCGCCGGCGGAGTCATGTGGCAGCTGGGCAAGATGGCAGTCACCGGGCAGGTCAAACACCTCGGCCGGGCGATGGCGGGGTGGGTGGAGAACATCATCCTGTCCGCGATCGGGGTGTCCCTGTTCGCGCTCCTGCTGATCGCAGCCGACGCCCTGTCCGCCGGACTCGTCAACGCCACCTTCGCCGACGACGGCAAGGCCTACGAGCGGATCCTCGCGGTCATGATGCCCAACGGCATCTCCAACCCGATCCTGATGCTCGGCGTGGTCCAGGTCCTGCTCATCGTCGGCTTCATCCAGCTCATCATGGTGTTCCTGCGGCAGTCCGCGATCCCGATCATCTGCCTGCTGCTGCCCGTGGCCGGCGGCGGCCGGACCGGCGGCGACGCAACCCGCCAGTGGGCACCCAAGCTCATCACCGCCGGTCTCGTCGTCGTGACGTACAAGCCGATCCTGGCCATCATCATCTGCACCGGCTTCGCCGAGTTCGGGCACTCCCAGACCCTGGCGGAATGGCTGCGCGGATGCGCCACCCTCATCCTCGGCGTCATCGCGCCAGGCCCGCTCACCCGGATCTTCGCCCCGTTCGGCGAGGTCGTCGGTGCGGGCATGGCGTCCGGCGGCGCGAGCGGAGCCCTCGGCGCGGCCGCGGGCTACATCGGCGGCAAGGCCGGCGGCGGCGACAGCGACAGCGGCGGCAGCGGTGGCGGCGATGTGAACGCGGTCCAGCACGCCCAGTTCGTCGAGCAGAGCATGGGCAAGCAGGGCCAGGGCCAGGGACAGGAAGGCGGCCAGGGAGGCGACGTCCAAGCGCAGGCGGCCCGCAACGAGGCCACCGCGAGCATCCCGGCACAGGCAGGACCCGAAGGCGTCACCGGGGCGACCACCACCGCAGGCACGACCGGCACGGCGACCACCGTCGCCGCCGGAACCGCCACGGCGGGCGTCGCCCTCGGCGTCCAGGTCCTGGACGGCATCAACGACGGCATCCAAGGGGCGGCCGGACAGATCGGCGGCGGGGGGAACCAGCAGTGAGTGTGAGTTCAGCGCACGAAGTGCCCAAGGCGCTGATGGTGAACGGATTTCGGGTCCGCAAGTCCTTCGGGATCGGCGGGCTGTCCAAGGGCGCGACGATCGGCGCCGCCCTGACCCTGCTCGCCGTCGGGCTCATCGCCACCCAGTCACCGGTCACCCTGCTGGTGACACTGCCTACCGCGCTCGTCGGCGTCGGCCTGGCTGCCGCCCGCCGTCACGGCATGTCCGCCCTGACGTACTACTGGGCCAAGGCTGCGTGGAGCCGGGCGTCGAAGTCGGAAGCCAACTCCTACCGCCGTCTCCTGCTGGAGCTCCCCTACGCCCTGGACCTCCCGGGCGTGGGGGCCTCCTCCACCCTGGTCAAGGCGCACGACCCGACCTCGGGCCGGAGCGTGGGCGTCGTGCATGACCGGGCCACCGGCTACATGACCATCAGCACCCTGCTTGCCCCGGGCGGCAGCCTGATGGCCCCCACCGGGGCCGTGCAGAGCTCGCTGCGCACCTGGTCGTCCGTGCTGGAAGCGATGAGCACCGACGACCAGATCAAGGGCGCCTCGGTGACGATCCAGATCACCCCCGGCGCCGGCGAAGCGCTCGGCGACGACGTGAAGGCGCGTCAGGACCCCGGAGCCCCGGCCCTGGCGAAGCAGATCGTCGAGGAGCTCGTACGCACCACCCCGCACGCCACCGCCTCGGTGGCGCCGTGGATGTCGGTCACCGTCGACCCCAACGCCTCGGTGAACCCCCCGACGGACCTTGCCGAGCAGGTCGCCGAAGCGCTCAAGGCGGTCGACTCGATCGACCTGTCCGGCACCGGCACGGACATCGAGCGCCGGGCCACCGACATCGACCTGCGGCGCCTGGTGAGGTCGGCCTACGACCCGGACGTGTTCAACGCGAGGGATGCCGAGTTCGCCGACCTGTCGTGGTCGGAGTGCGGGCCGCAGGCCGCCGACGACGGGTGGGAGGAGTACGCCCACGACGGAGGCATCTCCGTCTCCTGGGTGCTGCGCGAGATGCCGCGCCGCCCCATCTCCTACAGCGTGCTCCTGCCGCTCCTCGCACCCGGCCGGTACCAGCGGCGCATCACCCTCGCCTACCGGGTGCTCGACCCGCACGAGGGCGAGGCGGTCCTGGAGCGCGAGATCAGCGCCGCCTACAACACCGCGCAGGCCACGGCCGAGGTCAAGGGCCGGGCGAAGTGGTCGCAAAAGGCCGACGCACAGCGTGCCGAGGAGGCCGCCGCTCAGGTGGCCGGCGGCGCGCAGGTCGTCGACTGGACGCTGATGGTCACCGTCACCGCCCGCCGGGCCGCCGACCTTCCCGCCGCCCGGCAGGAGCTGGAGCGCGCAGTCAAGGCCACCCGCGGCGTCCGGATGAGGCCCGCGTACGGCGCTCAGGCGGCGGTCTTCGCCGCCGGTCTGCCGCTGGGCTACAACCCGCTGGTGAAGGGCTGACGGCGATGGCGAAGAAGACGAAGACGCCCGCGGTGACCACGCCCAAGCGCGTGGTCCGCGTGGCCGAGCAGGGCCCGACCCGCGAGGAGCGGCGGGCCGCGAAGAAGCTGCGGGCCCGGTTCGCGCCGCGGCTCGGGTGGGGCGGCCGCTTCGGCGGCCGCGTCGCTGTCGAGGACTCCGGCACCGTCTACACCGGCCCGAGCACCCAGGTGGGCGGCATCTACCCGTTCCTCCTCGGATCCGGTCTGCCGCCGCGCGGCGTGCCGGTCGGCCGGGACGTCCTGACCGGCGAACTGGTGTGCATCGACCCGTCCGGCTGGACCGGCAAGTTGACCACCAACCCAGGCGTCTGGGTCATGTCGCAGCCGGGTGCGGGTAAATCTGCCCTGGTCAAGCGCGTATGCCTGGTCTACTCGGCGTACGGCCACATGGTGTGTGTGCCGGGCGACGTCAAGGGCGAGTACAGCGGCTTGATCTCCGAACTGGGCGGGTCCGTCGTACGGATCGGCGACGGCATCGGCCGCATCAACCCCTTGGACTCCGGTCCCCTGAAGGGGCGGGTCGCCACGCTGCCGGTCGACCGGCGCCAGGCACTGCTCGACGTCCTCAACGGCCGGCGGCTCGAAACCCTGGTCGCCTTGTTGTCCACCAAGCACGGTCTCGGCCGGACCCCGGACGAGATCGAGCGCAGCGCGCTCGACACCGCCGTTCACGTGGCCTCCGACGCCCAGGAGTCCGGCAGCGACCCGATCGTCGCCGACGTCGTCCGCGTCCTGCGCGCGGCCCCGGAGGAGCTGAGGAGCAAGCTCGCCGCCGACGGCGACCGCTACCAGGACCTGACCCGCTCGGTGATCGCCGGACTGGACAACCTGATAGGCGGACCGCTGCGGGGACTCTTCGACGGCCCCACCACCACGGCGCTGGACATCAACGCCCCCGCGGTCAGCGTGGACATCTCCGCACTCCGGGCCCGCGGAAACGACGTGGTCAGCGCGGGCATGATCGCGACGTGGGCGTACACCTACAGCTCGATCGACTCCGCCCGGTCCATCGGGCTGATGGACCGCAAGTTGGTCCTGCCCATGGACGAGATGTGGCGGGCCCTTCGCTCGGGCCCGGGTCTGGTCGACGCCATGGACGCGATCAGCCGCCTGAACAGGACGACGGACGACGTCACCATCTACGTGACGCACTCCCTGCTCGACGTCGAGGCCCTGCCGACCGAGCAGGACCGGGCCAAGGCGCGCGGCCTGATGGACCGGTGCGACACCTGGGTGATCGGTGCCTCGTCCGAGGAGGAGCTCCGGCGCGTCACCGGCAAGCGCAGCCTGACCGAGCAGGAGCGCATGATGATCGGCTCCTGGTCCTCGGCGACTTCCACCGGCCTTGACATCGACCCCACCGTCCTCGGCGAAGGCAGCGAGGACCGGCCGCTGGTCGAGGAGGAAGGCGCCCGGCACCCGGGCCGCGGAAAGTATTTGATCAAGATCGGCACCCGCCCCGGGATCGCGTCGGCCCTGGAGCTGACCAACACCGAGAAGCGGCTGTACCGCACGGACACGAACCAGCGCCGGGCACGGCACACGGGGGGCGACGCCTGATGATGACGGAGAACGACCGCCACTGGGCGGCCGGAGGAATCGTGTTCGGCGGCGTGGTGGCCCTGTCTGCTTCCACGTGGGCCGGGGCCGCCGCCGGCGCGGTGGTGACGGGCGAAGACGTGGCACCCCTGTCCCCGCTGACCGTCTACCGGATGGTCGAGGACTGGGGGACCGTGTGGGCGGGCTCCCCGGTCGCCTCGGGCATCGGGGCCGGGCTCTTCGATGTCGCCGTCGTCGCCCTGATCGTGTGGGGCTTGAAGGTGTCCTTCAAGTGGTTCCGCAACCCCAGCTCGCTGGCCACGCTCCACCAGCTGCGCGAGCTCACCCCCGTGCCCGCGGCCCTCACCGCGACCCGGTTGCGGGCTTCCCTCAAGGGCGCCAAGCCGAAGGAGGTCGCACCCCGGGACCGTGGCGTGCTGCTCGGCAACCACATGCCCTCCGGCGTGGAGCTCCGCGGCAGCGACGAGGACACGTTCGTCGCCATCATGGCGCCCCGCGCGGGCAAGTCCACCTCCCTGGCGATCCCCGTCGCCGAAGAGGCCCCCGGTGCCCTGCTGATGACGTCGAACAAGGCCGACGTCTACGCGGCGACGATGGGCTCGCGCTCCCAGATCGGGCAGACCTTCCTCTTCGACACCCAGGGCGTCGCCCAGGCCGAGCGGAAGATGTGGATCGACCTCATCGCCCAGGCCGAGACGCTGGAGGGCGCCGAGCGGCTGGCCAGCCACTTCACCAACCAGATCACGAGCGAGCAGGCCGACCCGTTCTGGTCGCAGGCCGCCGCGGATCTGCTGACCGGTCTCTTCCGCGCCGCGTGGTGGGACGGTGCGACGGTCCGCGAGGTGATGCGCTGGCTGTCGGACCCGCGCGAGAAGGCCCCGATGAACATCCTGTACGCGCACGAGCCGGTGCTCGCCGAACAGGTCGACTCCTCGGTGAACATCGCCGAGGAGACCCAGAGCGGCATCTTCCAGAACGCCCGTACAGCCATGAGCGCGCTCCGGGACGAAAAGGTCCTCGCGTGGGTGACCCCCGACAAGGACCTCCCCAGGTTCGACCCCGAGGCCTTCGCGACCAGCAAGGACACGCTCTACCTGCTGAGCAAGAAGGGCGGCCCGTCCAGCGCCCTGGTGGCGGCCGTCGCCGACGCGGTGTTCACCGCCGGCGCCGAGGCGGGGGAGCGGCACGGCGGCCGCCTGCCCGAGCCGATGCGAGCCGTCCTGGACGAGGCCGCCAACATTTGCAAGATCGCGGACTTGCCCGACTTGTTCAGCCACCTCGGCTCGCGCGGCATCAACCCCTTCGTGATCCTCCAGAGTTACCGGCAGGGCGTGAAGAGCTGGGGCGAGGTCGGCATGGACGCCATGTGGGGAGCGGCCACCAAGAAGATCATCGGCGTGGGTATCGACGACGCGAAGTTCGCCCAGGACCTCTCCAACCTCGTCGGCGCCCACTACATCGAGCGCGGCTCGTACTCCAAGAGCAAGGACGGCGGCAGCCGCAGCTGGTCCGAGCAGCGCGAGCAGATCCTCGATCCCGCCGAGATCCGCGCGATGAAGAAGGGGACGGCGCTGCTGATGTCGACCGGTATGCCCGTCGCGCAGATCGCGCTGAGGCCCTGGTACGAGGAGAAGGACCTCGCCTACATCGGACCGCAGATGAAGGCCGAGGAAGCGGCCATCACCAAGCGCGCCGTGGCCGCGCACGAGGAGAGGAAGGCCGCCCGCCGTGGCTGATGACCCCGAGCCGGGGCCCGACTTCGAGGTCCCGATGGGTCTCTTCCAGGACATGGAAGACCTCAAGGCCCAAGTCGCCGCCCTGTCCGCCCAGGTCAAGACCCTGACCGAGGGCGGCGCGGGCGGGACGGGCGAGGCCTTCGCCGACGACGACGAGGCGGCCGGCGAGGAGCCCGAGGAGACGGACGAGGAGGGGGACGAGTGGGCCTTCCCGCCGTTCATCCTCCTTCTGGACTCCCCACAGCACGACGACGAGCTCCGCGGCCTGATCGAGTGGGTGGAAGGGGTCCTCGTCCCCGGCTACCTGGCCGAGCCCAGCAGCGACGCCCGCTGGTGCCCGAACTGGTTCGAGCACCCCGTGGCCGTCGCCCGGCTCCACGCGTGCTGGCTCGCGTGGCAGGAGCTCACCGACCCGGCCACCTGCGGCTACACCGGCCCCTCGACGTGGCACCGCGACCATCTCGACCCCTGCCTCGCGCAGCTCCGCCCCTCCTCAGGCCCGTTCGCGGGCTGCACCAAGGGCGAGCACCAGGTCGACCACCGGATGCCCGGCATCGTGCCCAGCGCATGGCGCCGCGAGGACGCCTGACGCCCCCTTAGCTGCGGGCTTCCCCGGGATTGGCCGCCCGGCCCCGGGGAAGCCCCTACCCTGGCGGGTATATCCCTGCTGAGGGGGCTCACATGCCTGATGACAACGTGCAGATGACGGTAGACGGCGAGCTGTTGAAGGCGCGCCGCGAGCATCGCGGGCTCAGCCGCTCGGCGCTGGGCGGCCTGGTCGCCCGGAGCGAGGACTGGGTCAAGAAGGTCGAACGCGGGGACCGCACCGTCCGGTCGCTCGCGATGATCGTGCAGCTGGCCCGGGTACTGGGCTGCCAGGACGTCAACGAGCTGACCCGGGCGGATGTCTCCGTGCCGGTGTACGACGGCGGCAAGGTCACCCATTCCGGCGTGACCGCGCTGCGCTCGGCGATCCACGCGCCGCTGTTCGCCGCGGCCGGCACGCCGGAAGACGTCGGGCATCTGGCCGGACGGGTCCGGCAGGCGTGGGACGTCTGGCACCGCGCCCGCGACCAGCGCACGGCGGTCGCCTCGGTGCTACCCGGCCTGATCGAGGCCGGGCACGCCACGGTGCGGTCCGCCGAGGGCGCCGAGAAGCGCCGAGCCTCGGTGGTCCTCTCCGAGACCTACGCCCTCGCCCAGCAGTACGTGGCCCACATCGTCGAGCCTGAGCTGTACTGGGTCATCGTCGACCGGGCCCGGATGGCCGCCGAGCAGGCCGACGACCCGATCGCGCTCGCCTCGGCGGCCTGGATCATCGGCAACGGATTGAGGGTCTCCGGCTACACCGAGGAGGCTCTGCGGATGGTGGCCGACGCCGCCGACATCCTGCGCCCGCAGCTGGAGGGCGGCTCGGACCGGCTGCGCGGCATGTTCGGCAGCCTCTGCCTGCACGCCGCGGTGACCGCCGCCCAGGACGGCCGCGACGGCGACGCGTGGCGCTGGCACGGCGAGGCCGACCGCACGGCCACCAATCTCGGCAGCCAGTACGCCCACCCGTGGACCATGTTCGGCACCGGCAACGTGGTCGTCCACGCCGTGACGATCGGCGCGGACCTCCGGACCCCCGGCATCGCGCTGCAACAGCTCACCGAGACCGACCCCGGCTCGATCCCCTCCGTCGAGCGGCGCTCGCGCCTGTTCCTGGACGCGGCCAAGGCCGAGCACGTACGCAAGGAGAGGGCCTCCGCCCTCCAGTACCTGCGCCTCGCCTACGAGACCTCCCCGGAGGCCGTGCGGTACGTGCCCTCCGGCCGGGCCCTCGCCGCAGACCTGGAGCGCACGTCCACCGGAGCCCTCGCCTTCACGGCGCGTCAGCTCGCCGAGGACATCGGCGTCGCTGCCTGACCCCGGAACGCGCGCCGGCGCCGGAGGGCTACCCGAGGAGCGGGTCGCCCTCCGGCTCGCTGAGCGGGGCCAGAGAGGTGTAGCAGGCGCCGCACAGCGGCAGAGGTTCGGTGATGTCCGCTGGCCCGAACGCCTCCACCGCGGGGCGCGTGATCAGGCGCAGCAGACGGCCGGGCTCGGCCGCCGCCAAGCACGTCCCGGATCCGCCGTGGTAGATGCGGCACACGCACCGACAGCCGCCCGGACGGTGCTGCTCCCAGGTGAACAGCCAGCGCTTCACCAGGTAGAGAACCGGGAACTCGGCTTCGTCGGTCATGTGCAGGACGGTAGTGGCCCGCCGCGGCGTACGGGCCCGGTTCCCTCCGATCGCCGCCCGGCAGGGGGACAAGCTGTCCCCCTGGACGTGGGGGGACAGCTTGTCCCCTGACAGGGCGTCATGTCGTCCTACGGTCGACACCATGGCGCAGCTGGAGTACCGCGACGCGGGCGAGCTCCCCGCCGCTCTGCGCAAGACGGTCTTCCGGGACCACGAGGAGCAGCGGTGGCGGGTGACGGCCCTGGTCATACGCCGCGATCCCGTGTCCGACAAGGAGATCGGCCGTACCGCGTTCCTGCGGCGGGCCGACTCCAGCGGCGGCCGCGAGTGGGAGATCGCCCTGGACGCCCTGTACGAGACGACGGAGGTAGACCGATGACCATGACGGCCAAGGAACGAGCAGCCCACAACGCGCGGGAGTCGGACGCGCTGCGCGCCGGCGACGTCGCCGCCGCAGGACTCAAGGAGGCACTGGCCCGCGTCGGCATCGTCTTCCCGAGCCTCCAGGCGGGCTTCCCCGTGAACGGCAACGGCCGGGTCGAGCTCGGCGGCTGCAACGCGGGCACGGCCACCGCGCTCGCCGAGGTCCTGAACGCCGCCGCCGACGCACTGCCCGAACTTCGGGCGACCGCCCAGTGAGTGCGGGCACCGTGGCTGATCCCCGGCCGCGCGTCGCCGCGACCGTACGCAGCGGGGACGTCGTCCACCTGGACGACGGGACCACCCGCACCGTGCAGGGCACCCCCTCCTCGGCGCCAGGGGCCATAGGGGGCCTGATGCTCACCATCCGCTTCACGGACGGCGGTTCCCACCGGGCCGCCGCCGGGGCCGAGCTCCTCGTCGAGCGCCCTACCTAGACCGCCTTGTGGCCTCCCCCCGTGGGGCACAGGCGCCCAGAGCCCCTGCCGGGTCGGCCCGGCAGGGGCTCGCCCATGTCTCCGTCAACTGGGACGAGCCCAACTCACCCCAGAAACTCACCTCTTAAGAGGTGAGTTTTCGATAAGGTGGGGCCATGACCACAGAGGCCGCAGTCGACATCGCCGTCATCCCCGAGCCCGCGCCCACCCCGTCGCTGGAGCTCGTGCCCGACCTCCCCACGACCCCGATCTCCGAGATCGGCCTCGCCATCACCAACGCCCTGGTGGAGGCCTGGAACGCCATCCGTGCCCGGCACAGCGACGTACCCGAGGCCATCATCACGATGGCCACCGGCGGCCGAGAGTCGGCGGTCAAGCTCGCCCACTTCTCCCGCAACCGCTGGAAAGCGAGGGCGGGAGACGCGACCCACCACGAAGTCTTCGTCACCGCCGAGTCGCTCCTCAGGGGCGCGGTGGAGGCCATGGAGACCCTGGTCCACGAGGCCACTCACGGGGTCAACTGCGTGCGCGGCATCGACGACTGCTCGATCAGCCAGTACCACAACAAGAACTTCAAGGCCGTGGCGCTGGAGCTCGGCATGGTCTACACGAAGACCGTCGACCCGAGGGACAAGAAGAAGTACGGGTTCGCGTTCCCGGTGCTCTCCGCCGAGGCCAAGGAGGCGTACGCCGACCAGATCGCTGCCCTGGACAAGGCCATCCAGGCGACCCGCGTCCCCGCCTACATCCCCGTCAGTACCGGAGGCGGGGGCAAGGGCAAGACCACCACGGGTGAGACCGGGCTCGACGACGACGCCGACGATGACGGCGAGGAGAAGCCGCCGCGTCCAGAGAAAGAGGACCGGAACTACGTGAAGGCCGAGTGCCAGTGCCCGGCGCCGGCGGTCATCCGGGTCTCACCCAAGACCCTGGCCAAGAGGAACATCATGTGCGGCGACTGTATGCACAGCTTCGCCGTACCGGAGTCCGCCGAGTAGGAACGGTCTGTCTGGCCAGATAACCCGTGGGCCCCGGTTCCCCCTCGCAAGAGGGGAGCCGGGGCCCGCGTCGTTGTGCGTCTACCGCTCCTCGGTGCCTGCCGTTCAGGCCGCGCCGGGGTCAGCCGCCCTGGTTGGAGAAGTGGCCGGCGGCGGCCGCGACGAACCGGTCCGCGGCCGCGAGCGCGTGCGCCCGCAGCACGTCGAGGGTCTTGTCGTCCGGGGCGTCACGCAGCGCGTACGTGGCGCGCGCCGCTGCTTCGGCGACCGTGGTCAGGTCGGGCATCAGGATGGAGACCGTGACCATCGGCGCCTCCACGGCGGACCGGGTGGCGTGCGACTCGGCCCGGGCCGCGGCGAAGACCCCGGGAGCGGCTCCGGCGAGCCGCAGGCCCTCGCGGACGGCCATGGCCCGGCGGTGGGCGGCGAGGGCGGAGGCGAAGGAGGTCGCGGCCGCCAACTCCTTGTCCCGGCGCTGTTCCTGCCGGGCCGCGTCCAGGCTGGCGCGGGTGGTGCGGTGCTGGATCGCTCCGGCGACGATCGCGCCGAGCAGCGTCCCCAGGACGGCAAGCAGGGTGCTCAGCACGAGCCCTCCTCGGCGGCCGCCGGCGGCGCCACCACGTTGTCGCGGCGGGGGTCCCAGCCGGTGCAGTGCGTCCTCTCCCGGCCGTCGCTCTCGAACCGGACGGTGATGTCCCACACGGGCAGCCCGACGCCGAGCGGGCGCGGGCCGCGCTCGATCGCGAGGACCTCGTAGACGCTCTCGGCGTGGCCGTGGTCGTACCGGCCACCGACGACGCGGGGGCCGACCTGGGTGGCGATCCACTCCTCGTAGGTCATCTCGAACCCCTCCTCGCGGTCGCCCAGCAGCTCGGCGGGCATCGTGCCGTCGCACAGGTCGCAATGGCTGCGGCCGGAGGGGTTGACGGTGCCGCAGGCCGCGCAGGACCACGACGGGCGCTGGCAGTCGTGGCAGGCGTCGTACGACGGCGGGTTGTCGGCCCCGCAGGTGCAACCCCACGCCGTGCGCGAGCGCTTCGCGGCCGCGAGGTCGGTCTCGTAGGTACCCACCCGGATCTCCTTCCGTAGGGGGGCGGGTGGCCCCGCCCCTGGTTTGGTCTTTCTGGCCAGATAAACCGCGAGCTCCGGCGCTCCGTGAGGGAGGGGTGGAGCTCGCGTTGTTGTGCGTCTTTCCCCGCCGTGCCGCATCCGGTGCAGAGCGGCCGAGGGGTCAGGAGGGTCAGTCGGAGACGGCGTGTAGGCGCCGCCGGCGTCGCGGCGGAGGGTTGCCCGGGTCGGGCCAGTCGTCGGCGGCCAGCCCGTACGCGGGCGGCCTCCAGCTCGCCGGGGCGTAGTGTCGGTAGACCTTCTCCCAGGGAGCCTTGAAGTACGAGGGCAGCAGCCCGCCCCGGTTGGGGATCGGCTCGGGCGCTTCGGCGTTCTGCTCGCGCACCTGCCCGGCGACGCGCTCGGCGTGGTCGTGGTGGCGCTTGCAGAACCAGTGCGGGATCGTCCAGCCGGTGCGCGGGTCGAGCTCCAGCACCTTGTGGTGGGAGTTCGACCCGCAGATGCCCTCCGCGTTCCGGTGGTCGACGGGAGGCGGGGAGAAGCCCCCCGAGGCGTGCAGGAGCGGCGTGGGCGGCGGCCGCAGGAGCACTGCGGCGCCCTCCTCCGGCCCGGTGGTCTTGATGCGGGGCCGGTAGACGTAGGGGCGCAGGCGGGGCGCCTCGCAGCCCGGCGCGCCGCCCGGGCCCCAGTCGCCCGCCGCGGCGGGCGGCTCGTAGCGGGGTGCGTCGTCGGCGACCAGGGCGTCGAACAAGGGGCGGCCCGTCGTCGAACTCCGGCCCAGGGCCCGGGCGGCGGTGCTCAGCACCCGCCCGGGCTCGCCCGGGGCGACGAAGAGGGCGTACGCCACGGCGAGCAGGAGCTCCCGCGCTGGCGGGGAGGCCCGCTGGTCGCCGTAGATCCGGTGAGTGGTCTCCGCGTACGTCTCCGCCCGGTCCAGACGCGGGGCGTCGGCGGCCGCGCTCACCCGGCGACCGGCCGCACGTGGATCGGAATGTGGATCTCCCCGCCGCCGCAGTCGAAGTCCGCCCACTCGTGCTCGGGGGCGAGCACCCACCCGTTGTCCGTCGCGGCGCGCACCGATTCCCGGACCGCCTCGGTCCTGCTGGCGTAGTCCCCGAGGCTCACGGACGCCAGCGGCCTCCCCAGGTCGGAGGTGTAGGTGTCCACCGACGCCCCCCACGTGTCGGCCTCGATGTGCATGATCAGGAGGTGCGTGGCCTCCAGACCGGCCCGGGCGGCGAGTTCGAGGTAGCGCAGGTGGTCGGTCTGCATCACCAGGCTCTCGTACCCGGGGAAGTAGTTGCCGAGGTCCTCGTGCGCCTCCTGGTCGCCCTCCTGCGCCTTGCGCAGGAGGGCGACGGCATCCGCGATCCGCTCGGGGGCAAGGGCGTCGTCCATGGACATGGTCGCTCCTGCCGCTGCGGGGTCGAAGTCGGGCATGTCGTGCACTTCGGCGAAGCCCTCCCGCAGCAGGGCTTCCGGAGTGGCCTCTTGGGCAAGGCCGTGCTGCCAGCGCAGCGTGGCCTCGGGGACACGACGGTCGTCCGCCCGCAGCGCGTTGCGGGCCAGGCAGGTGTCGAGGTCGACCGGGAAGCGCAGAGCGAAGGCCCCGCGTCCGTGGCGACGGGCCAGCTCCAGGAGGCCCGCGCGGACCTGCGGCTCCACGTTCGTGGAGTCGACGAACACCGCGCGGCCGGCGGCCAGGTGCTCGTCCAGCAGAC
Source organism: Streptomyces sp. NPDC038213 (assembly GCF_055600495.1). NCBI lineage: Bacteria > Bacillati > Actinomycetota > Actinomycetes > Kitasatosporales > Streptomycetaceae > Streptomyces > Streptomyces sp. NPDC038213. The sequence goes on from NZ_JBVJYM010000036.1 coordinate 41,372, forward strand.
TGTTCTGCCGGGCGACGGCGGCCGGGGTCACCGACTGGTCGCCCGGGTTGCCCCCGCTGATCTCGCGGCGCAGCTCGTCCAGGCACACCACGGCATCTACCGGGAACCAGGCGGCGGCGGTCGACTTGCCCGAACCGGCGGGCCCGACGGCGACGAAGAGCGGTCGGGGCTCCTGCTGGTTGTTCTGCGTGGTGTCGTTCATCCCTGCGCCTTTCCGGTGTTCTCCGGCGCGACCTGCGGGTCGCTGTCCGTGTCGTGGTCGTCGGCCAGCCGTTGGAGCACGGCGGCCACCGTGGCCGCCGGGTCGAGCGCCATGGCGTCGAGCAGCGGCTGATGCAGCGCCTTGTAGCCGGTCTCGAAGCCGGTGTGGAACCGGCAGGGGTCCGAGGCCTCGGAGCAGGCGCCGCAGTTCTCCCAGTCGGTGTCGTACGGCTCGATCTCCACCCGCTCGTGCTGCTCGGACGGCGCCAGGCGGAAGGCGGCCTCAGGGCGGAAGACGCCGAGCTCGCGCTGCGGCCAGTCCTGCGGGAGCTCCCGTACGTGCAGGCCGAGGGCGGCCGCGACGGCGGGCTGGTGCTCGACCAGGCGGCGCCACAGGGTCTCCGCGGCGAGGGCGGGGTGGTCGAAGAGGCTCACAGTGTCGTCTCCTCGCTGCTCTGAGAGGCCCATTCGGCGGTCGCCTCGATGTCGACCTCCCCGCTGCCGTGGTAGACGGTGACGCTCCCGTCGGCGTCCGTCTCGGTGTACGAGGGGAGGTCGGAGTCACGGTCCGGGTCGTCCGTGCCGTACGTGCGCCGGCAGCACGCGGGGCAGCGCCACAGCGACTCACCCTCCGCCTCGAAGGGCTGAGTCGAGGCCGCGCACTCCGGGCACAACGGCGCGGAGAGCAGGAGGCGGTGCCGATCGGTCGGCAGCTCGCGGACCGACCACCCGTGCTCGCGCAGCAAATCGGCGTAGGCGGACACGAGCACGTACTCCTCCGCCGCCGCGTCGGCGAAGGACAGCCCGTTCAGGGCGCTCCCCGGGAAGGGGGTGCGGTGGCTCACGCGCACCTGCGCGGCGCCGGGGAGGCCGGAGCCGCACAGGAACCCCGCGGTGGACACCTTGCCCGTTGCGTCGAACGTCGCGGCCGGGTAGCGGGTCAGGAGCAGAGCGCGCGCGGCCGCGGCCATTACCTCGTCGGGGTCGGGGGCGCCAATCTGCTGTGTCCGTGACATGGGCGTTTCTCCTCTACTTGGGGTTGAAGATGCGGTCGAAGGCCTCGCGGAAGACGGCCACGTTCTCCGTGGTCATCCGGTAGGCGATGGCCTTCTCCCAGCTGGTGTGGTTGGGGTCGTAGTGCGGGTAGATCGGGGCTTCGAGCCCCGCGGGCCACCACTTCCGGCGCTCGCCACGGCCGATGGCGCGCGACAGGGCGATGGTCGGGCCGCGCAGCTTGCCGTCGAAGGCCGCGCGCAGCTCCTCGGCGCTCTTGTCGCCGTCGGCCTCCACGACGAGACGGGCGAAGGTGAGCCCGTTGGCCGGCAGCGAGGCGAGATACTGCACGGCGCGCTCGACGTTCCACGCGGTGTCGACCGCCACGGCGAGCTCCTCGCGGTGCTCGGCGAGCAGTTCGAGCAACTTCCGCTCGAAGTCCGGGGAGGCACCTTCGATGGTGATCTTCACGAAGGCCTCCGGTGAATTCTTGCCCGATTCTTACTTCGGTTCTGCATGGGAGGAGCATGGCGGAACCGAGACCGGCCCGTCCAGACCCCGGGAGAATCTGGCCAGAATTCTGCACGAACGAGTGAACCGGCCCTCTCCCGGCGCGAGTTGAGCGACCTCCGCACCACGTGAGAAGGGCCCTGAGCTGGGCGTATGCCTAGCTCAGGGCCCTGGGGGACGCTGTGGCGGTTCTCAGTCGGTGTCGGTCGCCAACGCGCCGGCGAGGTCGGCGCCGAGGCCGTAGCCGGGGCTGTCGTCGAGGAGCTGCTTCCTCGCGTTGTAGCGCTGGGTGGTGCGCGAGTCCTTGTGGTCGGCCCAGCTCTGGACCTTGTCGGGGCGGGCGTTCGGCTTGGCCAGGGCGTGGGTGATGCCGTCGCCCTTGGCGCCGTGCGGGCCGCGGATGGGCAGGCCAGCGCGACGGGCGAGCGCGGCGCACAGCCGCCAGACGGCCGGTTCGTCGAGCTGGGCGCCGGACGCCGTGCAGAACAGCCACCCCGTGGTGCGTCCGTCGAGGTAGTCCTGGAGCGCGTTCCAGGCCACCGGCGGAATGGGCTTCTTCCTCCGGCCGCCGCCCTTCATCTTCTCCAGATGCAGCACCCGGTGACCCTGGTCCTCGCCCAGGTCCTCCACGCGGGCGTTGAGGAGGGAGTCGATGCGCAGGGCCAGGGTGTAGAGCATCAGCAGCAGGGCGTACGCGCGCTTGCGGTACGCGGCGATGCGGTGGTGGTCCCGGGCGGTGGCCACGAGCGTCGCCCACTCGGCTTCGGTGTAGCCGGGCGTGGGCGAGTAGTCCGGATCCATCACCGGCCGCTGCACGGCGTCGAACGGGTTCTTGACCCCCGCGTCGCTGACCTTGTCCCAGTAGGAGAAGAAGGAAGAGGCGGCCGAGAGGGCGTTGGCCCGCGAGGCGTCCGAGTACGGCGGGCCGCTGCGGACCATCTCGTTGCGTGCACCGCCCTTGACCCGGACCCAGGTCGGCGTCTGCTCCAGCCACAGCCGGAACGCATCAGCCAGGGCGAACTTCACGGCCATCGGGTGGGTGCCGTGCTCGCGGGCGAACTCCTCGAACACCCGGAACCCGCGGGCGTACGCGCGCCGGGTGTTGTCCGAGCGTTGGTTCGCGATCCAGGCCCCGGCGAGCGGCGGCAGGACGTCACCGTCGCCGTACAGGTCGACGAGATGGGCGTAGAGCCTGCGGGCGTGCTCCGGCCACAGGTCGCGCGGATCGCGGACGCCGGTCGACAGTTCTCCGGCCGGCGGGACGGGAACGAGCGCGGACGCCACCTCCGGACCCGGCATGTCGGGTGATTCACCTGATTGCGGGTCATTCTGATCCGGTGTCAGCATCCCGACAGGATAACTGTAATTATCCTGTGCGTTCGTTCCGGTCACTCGGGCGGGTGAATTCGGCCGAAGATGTCAGCAAAACCCTGACACTGTCAGTCGTCAGGTCTAGCCTGACGCTCATGGATGAGACCACCGAACCCGACGAGCAGTCCCGGCCTCCGGCCCTCACTCCGGTCGACGAGGCGATGCTCGCCCGCGCGCACACGCTCTTCGAGCTCGGCGAGGCGGTGCTGCGTGACGTCGACGCCCCGTACCCGCTCGACGACCCCGGCGGCCTGCTCCGCGACGCGCTCTTCGTCCAGGGGATCGCCAACCGGCTGGTCGACCAGGCGGTGATCGTCGAGCGGGAGCGCGGCTCCAGCTGGACCGCCATCGGCAACGCCGCCGGGACCTCCAGGCAGACCGCCCACGAGCGGTGGAACACCAAAGTCGCCGCCTGGATGATGATGGGCCGCCAGCGCAACGGCATCAGCCGCGGACCCGCCGACCCGGCAGAGCACGCCCACAACCTGGATCAGTGGCTTGCAAGCCTCACCGGGGAGGCGCCCGGCGGCATCAGCCGCCACCTGACCTCCCTGCGCGACGAAACCGCCCGCCAGGAGGCCAACGACCGCCGCGCCGAGGTGAAACACCTTGAGCGACGGGCCGAGGAACTGCGAGTGGAGTGCGACAAGGCGTACCGCGCGGCGATGGAGGCCGTCGGCACGGATGCCGCCGAGGAGAAGAACGCGGTGTGGGCCGCCCGGCTTTTCGCCCGTGCCGAGGTCTTCGAGCGGCTCGCCGCCATCGAAGAACCCGCCGCCGCTGAACGCCGCCGTCGCGCGACGGCGGAGCGCGAGATCGCCGAGGGCATCCTCCGCGGCCGCACCGACGAGGACCTGACCAGCAGGGAGGCCGTGTGATGACCGAGTCCGAACACCGTCGGAAGAACGCCGCCGACGTCGCGCGGTTCAAGGAGGTGCTGTCCACGTCCCGCGAGATCCACACCACGGGGGAACTGGCGGCGCTCGCCGCCGCGTTGCCCGCCGACACCCCGCTCTTCGTCGAGGAGCACGTCCGCTCCGACCAGGCCCTGCACCCCGATCCGGTCCAGGTCGTGGTCGCGCACTGCGCCGCCGCGATCGGCCAGCCGGACCCGGACCGTCCCGACGAGCCGCCGCTGATGCTGCCCGGGCTGGGGCTCACCACCGTACGCGTCGACCGCTCCCAGGACGGCGGTGCCGAGTTCGACCGGGGCGGCCTGGAGCCCCTGGACCGGCTCGCGCGTACCGAACTGCGCCTGGTGACCGACGGGGACCTGGCCGGCGGGATCACCGACGCCGCCGACGTCCTCGGCATGGTGGCCCGGCTCCTCGACGAGGGCGCCGGGCTCATCCCGGCCGACAACGACGCGCACGCCGGTATCCGGGTCGAGATCACCCGGCTTGAGGCCCTGGCCGATCGCCTCCGGAAGATCGCCCCCTCCGCGCAGAAGGCGGCCAGCGAATGAGCGACGAGCCAGTACAGGTCCACCCCGACCAGGGCGCCCTGTTCTCGACCCCCAAGCCGCCCATCGTCATCGACTACGCGCGCGCCGACGGCGGCCCGCTCACCGACGAGGACCTCGACCGGCTCCAGGAACTCGCCCGCACCGCCTCCACCCTCCCCATCCCGCCGTCCGGAAAGGTCACCATCCGATGCCGCTGAACGTGCCGCTCCTCCTCACACCGGGAGAGCCGGACCGCCACTACACCGTCCACCTGCACCGCGTGCGCTGGAGCGTCGGCTCGGTTTCCCGGCCGCTCACCGCCGACCACCTCAGCGCGCTGGGGGCCAACGCCGAGCGAGGCCTGCGGCTGGTCTCCGAGTGCATCGCCGCCGAACTGACCAACGCCGACGTCGAGGTCACCGAGAACCCCGACGGCTCTGCCGAGGCTGTGGCCCGCGTGCTGTGCACCGAGGACCAGTGCGCCGCCGTCGCCGAGCGCTACCGCCGCGACGCCGACGAGGACATCGAGGCCGACGCCGCCCGCGACTGGGCCGCCCGCCAGCTCACCGACCAGAGCGTCGAACTCCTGCGGCTGCGGGGCGAGCTGGAACCGGCGATGCCCGGCAAGACCGTTCAGGACCTGGTCGACTACGTGCTGGCCTCCCAGCGCTGGCGTACCGGAGGTGCCACCGATCGCGTCGTTCTCGGATTGGACGAGTTCGCCCACCTGGTCCGCGAGGGAGGGATGTTCCCCGGCATGACGGCTGACGAGGCCACGGCGCAGATCGAGCAGCTGATCCGACAGGGCCGCGAGCCGTTCCCCGTCGAGCCCACCCACCGCATCACCGATGCGGACGGACAGACCTCCCTCACCACCTGGACGCCCGGCCCGGAGGACGTCGCCTTCATGGCGCCGGAACACCTGGTCCGCGAATTGGAGCAGGTGGCCCGTCAGGTTGCCGAGGGGGACACCCGCCACGTCGTCGTAGCCCGTCTCGCCCTCCTGGCCAGCGGGGCGGCGGCCAGTTCCGGCGAGGCGTCCCGGCCGACTTGCCCGGACCGCTGGCCGCACGACTGTGAGCCGGACGGGAACCCCACCCACGATCTGCTGCACCGCGTCCGCGACCGTCCGAAGATCGTTGACGTATGGGAGGCGCGAGCCGCAGGCCTTGGGCCCGGCAGCGTGATGTCGCTGCGCACCCTCCCGGAGTCACTCCCCGCCGACGACAGCGCCGCGGTCCTCGTCTACCGGGAGGACACGCCCGGCCTCGGACTACTCAACGCCGTTCTCACGGGCAACGACGACGCCATCCATGACGCCCGCACCGGACTCCTCCGGTGGCTCACCGCGGAAGGAAAGTAGCCCGATGTCCCTGATCACCACCGTCACCCTGCCCGAAGGCACTCCGGCCGTCGTGCACACCGAGTCCCTCGGCCGCGGGGAGAGCGAGGACCGCGCCGAACTCGTCGCGACCCTGCTGCACAACCTCGCCGTCGAGAGCGAGACCAGCGAGTGCGCCGCGCTGCGTGCGGCCACCACCGCCAAGACGAAGGTGACCTTCCGGCAGGAAGGCCCCTGGGAGCTGGGCGAGATCCGCGTCCTGTGCATCGACGAGCGGTGCCGCGCGGCGGCAGAGCAGTACGAGATGGAGCTCGGCGAGGAGCACCCCGACGCCCCGGCGGCCCGGGCCTGGGCGTCGGCCGCGGACGAGTACACCCGCGATCACGCCCAGGAGCTCGCGGCCGCCACCGTCCTGGACGCCAACCTGGTGCGGCTGTCCGCCGGCGACCCGGACGCTGGACGGATCTTCCCCCCGGGCTGCTTCACCGCTGAGTGGATCACGCGCATCCCCGGCTTCGACCTGGCCGAGGCGGTGAAGCAGTACGCCGCCGCCAAGCAGGCCGAGGGCCGGATGGACCGGTACTACGAGCTGTTCGCGGGCTCGGACCTCGGCGACGACTACCGCTTCCCGCCCGCCGGCGCCGCGACGGAGGCCGCTCGATGAGCAGTTCCGACGCCCTCGCCGCCCACCTGGAGTGGGAGCCGTTCGCGCACCGGGCGGACTGCTCCAAGCCGGTGTGGGAGGTCGACCACCAGGTCGTGTACGGCAAGCTGCGGCCCCGCCACGAAGGCGCGGAGCACGTGTGCCCCAACGAGGAGTGCGGCCACGGCGACCGCCACGACCGGATCACCGTGCGGCTGCTGTGCCGCGCCTGCGACACGGTCCGCCTGATCGGCGGCACGGAGCACGACACCGAGACCACCACCACGGCGCGCATCGGCTACGGGCAGACCCCCAAGCGGGTGGCCGGGCTGTGGCTCTACCCCGGTCCGCCGCTCCTCCGCCTGCGGGAGTACAACACGCCCGGCGCCTACCTCTGCTCCCGGGAGAAGGTCGACCGGCTGTCGGAAGAGGACATCGTCGGCGCGGTCACCGAAGGCCGAGGAAAGCGCGGCGCCACCGTGTGGCACGCGGCGATCGGGCCCAAGTTCCACCCGCCCGCCCGCGGCCTCTCGGGCTACGCGGTCTGGGCGAAGAACAGCGGCGAGAAGTCCTTCACCAGCGTCACCGCAGCAGCGAAGTGGGTGGCGTCCGAGCTGGACGCCACCACCACCGACACCGAGGAGAACACCTGATGGCCGACTTCGAGCAGTGGAAGGCCCTCCGGGTCAGCCGACCCGACGACGTGCCTGCGGGTACTCCGCTGAGCTGGCAGGCGGACAGGGCCTACGAGCACGCCGTCCGTGTCTGGGACAACAACCTCCCGGCGGACTTCCCGCACCCCGTCGAGCGGGGCACCGCGCACGACGCCGTGGCGGAGCTCGCGCTGCGCGAGTCGATCCGCCGGGACGTCGAAAACGGCCGGGGCACCCGCCTGCACACCGCCCTGGAGCTGGGCGCCACCTGGGCCGAGGTAGCGGCCGCGCTCGACATCAGCCCCGACGACGCCCGCGCACTGCTGCGGCAGTGGGCCGACGGTCAGCACCACCTGTACCTGAGCGACCAGGAGCAGGACAGGGACAAGCCCCTCGGATTCAGCCCGGACCAACACGCGGCCGTCATCGCCCTGACCGAGCGCGGCAACGACGAGGGGGCGCCACAGTGAGCATCGCCGCACGCACCTGGGGCGTCTGGGAGCCGATCGCCACGGACACCTACCCCCGGAACAGCATCTACGCCCGCCCGCTGGAGTGGTGGCCCTCCGGCCGCGCCGCCGAGGCCTCGCTCCGAGCCCGCAGCCCGCGCAAGCCCGGCACCACCAACATCGACCCCGAGCGCCGGGCGGACGGCCTGGTCAAGACCGACGCCCAGTTCTACGGGAACCAGGAGTCCGCCATCTTCCTGTACGAGGTCGACGGCGAGCCCGGAACCGACCCGCGCCCCGCCGGCACGCCCTACGCGGTGCTGGAGTTCGGCCCGCGGGGTGGCATCCGCCGTCGCGCTCTCGCCCCCTCCGACAGCACCGAGTCCCCGGCCTGAGACAGCCCGCACCCGCAGAACCAGGCCCCGGTGCCGACCGGCGCGAACGGCAGGTACCCCCCACGACCTGACCGCGCCGGGCGGTGCCGGGGGAGCGGGGGTCCGGGGGCCGGCGAAGGCCCCCGGGACCACCGGCCCCCGCCACCGATTCACCCCCCACCGAGCTGACGGCCGCCCCGCAGCGGGCAGCCCCACCCACCGATTCGCAGACCACGGAGGTACACCGATGACGGACACCACGACGACGGCAGAGGCGACCGTCCCGGAGCAGGCAGCGCCGCCCGAGGAGAAGACGTGGCCGGAGGCACTGGGCGCCAAACGGCTGGCCGGGATGCTCGCCGAGGTCACCAGCGAGCCGGTCCGCGCGCTGGACGTCGAAGTGCTCGTCGAGCGCGAGGTGTTGGTCGCGGTCGACGAGTACAAGGGCTGGCCGATGTACTCCACGGAGGCCGCGCGCGAAGTCGACATCGAGCTGCTGCGCGCGATCGTGGCCGAGCGGGTGGCGTGGTTCGAGGCGAGCCTGACCAGGGACGAGGCCGCCGAGCGGATCGGCTGGCACTGGCGCGACATCGCCCGCATGGGCCGCGAGGGCCGCATCACCACCGGACGCGCGGACCGCTACCTGATTGCCGACCTGGACAAGCTCGCCGCCGAGGCCGACGGCGAGCAGTACATCACCGCGCAGGCCGCCGCCGATGTCCTGGAGATCAGGCCCGCAGACTGGAAGTACGTCGAGGCGGCCGGATGGATCGCGCCGGCGGATACGTACGAGCGCGAGGTCGGCCGCTACCGCACCGTCACCGTGGTGCTCTACCGGCTCGGCGACGTCCGCGACCTGCGGGACATGCCCGGGGTGGACTGGGAGGCCGCCCGCGGCGTCGCCAAGGGCAAGCCGTCCCCGCTGCGCGAGTACGCCAAGCTCGCGCCCACCCGCGCCGACGCGGTGAAGGGCTTCTGCCAGAAGCTCGCCGACCGGCACGGCACGACGGTGTGGGCGTGGCACTCCCCGTACTCGGGCGGGTGGGAGCTGGACTGGGCCCGCACCGAGGGCGGCCCGACGAAGGAGACGGTCCGCGCAGAGCTCGCCGCCGACCCGGTCGTCGGCTCCTACGCCGACGAGATCACCCTGTGCCCGACCTGGGGCCGGATCACCCGCCGGGCCCGGCAGCTCCTGGAGCCGGACGTTGCGGTCGTCCTGGACACCGAGACCACCGACCTGTACGGGCAGACGATCGAGCTCGGCGTCGTGGACGCGGCCACGGGCAAGGTGCTCCAGGACACCTTGGTGAAGCCCACGGAGCCGATCACCAGCGGCGCCTACTACGTGCACGGCATCTCCGACGAGGACGTGGCGGACGCCCGGCCCTTCGAGAAGGTCCTCCCGCGCCTGCGGAAGGTCACCAAGGACAGGATCGTGTGTGCGTACAACGTCGACTTCGACAGGCAAGTGATCTTGGGCGACGTCCGGCGGGCCGGGAAGAAGCCGGTGCACCTGGAGCCTCGCGAGTCCTGGTACTGCCTCATGAACGCGTACGCCGAGTGGCTGGGATCGTCACGCTGGCTCCGGCTCGGCGGCGGCCACCGTGCGGTCGGTGACGCCCTCGCGGCGCGCGACGTCCTGGTGCGCATGTCCCAGGGCCGGGGCAACATCTTCACCCCGCGGCCGGCGGCCCCTGGCGACCCCGTTGCCGGGGCTCCCGCCGGGACCGCGCTCGCGGCCGCCAACGCCTGAACACCCCGCATCCCCACGCCCCCTTCGGGGCGGGTGCTCGAGGAACGCCCCACCACCGTGGGCGCCCTCGGCCCCGTACGGAGGGGGCGTGCCTCGTGCACCCTCACACCGTCGTCTGCGCGCGGGCCTCAGTCGTTCTCGCGCCCGAACCCGCGCAGCAAGGGGTCCAGCTCGATGGCCGCCCGGCACACGGTGCACGTCCTCACCCGCGGGTTCTCGGCAGCCGTGAGGGCCGCTTCGAGCTTGAGCACCGGGGCACCGGCCGGTGCCTCCGGGCAGTCGGAGACGTGGAGCACCGACTCGCCGCGGCCGCGGCCGCGCTGCGGCAGCTTCTCCAGCACCCAGCCCCACGGCTCGCCCGGCCCCGGGTCCGGGTACGTCGGCGGCGGAGGCAGCAGCTTGCGCGGGACGTCGTCGTACGAGACCCCATCAATGGGCTTCACCTGCGCCACCGGGTCCAGCCACACCCGGTACTCCGCCGCCTCCACCTGGCCCTGATCAGTGTTCCTCCAGACCGCGATGCCCACGAGGTAGCGCCAGCCGCCAGGGACCTGTTCCCGCTCGATCAGACGCGCCGCGAGCGTCTGCCCGTCGGGCATGACGACGGTAACGGGAGCGGGCGGCGGATCGGAGGACACGCCCTCACCGTAAGCGGTACGTGGGGCAAGGACGGCCCTGGGAGCTATCGCTGCGGCGGCAGGCCGCACGGTCCCCGATGGGAGGGGAGCTGCGGGCAGGGACGACCGACCCGGTCAATCCAGCGCGAGCAGCGGCTCCTGAAGAACTCAGCGTCCGGGATGTGCCAGAGCGTCTCGTCCTGCTCGCGCTCCCACTCCGAGGGCTGCTCTTCGGTCCGTTCGATGTCGCCCACGGCCAGGCTCAGCTCGACGCCGGTGTCGAAGACGACGCGATACGGGAACGGGGTGACGTAGCGGCGGACCCGAATCATGCGGCCGAGGGCGCCGGCGGGCACGTCGTACGGTTCGCGGCAGTCCTCCCCCTCCGCCTCCAGGTCCTCGTCGAGGTACGACCCGCGAAGCCGACGGGCGGCCTTCACGCGGTCGCCCTCCCGCAGGGTCAGGGAGCCGACCCGGACCCGCCGCACGATCTCCAGCCGGTCGTCCAGCGAGAGCGCGTCGAGGGTGTCGTCGAGCCGTGGTGTCATGCCGCCACGATAGGGCCCGGTACTCCCGAAGCTGCGGCCAGGTGCCAATTGGCACCTGGCCGCAGCTTCGGGAGTACCGGGCCCAGCGGGGGTTCTACCGCTCGCGCAGCTCGTACGGGCTGATCTCCTCGTACCGGTCGTCGGACTCATCCCGGCCGAAGCCTTCTTCCCAGCGCTCCGGCCAGTTCGCCGGGCCGCCGACCCGGAACCGATCGTCTGCCCATCGAGGTTTCCCCACGCAGAAGGCGTGCACCTGGGGCTGGTCGTCGCCGCTCCGACGGACGAACTCCTCGTCGTAGATGAGGAAGTGGCCCATGTCGTCGCGGTCCTCGCGAACCTCTTCCGGCAGAGTGACCACACGGGTCACCTTGTCGTCGTCAACATCGACCTCGACCATCACCGGCACCACGTACCGGACCCACCGCTTCGCCACCGTTCCGCCCCCTTCTGCCAGGTCTTCCGGCTGCAAGCTATCGGAGGAGCCCCACCAGAGGGAGCAGACCCCAGAGCGTCACTCTCGGCTACTTGTCACTTCGCCGCAGCTTCGGGAGTACAGGGCCGATAGGGCCGTTGAGCCCACCGGCCGTTCCCTCCTTCCTCAAACTCACCTCTTAAGAGGTGAGTTTGAGGAAGGAGGGAACGGCCGTTTCTCCACGCGGAATGAGGCGGCGGACGACAGACGGCGTCGATACGCTGCTCATCAGGGTGCGGCGCTCCCCCCGTGGCGCCGCACCCTGATACGTGGGAACGCCCCGCACGGACAGCCGTGCGCGGCGTTCTTCTTCTGCTCTCGTGCGTGCAGGAGGTCAGCTCAGCCTCATGCAGACCGCGGGCTCGACGTTCTTCTTGGCCACCCACCCGCTCCGGCCGGCACGCAGGCCGGACTTGGCGTCGTAGTCCAGGTCGACCCGGTACCAGCCGCCGCGCTCCTCGTACGCCCGGATCGAGTCGCCGGGCTGGAGCAGCCCGAGGGAGGCGTGCCGGGCGCTCGGGCCCGTGCGCAGGTGGATCGTGGTCTTGGGGTGGTAGCCGCAGGAGTTGAACTCCTGCGTCACCGCCGCGGTGGCGGCCGCTGCGGGAAGTGCGGCCGCCGCCGGGGCGGTGACGGACAGCAGGACGGCGCCGGTGATCATCATTCGTCGCATGTCCTACCAACAGACGGCTCTACGCGGCGACACGGTCTCCGACCGGGATTCGCCGCATCGAGCGGCCCTCTAAGGAGCGCGTGATGGGCTCGACTCCGGAGACGAGCAGGGAGAGCCGTTCGGCGGCGGCCGCCGTCGCGGTGATGGGCAGCGACAGGTCCCTCGGCATCAGGGAGGACGGCTTGAGGACGGTCACCGCGCCGTAGACCGCTTCACCCCACAAGACAGGTGCGGCAACCGAGGTCCAGCCGAGGACCTCCCCGCGGGCGACGGCGTAACCCGTCTCGCGCACCCGCTGGAGCGCCGCGGCGAACATCGCGGAGTCCGCGATGGCGCCGGGCCCGGCGCCGGCGGGAACCGGTTCGGCGAGGACGGAGGCCGCCATGGGCGGCGCCAGGTGGGCGGCGATCACCCGGCCGGAGGCCCCCACCCGCAGCGACTGGCCGAGCTCGACGAGCTGGGTGGCCGTCAGGCCGAGGGCGTCGAACCCGTACCGGCCCGGGGAGCTCGCGGCGTGCGCCTTGCGCGGCCCGCCGTACGGAGAGAGGACCCACAGGATCGCGAAGCCGTCCAGGAGTCGGCTGAGCCGGTCGAGGACAGGCTGGGTCGTCTGGGGGCCGGGCGTGGCCGCCATGGCGTGGATGCCGACCTGCGCGGCGCCCGGGCCGAGCCGGTAGCGTCCCGGGGGCACCTTCACGAAGGTGGAGCTGGTGAGGCCGGATTGCAGAATGCGGTAGACGACCGTGGTGTCGAGGCCGGTGGCGGCGGCGAGCTCACTGGGGCCGTGGACGGGCCCGGGCAGCTGGGTGAAGGCTCGCTCGACGAGCATCACGCGCCGGGCATGGGCGGTTCCGAGCGGACGCTCGGGCACTTCGCTTTCTCGCGCTGAACAGGTTGCAGGAACCTTCGTCTTCATCGTGCGGCTGTGCATCGAATTCCTTGTCGTGCCTGCCGCTCGCCCCCGCGTCCCGTGCGGGTCGAGCCGCTTCCCCGTAGGCCGCTCGCGTTCCGGATCGGCCGGTCGGCGCAGGCCCCCAACGACGTGCCCCCGTCACCCCCCTGGTGTCACCCCTGGACAAGTGATCACAACCCTACGACGCCAGGCGGAATTCCCTCCGGGATATATACCGGGGCAAGCTCGGGCACACCGCCCCACCTTGCCGGGATGCGCAATGGCGCCGTTGCGCACGGCGGAAAACGACGGCATCCACCGGACCGCGGAGTGCGCGGGTTATCTGGCCAGACTGACCGATCTCCCTACGGCGGCCCTGGCGGCCGGATGTCCGGACGCCAGGGCCGCCCCGGGATCAGCGCTGCTGCGGCTTGCGGGGCTGGGGCTTGTCCGGCCCGCGTCGCAGGTGGCCCGCTTGCTCCGTCGTCTTGTCGGTGGCGGGCTTCTTCCCCGGGGACCGCTTGACCGTCGTCGACCGGCCCCTGGCGGCCGCCGCCGACACCTTCGGCCGGGCGCCGGGCATCGGCTTGGCCAGGGCTTCGCCCATCTTCCGCATGGCCGGGATGTCCGGCCGCTCAGCCGCAGACGGCAAAGTCTCGCCGGGCCCACGGCGGGGAACACTGAAGGCGCCCGCCGCATCCCCGAGTTGGACAAGAGCCGTGGCGCCCTGCTCGTCAGGCCGCGTGTCCCCGCGAAGTTTCCGGGCGGCCGCCTGGGCCAGGTTTGCGATCTTGTCGCAGGCCCGGGCCGAAAGCTCCCGCAGGAAGCCGCTGGCGCGCTTGTCGCCGAGGAGCTTGTCGAACTGGTCCCCGGCCCGCTCCCGGATGGTGGCGAGCAGGTGCCCCATGGCTCCGCGGACGGTCTGGATCTTCTGCCACTCAGGCAGGTCCTGGAGCGACTCCGCGCGGGTATCAGCCTCGCGCAGGGACTCGTTGACCGCTTCGGCTTCCTGGTTCTCGTCGCGCTGCTCCGGCGCCGGGTCAGGCTCGGCTGGCGTGGCTGCGGATTCCGGCGTGGCTGCGGGTTCCGGCGCGGGCGTGCCGTCAACCGCCTCCGCGAGGAGGGTTCGGAGCGTGGCCAAGTCGGCTTGTACGTCGTCGAACAGGTCGTCGGACGTCACCCCGGTCGTCACGGTATCGTCCCACGCCGCCTGGAAGCTCTGGAATTCAGCCAGGACGTAATCCGGGTCTAGGCGCTCTTCGGGGCTGTTCTCCCCTGGCGCGTACGCGGCCACAGGCAGGTCGTCCGTGCCCCACAGCGGCGCGGCCGGTTCGGGATCCGGCGCCGCCGCGTCGGGTGCCGTCAGCTGCGGCTCCTCGCTCGGCATCTCGGCTTCGGGAACGTCGGGCGCCTCAACGTCCGGTACGGCGGCGGCCGCTTCCTCGGCGGGCAGTGTGGCTGCCGGTTCCCCGTCGCCGAGCGGCGCCACGGGCACGTCGGGTACTGCCGGGAGATCCGGCTCCACGGTCGAGGCGTCCTCCTCGCCAGCCGGGTCGGCCTCCGCCACGGGCTCCGCGCTCAGATCGGCTTCCGGCCCGGGGCCCTCCCCCGGGTCGGCCGGGGCCGCCGGCGGCTCGGGGACCGCCGCGGCCGCCGACGGCTCACCGTCCTCGGTGACGACCGCGTCCGCGACAGCGTCGGCTGCCGGAGCCGAGGGCGCTTCGGCCAAGGGTGCGTCTTCCGTGACCGTCTCGGGCTCCGGCGGGGCGGACTCGGCGGTGGCAGCGGCTTCCTGCTGCCGCGCCAGTTCCTCGGCCGCCTCCGCTGTGGCGACTTCCACCGTCGCCTGGAGGCGGGCCTGGAGCCGCCGGACGTCGAAGAGCAGGTGCGCGAGGGGGAAGGCCATGGCCACCCGGTACTCGCTGTTCGGGGACGGGGGCAACGATGCGCCCCACTCGTTCACGGCGCGCTCGACACCCGCGAGGTCGGCGGCCATCATCCGCGCCCCGCGGCCCTCTGCGTCGGCGACGTCGGCGAGTCGGGCCGTGAGCTCGATGTAGTGGGGATTCGTGCTGTAGGCGTAGGAGCGGTGCCGCGCGGCAATCTCGATGTTGGGGGCGTGCAGGGCTGCGAACTCGCGCAGTTCGCTGCGCATCTGCTCGGCGCGGGCCTGGACGTTGTGTCCGGGTGCGGCGACCACGGGTTCGCCAAGCGGCGCGCCGGTGAAGGCGGCGTACATCACGGCCGCTTGCTCGGCCGCGGTCTCCGGGTGCGTGACCAGGGGCGTCAGGTCCGGCGGATCGAGCTGCATCCGGGCGTACCACCCGCCGTCCGTCCGGTGGAGGGTGGCGATGACCGGACCTTCGCGCCGCAGCTCTCCGGCATCGTCGGCCATCCCGTCCCAGCCCGACAGGGACACCCGGTGCCCGTCGTAGTTGGGCAAGTCGAAGAAGGTGGTGCGGCGCTGTGGCTCGGGCGGTTCTTCAACCTCGAAGTCGTCGGCGGGGTCCTGCTGCGCGGCCGGTGAGGCTTCGGGTGCAGGCTCGGGAGCGGGCTGCGTCGGCGGAACCGGAGTGGCGCTGTCGGTGCGCGCGGGGTCCTCGTCGGGCTGGGCGGGTGTGGCCATCTCGGAGTCCTCCGGGGCATCTTGTGGTGGTGCTGTCGGGGCGGGAGGCGGGGCCGTCGGTGCATCGCCGGGGGCGGGGAGGGCGATCAGCTGCGCGTACGCCTCCGGTGTGGCGAGGGTGAGCACTTCGGTCCGGCGGGTTCCGTCCCCGCCGAGGTAGGTCCACAGCAGGTGCTCGGAGCCGCCGTCGGCGATCAGGGAGTCGGCCGCCGTGGCGAAGGCCGCGCCGAAGCCGTCCGGGCCGGCGGTGTGCGCGGCACGGAGGAGACCTTCGTTCTCGGCAGCCGTGCCCACCAGCCAGGTGGCGACGTCTTCCACGCTGGGCGCCATGTCGTCGCGCAGGCTGTCGCGCACCACGACGATGAGCACGGCGCGCACCCGATCGCTGCTCCAGGCCGCGGCGAGGGGGCCGGTGGGCAGGTGCTCCCCGAGCCACGCCTCGGTCTCGTCGTCGGAGACCAGTTGCTCCGCCAGCTGGGCGGCGCGCGTCAGCATGGGCGTCTCCACCGTGACCGGCAGGGCCAGGCCGGGGACGTCCGCCGTCGAGATGCCGGGCAGCACGAGCGCGTGCACGCCGTCGCCCGCTTCCACCCGGGCGACGATCTGCCCCTCAGGTCCTTCGCGGAGTCCGAGGGTGAGCATCGGCCCTCGGACCGGCTCCGGCGCCGGGGTGTCGGATGCGGGCCCGTCCGCCGCGGCGGACCCCGTGTCCTGCTGCTCGGCGTCCCCCTCCGTGTTCGTGGCCTGCGGGTCGACGGGGTCCGGGGTCACGACCGGTTCCGGGGTCGTCGTGGTCCGCGTGTCCTCGCCGGGCACGAAGACCTCGTACTCCGGGTCGTCCTCGTCCCCGTTCTCGGTGGTGTCGACCAGGTCCTCGTCTTCCTCCTCCGCCGGAGCCTCTTCGGACGGCCCGGCGTCGAGATCGAAGGACATCTGCTCGGCGGGCGGCCCCGCCTGCATGTGGGTCCTCTCCTCGGCGCTGTACGGCGGCCACATCACCTCACCGCCGAGCCGGAGCCAGCCCATGACGGACGGGCTCGGCACGCCGGGGTTGGTGTGGATCCAGCGCATCTCACCGTCGCTGGGCAGCCCGAAGGAGCGGCCGACGAGTTCGTTGCGCTCGTCCACGATGACGGTGCTGAGCGTGCCAAGCCGTCCGCGGGACAGCTCGTCCGGCAGGAGCGCAGCGCGGTACGTCTGGCCCTCGATCGTGTACTCGAACCAGCGGGGCGCGAGGCGGCGGCCCTCTACCTCAAGGCCTTCCCGTGGCCTTTGCCGAAGGTCGGAGCGGATGGCGGCCGCGACGTCGACGTACAGGCCGTTGCGGTCGCTGACCGCGTCGTCGGAGGCCCGGAAGAAGATGGGCACCCAGGCTGGCTGCTCGTCCTCCGGTACGTCCGCCCACTGCTGCGTGGCCCACTCGCTCATCCATGAGGCGACGGCCGGGACGAAGTCGTCGGGGTGGCCTTCCTGTGCCGCCCGGGCCAGTTCGGGCGAGGCCAGCGCGGCCCGTACGAAGGCCGACCGGGCGTCGTCGCGCAGGGTCGGGTCGGTGAGTGTGCCGGCGAACTGCCGTAGGACCGCCCGGCGATACCGCTGCGCGGCCTCTTCCGCGTCCATCACCGCGGGTTCGAGCGTGGTCAGGTAGAGGGGACCGACGGCAAGGTCCCAGCCGTCGGGCCACCCCTCACGGTCGAAGACGACCTCTGCTCTCCTGACTCCTTGCCCAGTGGTCTCGTAGCCGCCGACGACACCCACGAGGCCGGTGGAGACGAGGAGCACGCGGTCTCCCACGCCCGGTTCGTCGCGGCCCGCCTCGGCCAGGGCGGCCAGGTGGTACCGGCCAGCCGGGGTGATCGAGGCAGTGGTCTCCTCGGCGTACTCCAGCAGGCCGCTGTCCATCAGCCTGTGGACGGTGTCGGGGTCGGCGAGGACGCCGTTGCGCCCGAGGGTGAATCGGGCGGGGTCACCCGTCCCTGCCGATCGGGCCACCAGGCCTTGGTAGGCCGCGTAGAGGACCGAGAACTCGTCGGAAACGACCGGCCCCAACGCGTCCTCGTCGGCCGGGGGCGGCGTCACCTCCGGGGCGGCCGACGGCACGCTGGGGGCGGGGGCCGGAGCGGGCGGTGTCTGTACGGCCGGCGACGGGTCGGGCTGAGCCGTGGTGTTCGTCTCGGGCGGTTGCGGTCCGGGGGCGTCCTGGGGAGCTCCGAACAGCCCCAGCTGTCCGTCCTCCTCAGGCTGCTCCGTCGGCGCAGGCTCGTCCTGGGCGGGTGTCTCGGCCCAGGCGCCGTCGCGGAAGGTGTACCCGGTCTGCTCGCGAGAGGCGTGGTTGCGGAGCCAGGGGACGATCTCGGTCGGGTCGTCGAAGGTCCGCAGTCGTCGGGGTGATTGGCCCACCGGAGCATCGTCCCGGGCGACGGAGTATTTGGTACGGCGGTACTCGACCGAGGGCATGTAGAGGAGGTAGGTGGCCCCGGGCAGGGTGACCGCGTAGCGGCCGTCGCCCTGGCCCGTGTACTGGATGGACTCGCCGTCGACGAACCCCCAGCCCGTTTCGGCCGCCTCCGCGGGGGCCGGAGCCGTCTCAGCGGCAGGAGGGGCCTCCGGCGCCGGGGTCGAGGCATTACCGCTGCCGGGCGCCGTGGAGGCCGCCTCGCCCGTCTCAGAGGCCTCGGAGGGGGGTGTTCCCCCTTCGGCGGGGCCCCCGGCCGCGGGCTCGGCCGTAGTGCCGGGTTCCTCGCCGCTCCCCGCCTGCGCAGCCGCCGCGGGCGGCGTCTCGCCGGGAGCGGGCTGAGGATCGTTCCCGGTGACCGGCTCGGGCTGCACTTCGGGAGTCTCGGGTGCCGCCTGGTCGGCGGCGCCCTCGGCGGCCGGGGCAGGCTGCTCTGCCTGCCGGGCGAGCTCCGCCATGGTTGCCTGGGTGCGCGCCGCGAGCATGTGCGCGGCCGCGTAGAGCTCCTGGAGCGGGGCGAGGAGTTCCGTCTCGACCGCAGGCTCCAGCGCCTGGCTCCAGGCGGCGACGGCGTGGATGCGGCGCAGGATCTCGTCCGCGCCGCCGAGCGCTTCGCCGCGCAGGGCGCCCTCCGCTCGTGCGTAGGCGACGCGGAGTTCGGCGATGGGGTTGTCCAGCGTGCCGAACCCGTCGGGGCGGGCGTCGTAGTCCTGCTGGATGTAGGCCTGGACGGTGGGCTGCTCGCTCCACCGCCCGTAGGCGTCGGCCATGCGGTCGACGCCTTGCGAGATCTCGGCTTCATCGGCGTACGGCGGAGCGTCGAAGAAGGTGGGTAGCTGATCGAGTTCGGGCGGGGTGACGTCGAGGACCGGCAGCCGTACGGGCGCCGCGGGGGCCTGCTGTCGCTCGTCGCGGCGGGCGTAGACGACGACGGTCCGGCCGGCGGCCGCCAGGACGCGCACGGCGGTGTCGACGCGGCCCTTGCGGGTGGGCTCCTTCCAGGTCCGGGGCAGGTAGTAGCCGCCGACCTTGCGGGACTGTTTGAAGCCGCCGCCGGTCCACAGCGCGGCCACGGCCGTCTTGTCTTCGGGGCTGATGCCGTAGACGAGGGTGTCGCTGCCGTTGTGCAGGATCCAGACCGGGTCACGGCCCTGGTCGTCGAGGGCGGGACGGTGGACGTCGGCGCCGTAGACGACGGCGTGGTGGTTGGCCATGCGCTTGGCGACGACCGCGGCTTCGTCGGTGCCGCGGACGGTGTCGCCCTGGACGTCGCCCAGGTGCTGGTACTTGGTGTAGCTCCACTTCGCGATGCCGACCTGCTCGCCGGTGCTGTCGTAGAGCGTCACCGTCCGGCCAGTCTCCAGGTACGTGTACCCCTCGGCGCCCGGCACCGGCTCGGTGGGCAGCGGCTCGGGCTCGGGCTCCGGCTCGGGTTCCGCGTTCGGCGCGGGCGGGTCCGTCTGGGTCTGCGTGGTGTCGGTGTCCTGCGCGGCGGGCGCCGGCGGCGGCCCGTACCGGTCCCGGGATGCGGCGAGTTGCTCGTCGCTCGGCGGCGGGCCCTCGCGCAGGGCGGCGTACAGGGCATCGAGCGCCCCGGCGCGGGCATCGGTCTCCGTGTCGCGGCGGAAGTGGATCTCGGCATCGAGACGGCCGTAGGCCCACGCGGGCAGGGACGGCGAGCGGGTGGCGGTGTCGTGGGCGACGGCGGCGTCGATCCAGGCCGGGAGCTCCTCCCACAGGATCGTGGTGGAGACGTCCCGCTGGGCGATGCTCAGCCCGGTCGCGTTCGTCGACACCTGCACCTCCCCGTTGCCGCGCAGGGCGGGCGGCAGCGAGCTGGAGGTGTCGGCGTAGTACGCGGCGGCGGGGGCCTGCTGCTGCTCGGCGATCCATTCGCGGACCCGCTCGGTCGGGACGGCGTCAGGCGCGGCGCTGGGCGGCTGGCCGTCCACGGCGACGGCGCTGACGAGGTCCAGCATCTGCTCTTCGCTGAGCACGGCCCGGATGGCCCATCCGGCGGACTGGTGGGTGCGCGCCGCCTGCGGGCCGCTGATGTGCCCGACCATCGCCCTGCCGCCGAAGCCGTCGATCAGACTCTGGAGCGGCGCGGGCCCGGGCGCCGGGGTCGCGTCGGCCGCCGGGGCCGGGGCCGGGGCCGGGCCCGGAGCCGGGGCCGGGGCCGGGGTCTCGGTGGCGGCCCGCAGCTGGTCGTAGAGGGCGGTGGCCGCCGCCGCGTGCAGCTGCTCGCGGTCCTGGTAGGCCTCCTCGTCCGCGCCGAAGTAGCGGCGGGCCCACTCCGGCCACCCGGCCGAGGGGCCGGTGTGCTGGTCCATCAGCCAGTCCTCGGCCCAGTCGGCGAAGACGATGGCGAAGTTGGGGGCGTCGTTGGCGCGCGCGGCCTGTTCCAGCCGCTCGACGCCGGCGGCTCCGTCGAGGAGGGTCCGCAGGCCTTCGTCCCACAGCTGCGGGTCGGTCAGCCTCCGGGCGGCGGCCGCGGGCTGCGGTGCCGAGTCGGGTTCCGGGGTCGGCGAGGCGGGTGCCGCGCCGGTTCCGGCTTCTGTGACGGTGCGCTCGGTGGGCGGTGCGGAGTTGAGGGGTGGCAGATCGACCACCGTGCCGGGCGGGGCCGCGAGAATCGCGTCCACGTCCACGTCGCCGGCGCCTTCGAGTGCGCCGGTGGTCATCAGGTTGACCAGGGTCATCGAGACGTCGCCGAGCAGGTGCCCGGCCTGCTGTCGGGCCCGGCCGACGTCGTACATCACCCGCTCGTTGGGGTTCGGGCCCGTCCGGAAGACGCCCAGGGCTCGGTTGGAGGCCTCCCCGATGCGTGCGGCGAGGTCGGGGAGAGGGTTGTCGGGGTCGTACTCGTATCCGTAGCCGGGGCGGGTGACGTAGTTCGCCGCCGCGGCGGCGCCGGTCAGGCCGTGCCGTTCGAAGAGCGGCTCGTAGTACCGCAGCACGGCTGCGATCTTGACCATCTCGGGCGCGGGCTGCGCCTGCTGGGCTGCGTCGGCGGCGGTCGTCGTTGTCTGTGCCGGATCCGGGGCGGGGTCGGCGAGGGCACGGGCCTGCTGCCGGACGGCGGCCGCGGCCTGCCCGTGAAGTACGTCCCGTGAGGCGTAGGCGCGATCGTCGAGGTAGGCGTAGACCCAGTCCGGCCGGTCGCTGGCATCGTCGGCGTACCGCTGCTCCACCCAGGCCCGGGTCCACTCGCCGAAGGCCCCGACGAACGCGCTGTCGTCGGTGTCGCTCTGCGCCCACCGCACCACGTCGGAGTCGGCGAGCCCCGCGTCGGTGACGGCTCTGAGGGCTTCGAAGAACCGGTCGGAGTTCTCAAGGTGGGGTCGAGGAGGCTCATCGATGGGTGCGGGGCCGGGGGCGAGGCGGACGGTTCCTACGATCTGCCCCTCGCTGCGGACGACGGCGGAGCCGCCCATCATGCCGACCATGACGGCGGCGTCGTGCATCGCCATCTCCGCCTCGGTCATCTCCGTGCCGGCGGCGCCGGGCTCGAACTGCGGGCCGGTGCCGGTGTTCTCGCGGCCGGAGTCGGCCGCCCCGGCGGCGATGGCCTCTTCCAGGGCGGCGCGGCGCTCGCGGACGGCTTCCAGTTCGGCGTGCCGGTCGAAGGGGCGGCCGATGTGGGACCGGGTGTCCTCCAGCTGAGCCTGCCACTTCGTGACCTTCTGGCGGAGCTCGTCGGGCGCGGTCATCGCCTTGTCGGCTTCCTCACCGATCGCCTTGGCGATGCGCCAGGTCTGGCCCTTGCCGAACCAGGACAGGTTGAGCCGCACGTCGATCTCGTGGTCTCCGGCGACCAGGTGCGCGTAGGACTCGTAGGCCATGCCGCCGAACTGCTGGCGGCGGTGGAAGGTGAAGCCGACCTCGATGCCGCGCCAGCGGTAGCCGTCGGACAGGTCGAGCCGGGACTTGGCCCCCTGGGCGGACTGGGCGAGCGCGGCGGGGACGTCGTCGGCGTCGACCAGGCGGCCGTCGGCGGTGCGCCACAGGTCGTCGCTGGCTCCGGTCAGCGCGTCGGCCATGGTCTGGATGCCGGACAGGGAGCGTTCGGCCTTGACGATCTGCTCGTCGAGGACTTCGACCTTGCGCTTCATGCGGCTCTGGGCCTGCCGGTGGCCGTCGGCGGCGTTGAGCAGGACGCCGAGCTGGCCGTTGACCTCGGCCATCTCCAGCAGCAGCGGGTTGCCCGCGACGATGGCCTTGGCCTGTCCGAAGCCCGCGCCGACCGGGTCGATCTCCTGGATCACGCGGCCGACCTTCTGGCCGGACAGGATCTGCACGATGGGCCGCTGCTTGCGCTCCAGCTGCTGGAACATGAAGGAGTCGAAGGAGTTCTTCGCGAGGTAGCGGTAGAACTCGACTTCCATGTCGAGGTCGATGAGCCCGTTGCCGGGGCGGTCGAGCCGTCCCTCGCGCTGCTCCCACTCGGCGGGCTTGTGGGGCGGGTCGGCGTGGTGGAGGGCGACGCCGCGGGTCTGGACGTTGGTGCCGACGCCCGCCTTCTCGGTGGACGCGAACAGCACCGAGACCTTGCCCGCGCGGCAGTCGGTGAACAGCTGCTCCTTGGCCAGGTCGCTGTTGTAGTCGTGGATGAAGCGGATCCGCTCGCGCGGGATGCCGCCGTCGATCAGCTGACGGCGGACCTTGCCGTAGACCTGGCTGCCCTTCTTCTTGCTGGGGGTGCCCAGGTCGCAGAAGACGACCTGGAAGCCGCCGGCGACGCCCTCGGGGTCGTCGGGCAGTTTGAGGTCCTTGGTGCGCTCGTAGACGGCGAGGACGTTCTCGGCGATGGCTCCGGCCTTGCCGGGGCCGTCCGGGGTGACGCCGACCAGCTCTAGGTCAAGGGCGGCCTTTCGGCCGTCCGTGATGACGTTGAGCATGTTGTCTTCCCAGGGCTTGACCTTGCCGCCCTGGATGCGGTCGATGCGGTCGGAGATGCCGCTGACGTAGCTGACGAGGTTGGGGGTGGCCTCGATCTCCACGAAACGGTCGACCCGCTTCGGGCGCTTGATCTTGAAGGAGTCCTTCGGCCGGAGTTCGGCGACCTCCGCGAAGATGGCGATGGCTTCGTCGGCGTTGGTGTACTCCACCGGACGTCGCTTGAGGCGGAAGGAGACGCCGTCGACGCCGACCTCGGGCCTGCTCTCGAAGTGGATGAAGTTCGCGGCCCATGCGTCCGGGCTGGCCAGGCCCATCTTCTCCAGGCGCTTGGGCATCGTGTAGTGCTTGAAGACGAACATCTCGCGGACCGAGTTCGAGATGAACGTGCCGGAGTAGAGCGCGACGACGTTGTCCTGACCGGTGCGCTCGCGGGTGGTGATGATCTTCAGGTCGAGGTCGGTGGCCCGCTTGGAGGGCTTGCCGAGCGACATGCCCTCCGTGGTGGCCGGCAGCGCCAGGTTCTTCATCAGGTGCGCTTCGTCGATCTGGAGGAAGTCGACGCCCAGGTTCTCGTACGTGACCCCGGCGTCCGTCGCCTTGGAGCGCAGGTCGCTCGCGCGGGCGTCGAACCGGTCGACCATCTTGGCGATCTCTTTGATGCGCCGCTGGTTCGCGTCATCGCCGTCGACCGCGCTCAGGGCCTCGCGGTAGGCGTTGGCGAGCTCCTCCAGGTAGGTCGCCTCGGTGACCGGGTGGACTCCCAGGCGCCCGAAGGAGCTGTGGGTCATCACGATCGCGTCCCAGTCGCCGGTGGCGCAGCGGGCCGCGAACAGCATCCTGGAGCGGGCGTCGGCGAGGTCCTTCTTGCCCGCCATGAGGATGTTGGCGCCCTGGAACAGCTTCTTGCCGTCGCGGGAGATCTGCTCCAGCAGGTGGTTGGGGACGACGATCATCGGCTTGTTGACCAGGCCGAGCTGCTTGAGCTTGAGCGCCGTCATGAACATCGTGGCCGTCTTGCCGGCGCCGACCGGGTACGGGCACAGCGAGCCCTCTTCCGCGGTCAGGACGCGCTGGACGAAGTCCCACTGGTGGTCGTACGGGTTGAAGTTCGGGTCGAGGCCGTCGACGGTCAGGTGGGAGCCGTCGTGCTTGCGCAGGACGGTGGAGTTGAAGATGCGGTTGTAGTCCGCGGCCAGGCGCTCCGCGCGGTCGGGGTCCTCCCACGTCCAGCTCGCGAACCGGCGGGCCAGGTCGGCCATCTTGGTCTCGGCGAGCAGGGTCTCCTTGTCGTTCCGGACCCGCTTCGAGCCTCCCTCGGGGGTGCGGAAGGTGTCGTAGACCTTCGGGGACTGGCCGTTCAGGGCGAGGTCGAGCAGCTCGAAGCCGTTGACGCGGCTGGTGCCCCATTCGCTGGTCGCGGCCTCGGGGATCGTCATAGGCGTGTCGACGTTCCACGTCGCCGTCTTGGCCACGTGGATGATCTCGACCGGGGTGCCCAGCATCTCCTCGGCGAAGGCCTTGACGTCCTCCACGGGGATCCACGGGGCGCCGAGCTTGGCCTTGATGTCCTCCGGCGGCAGCGGTTCGGGCTGC
Organism: Streptomyces sp. NPDC038213; assembly: GCF_055600495.1. Taxonomy (NCBI): domain Bacteria; kingdom Bacillati; phylum Actinomycetota; class Actinomycetes; order Kitasatosporales; family Streptomycetaceae; genus Streptomyces; species Streptomyces sp. NPDC038213. The sequence goes on from NZ_JBVJYM010000036.1 coordinate 65,883, forward strand.
ACCTCTCGCAGGGCATCGACGTGCCGCTGGAGGTCGTCGCGGCCCTGGCCGAGCAGGAACTCGGCGCGCTCCAGCTTGTCGACGACCGGCCCGGACAGGTACTCGCCCGTGGTCAGCAGCTCGCCGGTGTCGGGGTCGGCGAAGACGAGGTCGCCGAGCGCGTCGGCGACCTGGTCGTGCTCGATAGACAGGAGCCCGGCGATGACGCCGACGTCGACCTTGTTGCGGAAGTTCAGGCACAGCGACAGGGCTTCCTCGGGTGAGGAGGCCGAGGTGGGCCGTTCGATCCGCTTGTTGACCCGGCGCAGCAAGAGCGGCGCCTTGTCGGCCGTCTGGGTCTCGTCGTCGAAGTCCTCCAGGGCGAGGACGGCGACGAAGTCGGGGTCTCGGCGGAACCCGCCGAGGCGGGGGTAGCGGCGGGAGACGGCTCGCTCGCCGGTCTCCTCGTCGACCTCGCCCTGGGCGAGGGTGTAGCGGTTGATCGGGCCGTGGACGCGGGCGTAGGCGTCGTAGAGCCGGTTCACCTCCTCGCGCAGCGGCTCCAGCCGCTCGTCGGGGGTGTCGTGGTTGGTCTCGGCTTCGATCAGGGCCAGGGTGGCGTCGCGCAGCCGGATCAGCTTGGGCAGTTCCTTGCCCGCGCGCTCGACCGCGACGAGTTCGCCGTCGATGACCTCGTGCGGCCTGTTGTCGACGAGGTGGAAGGAGCCTTCCTTGCGGCCGTCCTCGCGGACCGGGAAGGGCAGGCTGTCGAGCGTCCAGGGCTGGGCTGCGGCGGCGACGTTCCACTCCCGGCCGGCGGCCCGGGCCGCGGTGGTGATGCCGGTGAAGGCCTCCGCCAGCGCGGCGTCGAGGTCCTGGCCCTCGGGGGCCTTCACCGCCAGGGTGTGGCCGTAGCGCGGGGCGCGGCCCTCGGCCCACTCGCCGAGTACGTGCTCGGGGTGGCTGAGGAAGTAGTCGTTGCACTCCTGGTCAGAGACGCCGGGCACGCCGCTGGTGCCCATCCAGCTCTCGTCGATCGGCCCCTCGGCGTCGCGCCGGCGGACGATGAGGATGTCCGCGAGGACGCCGGTGCCGCCTTCGGCGAGGGCGCCGTTGGGCAGGCGGATCGCGCCGAGCAGGTCGGCGTGCTTGGCGATGGCGCGCCGCGCGGCATCGTCCTGGCTGTCCATCGTGTAGCGGGAGGTCAGCAGGATCGCGACGCCGCCCGGCCGCATCGCCTGCACCGAGCGCCAGATGAAGTAGTTGTGGATGGAGTCCGTGACCGCCTTCGGCGCGGTCTTGTCGTGCACCGCGAAGTTCCCGTACGGCACGTTGCCGAGGACGGCGTCCACGGAGTTCGACTGGAGGGCCGCGTCCTGGAGCCGGGCGTTCATGATCTCGGCGGCCGGGTGGAGAAGAGCGGCGATGCCCGCGGTCGTGGGGTCGCGCTCCACACCGAACCAGCGGACATCGAGCCCGTCGGGTGTGTGGTTGATGAAGGTGCCCGCGCCGCAGCCCGGTTCGAGGATCCGCCCGCCGTCGAAGCCGAGGTCCCGCAGCGCGGACCAGGCAGCTTGGGCGATCCGGTCGGGGGTGTAGTACGCGGTCGGGGTGCCCTGCTCCGCCTGCCGGTACTCGCGCGGGGTCAGCAGCCGTTGCAGCTGCTCGCCAATCTCGGCCCAGGTCCCTTCCCGGTCCGGCGCGAGGGCGGGGGCCAGCGGGCCCCAGCCCGGCCAGTTCCGCAGCACGCGGAGGTCTTCCTCGGAAGGGGCGGTCTGGTCCTCACGCAGCCGCAGCAGGATCTCGATCGCCTCCACGCTGGCGCGGGCGCGGCCGATCGGCCCGAGACGGGACTCGGGTCCGGACGGTTCGGGGGCAGGGGCGACCGGGGTATCGACAGTGGCCATGTCGTTCTCCAAGCAGCGGGGCCCGGCGCAGCCTCAGCGCCGACGGCCCCATGGGGCGGTCGGGAGGAAGGGGCAGCAGCGCGTCAGGAAGACGCGTAGGCGGACAGCCGCGCCTCGAACGCGTCGTCGTCGCTCTCGGGCAGACGCTGCGGCCCGTCCTCCCGGCTCGGGGTCAGCCCGGGGTGGTTCAGCACCATGTCGGCCCAGCGCGCCATCCGCGCGGGCCCGGGCACCAGGTCCTCCCCCATGAACCAGTCACTCAGCCCAGCCTCCGCGGGCAGCCTCAGCACCCATCCGAAGGACTCGTCCCAGGCGAGCTCGATGTCCTCGTCCTCGTCGGCGTACGGGCCGCTCTCCGGCGGCGCCAACGTCACCACCGCGGTCCGCACCGCTGGCGGGCGCCCGGTCACGGCGGACCCGAGCACGGTCAGCCCGATGTCTTCGAGCTCCGCGACGGCGGCCTGGAGGTAGGGCAGGTGGTCGGTGCGGTTCGGCATGGTGCTACTCCCCCGTGGCGTTCAGAAGCCGGGCGCGACCGCCCGCTCCTGCGCCGTCGGCACCCTTCCTGCCCGGGGCAGCATCACCCAGGACCGCCGGGGCCGGCGGCAGACGTACATGATCCCTACTCGACGACCATATCGACTCAGAAGCAACCGAATTTAGTTCCCGGACCGTCGGCGCGGCCGCCGGACCGAGCGCGCGCACGGAAGCGTGACGTTATCTGGCTACATTTCTCCAATGGCGATGGTGAGGATGAAGTTCCACGTAGCCGTGACCGAGGAGTCCTTGGCGCGGCTCAATCAGCACGCCAAGGATGAGCGTGACCGCGAGGACGCCTGGATTGCCGACCGCCGGCGGGAACGGCTCGCGCCTGGGATGCCCAGGCGTGCGGCCGCCGCCGTGCGCCGTGAGATCCGGGTGGAGGCCGCCAGGATGCGGCGGACCGGGGAGTTCGGAGGCACCAGGGACGACATCGTCACGCGGGCCGTTCGTGAGGAACTACAGGCCCGAGGCCTGGACCGTGATTGGCCGGAGCCACCCGAGGGTGAGCTCGAAGCACCCGGCCGCCGCTGGGGCACCCCGCCGAGCCAGCCCATGGGCGTCGGCGGATACACGGACCGCATCTCGGTGAATCTGCCCCACGACCTCGGCGACACGGTCCGCCGCGCCGCCTATTGGACAAGCAAGGAAGCTGTGGAAGCTCTTCAGGACTGGGCCGACCGATGGGGTGACGGCGTCGAAGTCGCGCTGCGCGAGGCAGAGCGCCACGACATCCCTACCGAGTTGGCACTGCTCGCGGCGGCGGGGCAGCCCTCCGCGCCGCAGTCCGCGCTGGAGATCCGGGACCGACTACGTCAACGGGTGCTCACGACGGGCGACTTGCTTCGAGCGGGCATCGATCGAGCCGGAGGGCAACACCAGCCCGAACTCCCCGGCACCCCGGCCCGCTAGAAACAATTGTTTCCAGTCCGTTCCATTCGCCCCGAACAGGTCTGCGCGCCTCGTTCGGGTGCGGTGCGCGGCGCCGCCGCCATCGTCTGGCAAGCTGTGCGGCGATCCGAGTAACCGCAATCCGGCGGTGAAATCACGGAAGGCGCCAGAATGACCACAACCCTCCAATCAGCCGTAGACACGGCGGCTCGCGCTGGGACCAGAACGGCGAAGGTGATCGTCGTCATCCAGCAGAAGGGCGGCGCCGGGAAGAGCACCATCGCCGTCAACGTGGCCGCGTGCGCGGGCCGCTCAGCGGTGATGTCCAACGCGGACGAGGCGACGGGCGCGCCCATCGTCGCTGCTGGCATCGACGTTCAGGGAACCCTGGAGAAGTGGTGCGCAGGCGTACGCGAAGAGGCGCTGCCCTTCGACTACGTCGTGACCAAGAGCAAGCTCGGCATCCTGCCGAACATCATCGACGACCCCGACCGGCGGCGCATCATCGTCGACACCCCCGGCTTCCTGGACATCGACCCGGATGCAGAGTGGGGCGCGGACCCGCTCGGGGAGAGCCGCACCGCCGACGCCCTGCGCGAGGTACTGGACGTGGCCGACCTGGCCATCGTCCCCATCACCCCGTCGAAGATCACGTGGGATGAGTGCGAGTTCACCATCGAGCGCGTCCTCAAGCCGCGGGGCATCCCCTTCCTCGTCGTGATCAACATGCACGACCCGGGCAAGGACAAGGGAGAAAAGCAGCTGAACAAGGTCAAGGCCTGGATCGACCAGCGGAACTACCCGCGGGTCGCCGACCCGATCCGCCGCTACACCCTCCACGAGCACGCGTACGAGAACGGCACGCTGGTCACCGAGTACAGGATGAGCGGTACCGCACTGAACGGCCGCGAGGATTTCATGCGTGTGGCCCTGACGATGGAGCAGATGCTCTGATGGGCAAGCCGATCAACGTAGGCGGGGCACCGGCAGCACCGGGGCGTCCCGACAACGCAATCCAGCTGGCTCGCGTGCTCGGCGCCTCTGACAAGCTGCCGACCAAACAGCTCACCGACACCCCGGCGCTCATCGCGCAGGAGCAGGACATGCTGCTCAAGTGCGAGTCCGCGATCGAGAACCTGAACCTGGCCTTCTTCGCGGCCGGCAAGGCACTCCAGGTGGTTCGGGACGCCAAGCTGTACCGCGAGCAGTTCGACACCTTCGAGGAGTACACCCAAGAGCGCTGGGACATCACCCCGCAGTACGCAGGCAAGCTGATCCGGACCTGGCGGATCGCGGAAGCCCTCCACACGGCGAAGCCCGGCGGCGGATTGGAAACAATTGTTTCCAAAAAGCTGAGGTACGGGCAGGCCTGGGAGCTGGTCACGCTGGCCGAGGAACACGGCATCCAAGCGGCGACGTACCTGTACCTGGCGCTGATCAAGGTCATCGGCGCCAAGGTGACGGCGGCGCACGTCGAGGGTGCCGTCGAGGCACTTCCGCGGGAAGCGGTCGGACACAAGGCGAAGACCGAAGAAGCGGTGCTGGTGTACCTCAGTTCCCTTGAGGCAGAGGGGGCGCCCCCGGCTGCCGTCACGGACGCAGCGAAGGCCGCGAAGGCATTCGTCAGGGCCGCCAAGACGTTCAACCCCACCACGATCCAGGCCGCCTTGGCACACGATCCGGAACGTACGATCCCCGCGCTGCGGTCTCTGATCGAGTCGCTGGCCGAGGCTGGAGGCGTGGCCGTCTCGTTCACGGAAGGCCCCTCCGCACTTGAGGCGGCCGAGCCCCCGGCCTCCGAGGAGGCGGAGACCCCGGCCGCATAGGTCCGGAAACGCAGAAAGGGCGGGCCCCCATCCGCGGATGGGGGCCCGCCCTTGTCTGTGTCAGTGCGTGGCTTCGAGGCGGGCGCCGCAGCTGACGACCGCGGCGGCCAGGGTTTCCCAGCTGTGGTGCCAGCTCTGGTCAAGGCAGTACGCGCCGTTCATGCCGTGGTCGGCGAGCTTGAAAAAGCGCTCTTTGCCGCTGGCCTTGGCGAGGCGGTGCAGGAGGCCCTGGGGCACTCGCCTGTCGGCGACGTAGTGGGTCAGCCCGGAGACGGCGAGCGCGGCCGCGACGGCGGCGGGGTGCAGGCGGAGGCCGAGGACGCGGGCGCCGGCCAGAAGGACCAGGCCCTGCGTGGCGGTGTACTGGATCACGTGGTGAGCACAGGCGTGGCGGCCGCCTCGGGTGCCGACCGTGACGGTGGGCCCGTTCTCGTAGGTGTAAGTGACGGGGGCGTCGTCGGTGGCGGCCTTGGCCTGGGCGTCGAAGTCGGACTGGCCCCAGTGGTCCGCGTAGTCGGCGGCCGCCCGCAGGAGGGCGTACGCGGCGGCGAAGGCGGTGGCTCGATGGTTCATGCTGGTGTCTCTCCTCGGTTCTGCTCTGGACGGGGAGCGTGGGGGCGGACGGTGCATCCGGCCAGACGTCCGGCCGCCCCCGCATCTGGGCTTGTGGTGCTGCGGCCTCGCAGTCAGGCCTCTTCGACGTCGAAGAGGCCGAGCTGCGCCTCTTCCAGTTCCTGGCGGCGCGCTTCGGCGGCGCCCTGCTGCACCCGCTCCGTGGCCTGGCGCCAGCACGGTCCGCACCAGGGGCGGAGCTGGTCCAGCGGGGCGGCGATGTTCTCCGCGTCGGTGGAGCGCGGCGGGTAGGGGGCGGCGTGGAGCTTGGGTTTGCCGATCTGGTTGGGCTTGCCGCAGCGGCCGCCGGAGTGGTCCTTGCCGCAGGCCCCCTCGCAGCCGCACGTCTCGCCGTGGGCCTGGAGGACGCGGGATAAGACGGTCTCGGCCGCCTGGAGGGTCGTGGTCACCGCTGTTCCCCCTTGAGTGCGGCCCGCAACTGGCGGGTCAGGTCGTTGTCCTGGCCGTCGAGGAGTTCGAGGGCGCGCTCGATGCGCTGCTCGGCCTCCAGGTGTCGGCGTCGGTGGGATTCGGAGCGGTCGCTGAGGTCGATGATCTGGCGGTTGAGCTGACGGTTGGTGCGGGCGGTGATGATGCGGAGCACGGTGGCTTCCTTTCGCTCGGGCTACTTGCGAATGTCGTTACGGGTGCGGGCGATCATGCCCTTCGTGGTCGTGTTCGTGCTGGTGGTGATGCTGCGCTGATCGACGGGCCCGGTGTAGTGGTTGTGGATCTCGGCGGGGGCGGCGGCGACGGCCTCTTTGGCGCGGCTGACGAGACGGCAGAGCGCGAGAACGACGACCGTGGGGGCGCCGAGGACGATGCCGCAGACGACCGGGTCGGCGTACTGGGACAGGTACATCAGGACTCCGGCGGACACGCTGACCATGGACACGGCCCCGGCTCCGGCGAGCATGAGGACGCTGGCATCGGTGGCGCCCTGGGACATAGGCGGCCGCCCGGGCTGAGGCACGGGCGGGGTGGTTCCGATGGCGGGGCGGGGGGTGTCGTCGCGGAACGAGGTCTGGTAGGCCTCGCGGATGAGCTGTTCGGCGCGGGCTTCGGCTTCGGTCTCGGTCATCGGGCGGGCGCCGGCGGGGTCGTGGACGTTCACGGTTCGGTCTCCTTGGGGCATCGGGGGCCAGGGCCCGGGCGGTACGCCGGGCCCTGGCGGGGCGGTGGTGCCGGGGGTCAGTCCTCGGCGGGGGCTTCCGGGGTGAGGGCCCAGGTGCCGTGGCCGGGCTTGAAGACCCGCCCTTCTTCGAGGAGCTTGCTGAGGGTGTTGTCGACGGAGCCGGAGGCCGGTCCGCCGTCCGTGCCGACGCCGACCGCGGAGCGGATCTCCCGGGTGCGGCGGGGCTTGCCGTCGGCGAGGGCGTCGAGGATCTCGTTCTTGAGGAGCTTGGGCGGCGCGGGGATCGAGGCCTTGCCGGGGGCCGGGGGCCGCTTGGTCTTCTTGCCGCCGCCCTCGCCGTCTCCGTCGCTGTCGCTGTCCTCTCCGGCGAGGAACAGCTCAGCGGCGGCGAGGGCCTCGGCGTACGCGGTCTGGAAGATGCGGTCTTCCTCCGTGGAGAAGTCGGGGATGGGGGCCGACTCGAAGAGCCGGATCAGGTGCGGGTAGGACTTGTTCTCCTTGAGGGCCTTGAAGACCCGCATGAGGACGGCGCGGCCGCCCTGGAGGCCCCAGGCCATGCCCGCGGTGACCGGACCGGGCGGAGTCTCCTTGCCGTCCCAGGCGGCGATCAGCTCGTCGGAGACGTTGCCGAAGACGGGGCGGATGGCGTGGATCTCGGTGCCGTCGGTGACCATGTCGGACGCCATCGACTGGGTCATGGTCGAGTTGACCCGGCCCATCCAGACGAGACCCTGCTTCGCGTTCGCCCGGATCTTCTCGGCGTCACCGAGGTCGGTGACGTGGATGGACTGGCCGGCGAACCGAATGCCGAAGCCGAACTTTCGGCCGGTCTGCTGGAGGCGGGCGACCATGCCGGTGACCCACTTGCGGAACGCGGGCGGGACCAGGGCGTGCTCCCCGAGGACCATGTTGATCTCGTCGAGGGTGACGTTCACCAGTCGCCAGGGGGAGCCGAGGGTGAAGGACCCCCAGCCGTTGGCGGCGCTGACGGCCTCGCGATAGTCGGCGACCGCGCACGCGGCGGCGAGGGTGGCGCCGAGTTCGGCGATCCCGGCGCCGAAGTGGTAGACGCGGCCCTTCGCTTCGGGGAGGGACATGCCGGACTGGGCGTCGGCGACCAGGGAGATGACGCCGCTGATCCGCTCGGCGG